>JAFQKB010000054.1 GCA_017397125.1 Clostridia bacterium | reverse complement strand
CACCAAAGATCCGGTGGTGCTGCCCAGCCGGATCCCCAATCTGCTTGTCAACGGTTCCAGCGGTATTGCCGTGGGTATGGCCACCAATATCCCGCCCCACAACCTGTGTGAGGTGGTGGATGCCATCTGCCTGCTCATCGACGATCCCGAGGCGGACCTGCCCACCATTATGGAGCACATTCCCGGCCCGGACTTTCCCACCGGCGGCGTGATCATGGGCCGTGCGGGTATCCGCGCCGCCTATGCCACCGGCCGGGGCCGCATCACCGTGCGGGCCAAGGCGGAGATCGAGGAGGAGCACAACCGCAGCCGCATCGTCATCTCCGAGATCCCCTATATGGTGAATAAGAAGAACCTGGTGGCCTCCATCATCGACCTGGTGGACGAAAAGCGTGTGGAGGGCATCGCCGACGTGGTGGACCACTCCAGCATGGAGGGTATGCGGGTGGTCATCGAGCTTAAGCGGGACGCTGTGCCCCAGGTGGTGCTCAACCAGCTGTATGCCTATACCCAGATGCAGGTGACCTTCGGCGCCATTATGCTGGCGCTGGTGGATGGCGTGCCCCGTGTGCTGACCCTCAAGGAGATGCTGGAGCAGTACGTCAAATTCCAGGTGGAGGTCATCACCCGCCGTACCATCTTTGACCTGCGCAAGGCCCGGGACCGCGCCCACATCTTTGAGGCGCTCAAGACCGCCAGCGACTTCATCGACGAGGTCATCGCCATCATCCGCGGTTCTAAGGATCGGGCGACCGCCAAGGAACGGCTGATGGAGCGGTTCTCCTTTGACGACGTCCAGGCCGACGCCATCGTCAAGATGCAACTGGGCCAGTTGTCCGGCCTGGAGCGGCAAAAGATCGAGGACGAGCTGGGTGCTCTGCTGATGAAGATCGCCGAGTACGAGGGCATTCTGGCGGACGAGAATAAGGTCAAGGCCATCGTCAAGGAGGAGTGCCTGCGCATGCGGGACAAGTACGGCGACGAGCGCCGCACCGAGATCTCCATTGTGTCCGGAGAGGTGGACATCGAGGATCTGATCCCCGAGGAGCAGTGCGTGCTGACCCTGACCAACATGGGCTATATCAAGCGCCAGGCGGTGGACAGCTACCAGGCCCAGCACCGTGGCGGCCGCGGCATCACCGGCATGACCACCCGTGAGGAGGACGTGACCAAGCAGATGTTCATCTGCTCCAGCCACGACTATGTGATGTTCTTTACCAGCCTGGGCCGTGTCTACCGGCTCAAGTGCTTTGAGGTGCCGGAGGGCAGTCGCCAGTCTAAGGGTATGAACATCGTCAACCTGCTGCCCCTGCAGCCGGGCGAAAAGATCTCCGCCATGATCCGTATGGAGGACCAGACCGAGGGCCAGTATCTGTGTATGATCACCCGCCAGGGCATCATCAAGCGCACCCGTCTGGATGCCTACGCCAACGTGCGTAAGAGCGGTCTGATCGCCATCGACCTGGATGAGGGCGACGAGCTGGTGCGGGTGCAGACCACCGACGGCAGCCGTCAGCTGCTGGTGGCCACCCAAAAGGGTATGGCCATCCGCTTTGACGAGAACGACGCCCGCGTCATCGGCCGTACCGCCCGTGGCGTCAAGGCGCTCAACCTGGCCGGGGACGACGCGGTGGTGGGTATGGAGCTGGTGGACGACCAGCATCTGCTGCTCACCGTCACCGAGACCGGCTACGGCCGCCTGAGCCGCTTTGACGAGTACCGGGTCCAGTCCCGCGGCGGCAAGGGTCTGACCAACTACCATACCGAAAAATACGGTGACGTGGTGGGCGTGATGACGGTGGATGCCGAGGGCGAGGACCTGATCCTCATCTCCTCCGGCGGCATCATCATCCGTATGGCCATCTCGGAGATCCGTCTGTGCAGCCGCACCTCCAAGGGCGTGCGGGTCATGCGCGTGGAGGAGGACACCCGCATCGTGTCCATCGCCACCGCCGAGCACGACGCCAGCGAGATCACCGCCCACGCCGAGGAGACCGACAGCGCCGACGAGGGCGCCGAGGAGTCCGAAGCCACCGAGGAATAATCCTGCGTAAAGCGGAGCATAAAACTTGACCGGGCAGACCTGCCCGGTCAGTTTTTAGCCGTTTTTTTGAAGAAAAAGCACCCGGGTGGCAGCAGAAATTCCCGCCGTCGCCGGCCACTAAAAACGCCGCCGGCAGGGGCGGAAACTCCACCGGAAAAACCGGCCCTTTGCCTCTGATTTTTGGGGGGCGAATGTGGAAAGAACAAACGGTCGAAAACCGGCGAAAACCCCGTCAAATCAAGGGTTTTCACGGTTTTTTCGGTGGAAAAGAAAGTTGAAAATGTGAAAACTTTCGGGTGGTTTTCCCCCTGTTTGGGCAGGTGCGTGGGCGATTTTCCACAATCCTCCACACCTAAATGGGAAAACTACGGTGGAAAAGTGGACAAAACGGTGGAAAACCCAAGAAATGGGGAATTTTCCCCTGAACATTTCCGCAAAGTAGAAAAATCGGGTTTTTTGGCCCTTTTTGTGTCGAAAATTGTGCAACAACAACCCGAAAAAGTGCCCCGGGAGACGGGGTGCCGTAACGAGCAAAAGGAGGGTACCCCATGCGGTTTTTAGAGGCCGAAATGGACGTAGCGGTCATCGGCGCCGGACACGCCGGCATCGAGGCGGGTCTGGCCGCCGCCCGGCTGGGCTGCCGGACGGCTATTTTCACCATCAATATGGACTGGGTGGGCAATATGCCCTGCAATCCCTCCATCGGCGGCACCGCCAAGGGACACCTGGTCCGGGAGGTGGACGCCCTGGGCGGCGAGATGGGAAAGGCGGCGGACGCCACCTTTTTGCAGAGCCGGATGCTCAACCGGGGCAAGGGCCCGGCGGTCCACTCTCTGCGGGCGCAGATCGACCGGCGGGACTATTCCGCCTATATGAAGGGCGTGCTGGAGCGCACCGAAAACCTGGAGCTGCGCCAGGGGGAGATCGTATCCCTGGAGCGGCAGGCGGACGGGCGGTTTCTGCTGACCACCCGGCTGGAGGCCCAGTACGTCGCCCGGGCGGTGATCCTGGCCACCGGCACCTTCCTCAAGGGCCGCATCTTTGTGGGGGATGTGTCCTATGAGGGCGGCCCCGACGGCATGTTTGCCGCCACCGACCTGTCCCACAGCCTGCGGGCGCTGGGCATCTCCCTGCGCCGGTTCAAGACCGGCACCCCGGCCCGGGTCAACCGCCGCAGCATTGATTTTACCAACCTGGAGCGCCAGGACGGCGAGCAGCCGGTGGTGCCCTTTTCCTTTGAGACCACCGAGGTGCTGCACAACACCCTGCCCTGTCACATCACCTGGACCGGGGCGGACACCAAGCAGGTGATCCTGGACAATCTCCACCGCTCGCCCCTGTTCTCCGGGCACATCGAGGGGGTCGGCCCCCGCTATTGCCCCAGCATCGAGGACAAGATCGTCCGCTTTGCAGACAAGGAGCGGCACCAGGTGTTCATCGAGCCCTGCGGCAAAAACACCGACGAGATGTATCTGCAGGGTCTGTCCTCCAGCCTGCCGGTGGACGTACAGCTGAAGCTGCTGCGCACCATCCCGGGTCTGGAGGCGGTGCAGGTGATGCGCCCCGCCTATGCCATCGAGTACGATTGCATCGACCCCCTGCAGCTGGGGATGACACTGGAGTTTCTGGACCTGCCCGGTCTGTACGGTGCCGGCCAGTTCAACGGCTCCTCCGGCTATGAGGAGGCGGCGGCCCAGGGCCTGGTGGCCGGCGTCAACGCCGCCCTCAAGCTGAAGGGGGAGCCGCCGCTGATCCTGGATCGGGCCAGCAGCTATATCGGCACCCTCATCGACGATCTGGTGACCAAGGGCTGCAGCGACCCCTATCGGATGATGACCAGCCGCAGCGAATACCGTCTGGTGCTGCGGCAGGACAACGCCGACCGGCGGCTGACCCCCATCGGCCGGCGGGTGGGGCTGGTGGACGACGTCCGCTGGGCCCGGTACACCGCCCGGCAGGAGGCCATGGCCGCCGAGCGGACACGGCTGGAGAATACCGGCCTGCCGCCGTCGGACAAACTGAATGAGATACTCACCGCCTGCGGCACCACCCCGGTCACCGCCGGGGTGCGGCTGATCGATCTGCTGCGCCGCCCCCAGGTGAGGTATGCGGATCTGACCCCGGTGGATACCACCCGCCCACACGTGGAGCCCCTGGTGGCGGAGCAATTAGAGGTGGAGCTGAAATACGAGGGCTACATCCGCCGGGAGCAGGCCCAGATCGACGAGATGCGCCGGCTGGAGGGCCGGCTGCTGCCCCCGGACACCCCCTATGACCACATTCACGGCCTGCGCAAGGAGGCCCAGGAAAAGCTGGCCCGGGTGCGGCCACGGAGCATCGGCCAGGCGTCCCGCATCAGCGGGGTCAGCCCGGCGGACGTATCGGTGCTCATCGTGTGGAGCAGCCAGAACCGAAAGGAGAATTGACCGTGTTTGACCGCGATCTGTTTGCCCGGTGCGTGGCACCCTTTGGGGTGGAGGCCACCCCGGAGCTGGCCGACAGGCTGGAGATATACGCCCGCCTGCTGGTGGAGTGGAACCAAAAGATGAATCTCACCGCCATCACCGACCCGGTGGGGATTGCCGTCAAGCATTTTGCCGACAGCCTGACGGTGGCGCCTCTGCTGCCGGCGGGCGCGTTTCGCCTCATCGACGTGGGCACCGGCGCCGGGTTTCCCGGTGTGCCCCTGGCCCTGCTGCGGCCGGACTGCCGGCTGACCCTGCTGGACAGCCTGAATAAGCGGCTGGTGTTTTTGGATACGGTGTGCCGCGAGACCGGTCTGGACGCTCGCCTCATCCACGCCCGGGCCGAGGAGGGCGGACGCCGCCCCGACCTGCGGGAGCAGTACGACGTGGCGGTGGCCCGGGCGGTGGCGGCCATGCCGGTGCTGTGCGAGTATTGCCTGCCCTTTGTGCGGGTGGGCGGTCGCTTTTTGGCACTCAAGGGGCCGGACGCCGACCGGGAGCGGGCCGAGGCATCCCGGGGCATCGGTGTGCTGGGAGGCAAGGTGGCAGGGGTCACCGCTTTTTCGCTGCCGAAAGAGCCGATCCCGGGCATCGAGCCCATGGAGCGCCGCCTGATCCGGGTCGACAAGGTGCGCCCCACCCCGACCGCCTATCCCCGGCCCTCGGCGAAAATCGCCAAGCGCCCGCTATAACGCACTTTTCCCGACAACCCAATGCGACAGCCTTTTTCCCGCCGATGTGGTATGGTGGGCTTGTGGACAAGCCCGCCCCGGTGGGAAAGGGCTGTTTTTGTTTCACGTGAAACATTGGGAGGTGTGTGTATGAAAAAGAAAAAGAGCCCCTATCCGGAAAAGGGGCAGGTGTGGATGATCCCCACCGGGGACATCCGCCCCAATCCCGCCCAGCCCCGGCGGGAGTTCCCCCTGGACAAGCTGGTGGAGCTGGCCCAGAGCATCAGCGAAAACGGCATCCTGCAGCCCCTGACGGTATCGATGGAGACCGGGGAGCCGGTGCTGATCGCCGGAGAGCGGCGGCTGCGGGCGGCGCGGATCGCCGGGCTGCGGGAGGTGCCCTGCATGCAGGTGCAGGTGGAGGACCGGCAGCGGCAGGTGTTGACACTCATTGAGAACATACAGCGGCAGGATATGAATTGCTTTGAGGTGGCCGAGGGTATCCGGCGGCTCATCGAGAGCCACGAGCTGACCCAGTGCGAGGCCGCCCAGCGGCTGGGGCTGTCCCAGTCGGCGGTGGCCAACAAGCTGCGGCTGCTGCGGCTGCCGGCGGAGGAGCGGGAGCAGCTGGTGGCGGCGGGCATGGGGGAGCGTCACGCCCGGGCGCTGCTGCGGCTGGAGGAGAGCGCCCTGCGGCGGCAGGTGCTGGCCAAAATGCTGGAGGGCCGTATGACGGTGGCCCAGGCGGAGCGGTTGGTGGAGGACACCCTGGAGGGACGGGTCCGCCGCCGCCCGGCCAAGCCTCTGGTGCGGGACGTGCGGGTGTTTTTCAATACGGTCAACCACGCCCTGGACATTATGCGCCGGGGCGGCATCCCGGCGGAGAGCCACCGCCGGGATGAGGCGGATTATATTGAGTACGTGGTGCGCATCCCCAAGCAGGCCGCAAACGTAATGAGGAATGAGTAATGAGAAATGAGGAATGAGGAGTTAGGAGTTAGGAGTGAGGAATGAGAAATGTAGGGGACGGGTTTCCCGTCCCGTTCTCGTTTTGCGCACAATCCCAGATCGTCACCGTAGGGGCGATTCACGAATCGCCCGTTCCCAAGATTCTCATAATCTCAAACCAACGCCGTAGGGGCGGATTCCATATCCGCCCGGGGGGATCATAAACTCCCTCCGTCTTTCGCCTGCGGCAAAATCCACCTCCCTCAAGAGGGAGGCTTCACGAGGTTTGTGCTTTTCTCTGCGGGCGCATCGTGTTGCGCCCCTACAAATCCTATCCAAAGCCAGTGTAATCTCGTAGGGGACGGGTTTCCCGTCCCGCTAGAAAACTACCATTCCGGCGGGAGGGCGCAGAGACCCTCCCCTACAAACTCTATCCAAACCCGTTGTTATCTCGTAGGGGACGGGTTTCCCGTCCCGCTAGAAAACTACCATTCCGGCGGGAGGGCGCAGAGGCACTCCCCTACAAATTCTATCCGACCTGGGTGGGTGGTCGCAAACGGGCGCATCGTGAT
>JAFQKB010000053.1 GCA_017397125.1 Clostridia bacterium | reverse complement strand
TCCTCGATTTTATCGACCGCGGCACTCAAAGCCCCTGCACTGCATCTGCCACCGGCAGCGTGCAGGGGCTTTGACCCAACGAGCTACGCTCGTCGGACTCATAACCCGGGGCTACAGCACCAATTCTGCCGACGCAGATAAAAAAGACAGCCACCCGGATGGGTGACTGTCTTTTTTGGCTCGTAGCACCGAAAAAGATATCAAGGTTGAAACTGACCAACAAGCTTGAATTTTACTCTCTGTTTTACAATTTGATGACCGCATCAAGGCAGAGCATAAGGGCATATTCATATGCATTACCGCCCCAATTCCGCTCATCATATTTGTCAGCATCCGCAAGGCTGTCTGCTGTGTAGAGTATCATTCCCCAAGTTGCACCTCTGAAATCTGCGCAAGCGGCAAGTGCCGAAGACTCCATTTCAACAACTGCACAACCCTCGCTTTTACGGTAAGCAACTTTTTCTTTGGTTTCACGAAAAAAGCCATCAGTTGACCACGTGATGACTTCCTTGTACTTCATCCCGTGTTCCAGTATGGTGTCTTTGATTGCTTTTCTTGCCCTTTCGCTGATTTCCATAAACCGTGAGGGCAGAGCATAGTGATAGGACGTTCCCTCGTCACGCAGCGCCTTATTGGGAATAAGAAATGTACTTTCGGGAAATTTTTCAAGGGCACCACAACTGCCAGCTGAAATAATTTCACGAACACCATAGCCAATCAGCCAATCAAGTATCTGTGCCGCAGGAGCAGCACCCACGGGCGCTTGGCAAAGCACAATATCTTCTCCCTTATACTTTATGACATAGATGGGATAGTGCTTTGTTGCACTCACAAAAGTCGACACCTGTTTGGCATCGGTTTTATTGGCATATTCATCTATGTAGGCGCCGAGAAAAGCAAATACACATTTCTTTGGAAGCTCCAAACCGAGATTTTCGTGAGTAGGGTTGAGGACTGCCGTTTGCTCCGTGTCAAACTCCAAAATTGGTATTTCATTTTTTACGATACTCATACTATATCTCTCCAACAAATTTTTATCTGTTGTATTAATTATATCATATAAGTGTAGATTTTTCCACCTAATATTGATTTGGTATATAGTTCAAGTCCTCCTCAAAGGTCGTTTTTGGGAAATGATATCTTTTGAATTTTACCTTGAAAAATGGCACGAAAAAACCCAGAAACCGCCCGGGTTTCTGGGTTTTCCGAACCGATATCTTTTTCGGTTCGCAACATTGAGTAGAGGTGCCGAAAAAGATGCAGGACTTAAAACCTTTTTCACCCGATTATAATAAAAAATGCTTTTTGCCTTGGCAAAAAAGCTACATCTGATACCTTTTCACTATTCACTATTACTTATTACCTCCAAAAAGCTTCTCGGACGGATTTAGTGAAAAGTGAAGAGTGAAAAGTGAAAAAGTAAAACCTTCCCGAACTTCGTCCGAGAAGGTTTTTGGTTGCGGGAGAAGGATTCGAACCTTCGACCTTTGGGTTATGAGCCCAACGAGCTACCCCTGCTCCACCCCGCGATATGTGGTGCGCTTTCAGAGCGCTCACATAGTATACCGCATACTGCCTGTAAAAGTCAAGTGTTTTTTATAATTTGCTCTATTTTATTTCCCGGGGGGCATTTCCCGGCCCCGGCGGTCATCTCCGGGGCCACTCCACGTCCGGGCTATCGTCCCGCAGACACACCAGCCGGCCGTCCTCCACCCGCAGCTCGGCCATCTGCACCACGCTGACGGTGGGGGCTGTGTCGGGGCAGGGGTAGGTGAAATAGACGATATACGCCTTGCCGTCCACGGCAAACACATCCGCGTGGGAGCCATTGCTGCGGTCGGTATCTCGTGTGCCGCTGCCCCGGAGGATATTTTCCTCCTGCCGGGTAAAGACGGTCAGGTCCTCCGAGCGGTACACCGCCAGGCCGTCCCACACGTCTGCGATCATCCAGTAATAGCCGCCCAGGGCGAATACGTTGGGACCCTCCTGGCAGCAGTCATCGGCGGCGACACCCCGGTACTCCCAATTGAAAAGGTCACGGCTGTCGGCGCAGCAGGTGCAGGAGTTCTGCCGCTCATCCTTATACCACATCCGCCAGGTGCCGTCCGGCAGCCGATAGATGGCGGGGTCGATGATGCGGGAGGAACCAAAGGAGAGGGAGCCGATGTGCTCCCAGTGGAACAGATCGGCAGATGTATAGTGCTCCAGGGTGGCCACGCCCTCCCAGCGGGTATAGATGCCCTGGATGTAGGTCACGTACATATGATATAGCCGCCCCTCCTCGTCGTAGACGATCTCCGGCGCCCAAAAGGTGTTGTGCCCGAACTCAAAGTCCAGCTCCAGCGCCCCCCGGTAGTGCCAGTCCCGGCCATTGTCCGATTCGGCTACGCCGATGGCGGTGCCGTAGGCGAAGGAGACGCCCACCACCTGCTGGTTGGCCCGGCGCTGGGTGTAGAACATATAATATTTGCCGTTTTCCTCCTTGCGGATGATCATGGGGTCGGCGGCGCCATTGTAGATGGGGTCTCGATAGAGAGGGGAGGGAATCATAAAAGACATGCTCCTTTTCTTGTTTCTTCGCTCATTCTAGCATAACCGCCGGAGGATTGCAACCGTTTTTTGACCATCCGGAGTGGGGGAGCGGGCGCAAAACACTTGACACTCCCGCCCTCTTGGGGGTATACTTATCCTGTATATGTTTACCCACTAATTTTCCCAGAGAGGATGAGCACAATGAGCAACTACAAAATAGAAACCAAATGCGTCCAGGGTGGCTACACCCCCGGCAATGGCGAGCCCCGCCAGATCCCGGTGATCCAGTCCACCACCTTCAAATACGCCACCAGCGAGGATATGGGCAAGCTGTTCGACCTGGAGGCCAGCGGCTATTTCTACAGCCGTCTGCAGAACCCCACCAACGACTCGGTGGCGGCCAAGATCTGCGAGATGGAGGGCGGCACCGCCGCCATGCTGACCTCCTCCGGCCAGGCGGCCTCCTTCTATGCGGTGTTCAATATCGCCTCCTGCGGCGACCACGTGGTGTCCTCCTCCTCCATCTACGGCGGCACCTACAATCTGTTCGCCGTCACCATGAAGCGCATGGGCATCGACTTTACCTTTGTATCCCCCGACTGCACCGAGGAGGAGCTCAACGCCGCCTTCCGTCCCAACACCAAGGCGGTGTTTGGCGAGACCATCGCCAACCCGGCTCTGACCGTGCTGGATATCGAAAAGTTTGCAAAGGCGGCCCACGCCCACGGGGTGCCGCTGATCATCGACAACACCTTCGCCACCCCGGTCAACTGCCGTCCCTTTGAGTGGGGCGCCGACATCGTCACCCACTCCACCACCAAGTATATGGACGGCCACGGTGCGGCGGTGGGTGGCTGTATCGTGGACAGCGGTAAGTTCGATTGGACCAAGTATCCCGATAAGTTCCCGGGTCTGTGCACCCCCGACGACAGCTATCACGGCGTGACCTACACCGAGCGGTTCGGCCTGGAGGGCGCCTACATCACCAAGGCCACCGCCCAGCTGATGCGGGACCTGGGCTCCATCCAGGCGCCCCAGAACGCATTTCTGCTGAACTTAGGGTTGGAGAGTCTCCACGTGCGTATGAAGCGCCATTGCGAGAACGGCCAGGCGGTGGCGGAGTATCTGCAGTCGGACGACCGCATCGCCTGGGTCACCTATCCCGGCCTGCCCGGTGATAAGTACTACGACCTGGCCCAGAAGTATCTGCCGGGTGGCTCCTGCGGCGTGGTCAGCTTTGGCGTCAAGGGCGGCCGCGCGGCGGCGGAGAGATTTATGAAGAACCTGAAGCTGGCCGCCATCGAGACCCACGTGGCGGATGCCCGCACCTGCTGCCTGCACCCGGCCAGCGCCACCCATCGCCAGATGAACGATGCCGAGCTGGCGGCCGCCGGGGTGTCCCCCGACCTGGTGCGCTTCTCCTGCGGCATCGAGAGTGCCGAGGACCTGATCGCCGATATCAAGCAGGCCCTGGATACTATGTGATTTCGTTTTTGATACTGTGAAGGGAGGGACACGACTATGCCCATTAAGATCCCCAACGATCTGCCGGCGGTGCAGACGCTTACCGATGAGAATATTTTCGTGATGACCGAGACCCGCGCCATCACCCAGGACATCCGTCCCCTGAAGATACTGCTGCTCAACCTGATGCCTAAAAAGATCGAGACCGAGACCCAGCTGGCCCGTCTGCTGGGCAACTCCCCGTTGCAGGTGGAGTTTGAGTTCATCCACACCACCTCCCACGTGTCCAAAAACACCTCTGCGGAGCATCTGTTCACCTTTTACAAGACCTTTGAGGACGTGAAGGAGAGCTATTACGACGGCCTGATCATCACCGGCGCGCCGGTGGAGCAGATGCCCTTTGAGGAGGTGGAGTATTGGGAGGAGCTGTGCGCCATCATGGAGTGGAGCAAGACCCACGTCACCAGCACCTTCCACATCTGCTGGGGTGCTCAGGCGGGACTGTATTACCACTACGGCATCCCCAAATACCCCATCGGCGCCAAGTATTTCGGCATCTTCCCCCACAAGGTGGAATATAAGCGGTCCATTCTGTTCCGGGGCTTTGACGATGTGTTTATGGTGCCCCAGAGCCGGTATACCACCGTCCGCACCGAGGACGTGGCGGCGGTGCCGCAGCTGAAGATATTGGCCTCCTCTGAGGAGACCGGCATCTATGCCGTGGCCACCCCCGGCGGCCGGCAGATCTTTATCACCGGTCACTCGGAGTACGACGCGGACACGCTCAAAAACGAGTATCTCCGGGACCAGGCCGCCGGCCTGGGCACCGCCGTGCCCAAGAACTATTTTCCGGACGACGACCCCACCCGGGAGCCGCTGGTGACCTGGCGCGCCCACGCCAATCTGCTGTACAGCAACTGGCTCAACTACTTCGTCTACCAGACCACCCCCTACGACATTACGGAGATCAAATGAGTGACTATCCCCAGAAAGGATGCAGAAAAGCTGTGGGAGCAAAGAAAATTCTATGCCTGGTCCTATGCGGCGTGCTGCTGTGTGGCGGCTGCGGCGGCCCACCGCCGTCACCGTCCACACCGGAGCCGGTGGAGTCCGGCACCGTGACCACCACAACCACAGCGCCGTCGTCCACCACCACGACAGCGACCACCACAACCACTACCGTCACCACGACCACCACCACGGCCCGGGCGGAGGTGACGGTGACCATCCCGGAGGGCTACACCTTTATGGAGATCGCCCGCCTGCTGGAGCAAAAGGGTGTGTGCAGCGTGGCGGATTTTTACGCGGTGTGTCAGAGCTACACCCCCCAGTCCTTTACCATCCCCATCAGCGAGGACCGGTGCTTCCGCATGGAGGGGTATCTTTTTCCGGATACCTACCGCTTTTACGTCAACGACGACCCCCAGACGGTGCTCGTCCGGATGCTCAACAACTACCGGGCCAAGGTGGGGGACCTGTCGGACGACACCCTGATCCTGGCCTCCATCATCGAGTGTGAGGCCCGCAGCGACAAGCACATGAAGCTGGTGTCCTCCGTATTCCACAACCGGCTGGACAACCCATCGGAGTTTCTCTATCTCAATGCCGATCCTACCCGGGACTACGTCAATGAGTTCATCACCGGCAATCCCCTGGTGGCCAACCAGGCGAAATACGCACCCCTGTACAACACCTGCGGCAAGCGCGTCGGTCTGCCCGCCGGCCCCATCTGCAGCCCCGGTCTGCGGGCCATCCGTGCCGCCCAGGAGCCCACACCCTCGCCCTATTATTATTTCTTCTATGGTCAGGATTTTGACAATCACTATTCCGAGACCCTGGAGGAGCACGAGCAGAAGATGCAGGAGATCGGCGTGGGGTGAGAGCCTATTACAAAATGAAAAAGGCGCACCGAGCAAGAATGCCCGGTGCGTCTTTTCCTTGTTTCTTTTTTATCCACTTGTTCCGACGGTAGCAAGATTTACCTGGGTGCCGCTCCCCACAAGGGAGGTGATCTCCTGCACCGCCTCCCGGTCCACCTCTATCACCGCACACCAATAGGCCATATCTGCCGTAACGGTGGTGGTGTGCCGAGTGATGGTGTAATGAACGGTCAGCATCACATCCTTGACCGTCAGCCGGTTAAAGGTCAGTTGCAAGGATCCGCTACTTAGTGTAACGTAGACCAGCACCAGTGCTTTATCCTCGAAAAAAGCTTCGGTATAGGCCGCTGTGTCAAGCGTATCTCGGTAGTCGTACAGCTCCAGTTCTTCCAGCCTGGCCTCTTGCAGGTCTTGAGGACTGCGGAGAATGTGTCCTTTCACATCTCCCGGTGCAGTGCCGATGCCTGTGCGGCTGCGCACCCGTACTTTATTGCTGACATCAAAGACCAGCCCCTTCGTTTCTGCCGCAGAACCGGTTGCGGTGGTTGTGGTTGCAGAACTCTCTGTGGTGGAAACTGGGCGGGATGAAGATATGGTGGTTGTGGTGGTTGAAACGTGGTCGGACAAAGGCGTGCTTGTGGGGAAAGAGGGATCCTCTGTCTGCACTTGACATCCGGTCAGGACGAGCATCAATGCCACCACCACTAAGAATGATCTCAGAACGCTGTGATCTGTCATATACAAGACTCCTATTAATACCAAGCCAATCCAAAATGAACATTAGGTTCGGCGGAAGGAGCAGCAGCTTTGGTGATGGTGATTGTATATTGACCGGGCATTGTAGGAGTAAACGCAATTAATTGTACATTACCGCCATTTCGCTTCGACTCATATACTGTACCATCGGGAGCTTGCACTTTCAAATAGAGCAGGGCACATGCAGGATTTGACGGGGAATTCGTTATATGCGAATTGCTGATTCGATTGTTCTTCAACCATGCCAAGCATACACGAGTATACGTATCAGTGGAAGAAACATTAAATGTTGTTGTATGTGCTGAAACGCCGCTTCCCATAGTGCCTGCAGCAAATCGTCCGTTTTCGGCAATATATCGCATAGCCTTCGCGTCGACTAATCCGGCTCCTGTTTTGGTTTGCATTGCTGTTATTGTGCTACCTGCAACGGAATTGCGTGTTAATGAACCACATCGAGAAATACCGGCTAACAAAATTGCTTTTGTTAATGCTTGTTTAGCTTCTAGCGAAGGACGCATCTCGTACATAAGGGCAATCACTCCTGCGACTATTGGGCAAGATATACTTGTTCCACCGCTTACGATTCCGCTTGCAACAGAACCATTCACTCCAGGTATTTCTATACTCGCTCCGGGAGCTACCAAATCAGGCTTTATAGGAAGAGAGGTGGAAGAACCGCTGTAATAAGAAGAAAAAGGAGCGTGAATGTCGTCAATCCTAGAAACTGTGTTTCTGTCATCACTGGCGCCTACTGTGATTGAATTGTAACTCATAGCACCATCGCATATGCCGATAGAGCCTCCATTCCCGGAAGAAAAAACTACAGTAACATCATGCTGTATGGCGATGTGATCGATCCACTTCGAAAAAGCTTCGTAGGTATTAGTTTCTGCTCCTCCAGCAGATATGGATATGATGCGACAACCACTAGAGATTAACCATTCGATAGCGCCATAATCACCGCCGGTGCGATTGTGTCCGGCAGTAGAATACAAGGTAACTCCAGGAGCAATACCGGGAACGGAACCATCTGTTGCTGCAATCACACCCCCACAAGAAATGGCGTGTCCCGGATCGTTCACGTAAGCGCTGGGGTCAGCGATTAGTCTTCCTTCTCGGTACAGAGTATCAAATATTCGGCGTTTGTTTGCATCGAGATTCGGATAGTCTAATTTGCCTCCATCGCACAAACCCACTTTCACACCAGAACCATCATACCCAAGGGATTTCACATATGTGATATTGGTTGTTTCTTGCCAAACTTCATAAGGAGTTGTAACCTGTGTCGGATTATCGGATTTAGGAACGACATCATCAGAAAAAATATCATCATCGATTCCCTGTGGAAAGATACTACGATTGTCCAAGAGAATTTCTTCTACATCATTATGCTGTGATAGAGATATGATTTGGGTTTTTGTCAGGTTCATTTTAATGACTGGTGAGAAATGACTAACCCATGTTACTTGTGCTGCGTCAATAGTTGTATCGGCCGTTAGTTGTGTTTCGACGCGTGTTGTGTTTGATTGCGTGTACAGATCAAAAAAGATTTTCCGTTTTGCCTCTAAAAACAACTGAGTATCGTTCAATTCTTCTGGGTTATCTCCAGAAGATAGTAAAAAGGAAAAGTTATTATCTTGGTTCAATGTTGTCTTCTCATTTGTAATGGTACTTTTGATGACATCGACCGTCGCATTGGCCTGCGCATTGATGGCGTTTTCATCGTATTCAATGTCATTAAGCCATACCGCAACTGGAATTGTTTCTGTTTTGTCAATTGAGGACAATTGTTGTAATAGAGCAGTTGATATTTTGCTTTGATTTCGTTCGTATTCGACTGCGGCTACTGGGCAGAACAGGGAAAGCATCATCAATGACAGTACACAAATGAACGAAACAAATCGATTAACTCTGTTAGTTATAAAGTGTTTGTTTGTAAATCTCATAAACATTCTCCTTTAAAATTTTCATGTCAATTGTGCTCGTTTCGAATGTTAAAATGTTCATGGGACTCACCTTACCTTTCTGTTACACTAAATTCTTCCAATAACAGTATATCATACGATGTGTGCGGATGTCAATGAGCTTGTAACAGCCTTGTAAAGAAGCGCGGTCACACCGTAGGGGCGGCAATCTGCCGCCCGCGGATCCCGCAGACGGGCGGATTATATCCGCCCCTACAATCTTGCATTAGGACAGACTAAAATTTGTAGAGCGTTCAAAAAGGCACACCGAGCGAAATTCGCCGGTGTGCCTTTTTTGCATAATCTGCTAGATTTCCACGCTGGTTTGTGCTATACTATACCCATCACGTCGCAAAGGATGATTGTATGAACCGCCTGCTGGTTATCGACGGCAACAGCATTATCAACCGGGCCTTCTATGGGGTCAAGGCATTGACCACCAAGGACGGTCGGTACACCAATGCCATCGTGGGATTTCTCAATATCCTCGCCCGGCTGCGCACTCTGTCCGAGGCGACCCACATCGCTGTGGCCTTTGACCGCCACGCCCCCACCTTCCGGCACAAGGCCTACGCCGAGTACAAGGCGGGGCGCAAGGGCATGCCGGAGGAGCTGCGCCAGCAGCTGCAGCCCCTCAAGGATATCCTCTCCGCTATGGGTCTGACGCTGGTGGAGCTGGACGGCTACGAGGCGGACGATATCCTCGGCACCCTGTCGGCGGCCGCTGCCGAGGCGGGGGACACCTGCACCATCGCCACCGGCGACCGGGACAGCCTGCAGCTGGTGGGGGAGGGCGTGTCCGTCCTGCTGGCCACCACCAAAATGGGACAACCCGAAACGGTGGTCTTCGACCCGGCCGCCATCAAAGAAAAATACGGCCTGACCCCCGCCCAGCTCATCGACCTGAAGGCGCTGCAGGGGGACACCAGCGACAACATCCCCGGGGTGCCCGGGGTGGGGGAGAAGACCGCCCTGGATCTGATGCAGCGGTTCGGGTCGCTGGACTATATTTACGAAAACCTGGATACCCTGGACATCCGGGACAACCTGCGTGGCAAGCTGGCGGCGGGCAAGGACAGCGCCTACACAAGCCGGATGCTGGGCACCATCTGCCGGGATGTGCCCATCTCGCTACGTGCCGACGACTACGCCGTCCGGCCTATGGACGAGCCCAGGCTGGCGGCGCTGCTGCAGGACCTGGAGCTGTATAAATGGATGGAGAAGCTGGGTGTGTCCGCCCAGCCGATGGCGGCCCCCGCCGTCGAGACGGCGCCGCTGGCCACCCCGGAGGTGGAGGGCAACGAATCCCTGGGCACCCTCATCGACGCCATTGCGGCGGCGGGCAAGATGGATGTACTGGCCACCGTAGAGGGGGACGAGATCACCGCCCTGGCGGTGGCGGCCGCCGGCCGGTGCGCCCGGGTGGACCGATTCGCAGCCGACTATGACCGCCTGGTGGCACTCCTGTGCGATCCGGCGGTGGAAAAGCGCACCCACCACAGCAAGGCCCTCTACCGCGCTCTGCTGGCGGCGGGGGACACCCCGGCGGGTTTTGTGCTGGATACCGCCCTGGCGGCCTATCTGCTCAATCCGCTGTCCTCGGATTATTCCCTCTCGCGTCTGCTGACCGAGTACGGTCTGCCCGCCGAGGAGGTGCTGCACACCTTTCCGGTGCTGGCGGATCGACTGGCCGCCGAGGTGGAGGCCCAGGGGATGACCCATCTGCTCACCCAGGTGGAGCAGCCTCTGGCGCTGGTGCTGGCATCCATGGAGAAGGAGGGCATGGCGGTGGACCGGGAGGGCATCGCCGCCTTTGGGCAGCAGCTGACCGCCCGCATCACCGCCCTGCAGCAGTCCATCTGGCAGCAAGTGGGCTATGAATTCAATCTCAACTCCCCCAAGCAGCTGGGCAAGGCGCTGTTTGAGGACCTGGGCCTGCCCGCCGGCAAAAAGACCAAGTCCGGCTATTCCACCAATGCGGAGGTGCTGGAGAAGCTGCGCACCGCCCACCCGGTGGTGGCCCAGCTGCTGGAATACCGCACCCTGACCAAGCTCAACGGCACCTATTGCGAGGGGCTGCTCAAGGTCATCGACCCGGACGGACGTGTCCGGTCGGTGTTCAACCAGACCGAGACCCGCACCGGGCGGATCTCCTCCTCCGAGCCCAATCTGCAGAACATCCCGGTCCGGTCGGAGCTGGGCCGGCAGATGCGCCGGTTTTTCACCGCCCGCCCCGGCTGGGTGCTGTGCGATGCGGACTATTCCCAGATCGAGCTGCGGGTGCTGGCCCACATGGCGGCGGAGCCCACCATGTGCGCGGCCTTTAATACCGGCGAGGATATCCACCGCCAGACGGCGGCCCAGGTGTTCGGCGTAGCGCCCGAGGAGGTCACCCCCGAGATGCGTTCCGGCGCCAAGGCGGTGAATTTCGGCATCATCTACGGCATCGGCCCTCATTCTCTGGCGGAGGATCTGGGCATCTCCTACGGTGAGGCCAAGGAGTATATCGAGCGGTATCTGCACCACTTCGGTGCGGTGTCCACCTTTATGGAGCGGCTGATCGCCGATGCCACCGACCGGGGCTACGGCGCCACCCTGCTGGGCCGCCGCCGGCCTCTGCCGGAGCTGAAGGCCGGCAACGCCATGACCCGCCATTTTGGTGAGCGGGTGGCGCGGAATATGCCCATTCAGGGCACCGCCGCCGACATCATCAAGATCGCTATGGTGCGGGTGTACCGCCGTCTGCAGGGGTCGGGCCTGGAGGCCAAGCTCATTCTCCAGGTGCACGACGAACTGCTGGTGGAGTGCCCCACCGCCGAGGCGGATACGGTGTGCCGTCTACTCCGTGAGGAGATGGAGGCCGCCGCCGACCTGTCGGTCCGCCTGGAAGTGGACGTCCACATCGGCGAGACCTGGTATGAGGCTAAGGGGTAACTTGGATAGTTTACGCAGAGCATAGGCCCCCCTTATGTAAAGGGTAACTTCCCCGTCAAGCGGGGGAAATGTCGGCATAGCCGACAAAAGGGGGCCGCTTCGCAGTGAGCGAGCTGTCACGGCTTGTCGCGACTGGGAGATAGCAAAGGAGGCGTTGTTATGGCACGCTACAAAAAGATATATCGTGATGAACAACACGAACGAAACCAAAAGCGTGAGCGCATCCAAAAAACCGTGGATGTGTGTTTAGCGCTGTTTTGGATAGCGACTATCGTTGTGCTCGGCATATTCCAAAATAACGATACGATTTTGGGTATAGGTCTTATTGTAACCGGTATTGTGAATGGCGGATATGCCTGTTTCGCTTTTTGGGCTTTGAAGTACTGGAAGGTGATGACCGTATACGATTCCGACGAACTGTACAGAAGCAAGTATCTATTCAGTCGAAAAGAGATTGAAAAAGAAGCGCAAGGAATCAAAGAAACTCGAACGATTGTCACCGCTATTGTGGCAATCACGGCAATAGTCTCTCCGGTGATCGGTATCGGCCGGTTATTGAATTTGTGGTGAATTATGAACGGGGCGTCGGGGACGCCGCCCCCTACAACCCTCACCCCTAATTTCTCACTCCTCATTGCTCATTTCTCATTGCAAAAAGCCGCCTCGGGAGAGGCGGCTTTTTTGCGCTCTTGTGCAGTTTTGCCATTTATTTCCGCATTTTTATGGCAAAAAAGACAAAATGTTCCATAATCTGTAAAAATCTTTCTAACAAAATAAACAAAAACACTTGCCTTTTGCTTGGCTTGTTGCTAAAATGAGAGGGTATAGGTATGTCTTTTTTCAGAAAGGAGGATGTTGACCGATGGATCTTTACCACGACAGTGCCCATTTGCAGGAGCAGATGCAGCGGTTCCACGCCGGCACCGACAGCCACAGTTATCGCTGGCTGGGATGTCACTATGCGGGGGATAACGGCTACGTGTTCCGGGTGTGGGCGCCGGCGGCTGCGGCCGTTTCGCTGGTGGGGGACTTCAACGGCTGGAATCCGGATGCACATCCCATGGAGTGGCTGGAGGACGGCGTGTGGGAGTGTACCGTGCAGGATATCGGCACCTACGCCACCTATAAGTATCACGTGGTGGCTCAGGACGGCACGGCGGTGGACAAGTGCGACCCCTATGCCGTACATACCGAGACCCGCCCCGGCACCGCCGCCAAGGTATACGAGGTAGGCGGCTATGCCTGGCAGGACGGCGAGTGGCAGCAAAAGAAGCAAAAAACGCCGCCCTACGATCAACCGATGAACATTTACGAGGTGCACGCCGGCTCCTGGCGCACCTATGCTGACGGCAACCCCTTCTCCTACCAAAAGCTGGCGGAGGATCTGGTGCCGTACGTAAAGGATATGGGCTACACCCATATCGAGCTGATGCCCATTTCGGAATACCCCTTTGACGGCTCCTGGGGCTATCAGGTCACCGGCTATTACGCCCCCACCTCCCGCTACGGCGGGCCGGCGGACTTTATGGCCTTTGTGGATGCCTGCCACCAGGCGGGTATCGGGGTGATCCTGGACTGGGTGCCGGCCCACTTCCCCCGGGATGCGGCGGGCTTGTTCCGCTTTGACGGCGGACCCTGCTACGAGTATGCCGACCCCCGCAAGGGGGAGCATAAGGAATGGGGCACCTGCGTGTTTGATTACGGACGCCCGGAGGTGCGCTCCTTCCTCATCTCCAACGTGATGTACTGGCTGGAGGAATACCACGTGGACGGCATCCGGGTGGATGCGGTGGCCTCTATGCTGTATCTGGACTATAACCGCCGAGACGGCGAGTGGGTGCCCAATATATACGGCGGCCACGAGCACCTGGAGGCGGTGCATTTTCTCCGCCAGCTCAACGAGACGGTGTTCGCCGCCCACCCCCACGCCCTAATGATCGCCGAGGAGTCCACCGCCTGGCCCATGGTGTCCAAGCCCACCTCGGACGGTGGCCTGGGCTTCAATTTCAAGTGGAATATGGGCTGGATGAACGATATGGTGCGGTACACCTGCACAGACCCCTATTTCCGCAAGGACAACCACAATCTGCTGACCTTCTCGCTGATGTACGCCTTTTCCGAGAATTTCGTGCTGCCCATCTCCCACGACGAGGTGGTCCACGGCAAGGGCTCTCTCATCAACAAGATGCCCGGCACCTATGAGGAAAAATTCGCCGGTCTGCGGGCCTTTCTCGGCTATATGATGACCCACCCGGGCAAAAAGCTGCTGTTTATGGGTAGCGAGTTCGGCCAGTTTAAGGAGTGGGATTATCAGAGCGGTCTGGACTGGCTGCTGCTGGATTACGAGAGCCACCGGATGGCCAAGCATTACACCCGCACCCTCAACCATTTGTACCTGCAGACCCCGGCCCTGTGGCAGGACGATTTTTCCTGGGAGGGCTTCCGCTGGATCGCGGCGGACGACAACGCCCAGAGCGTCATCTCCTTCCGCCGCATGGACAAAAAGGGCAACGAGGTGGTGGTGGTGTGCAACTTCACCCCCGTCCGGCGGGAGGGCTACCGCATCGGCCTGCCGGTGTACGGCGAGTGGGCGGAGCTGTTTAACTCCGACCTGGCTGAATTCGGCGGCGGCAACGTAAGCAACGGTCCCATCAAGACCGATCCCATACCCTTCCACGGCTTTGAGCAGTCGGCGGCGCTGACCCTGCCGCCCCTGTCGGTGCTGGTGCTCAAAAAGAAGCGGGCCAGACCCTATCCTAAGAAAAAAGCAGAAAAATTGGCCAAGGCCAATGCTGAACGTAATTGAGGAGGAGATCACAAATGTTTCGTAAACAGGAATGTGTCGCTATGCTGCTGGCCGGCGGTCAGGGCAGCCGTCTGTACGCGCTGACCCGCCGCATCGCCAAGCCGGCAGTGCCTTATGGCGGTAAGTACCGCATCATCGATTTTCCCCTGTCCAACTGTGTCAATTCCGGTATAGAGACGGTGGGCGTGCTGACCCAGTACCAGCCCCTGGAGCTGAACGACTACATCGGCTCCGGCCAGCCCTGGGATCTGGACCGTATGGACGCCGGCGTCCATGTGCTGCCGCCCTATCAGCGCAACCAGGGCGCCGACTGGTACAAGGGTACCGCCAACGCCATCTATCAGAATATCGACTTTATCCAGCGGTACGACCCCGAGCGCTACGCGGCACTCGCCGAGCCTTTCCGCCGCCGCCTTGACGAAGAGATGCGCCAGCCCTTCTATCCCCCGACGCCCCATCGCGTCGG
>JAFQKB010000052.1 GCA_017397125.1 Clostridia bacterium | reverse complement strand
GTCGTTTTTCAATGATATCCGTTCCTTGCGGAACGGGTGATATATCTTCGATATGATATCCACCTTCGGTGGGTGATATATGCCTGCGGCATATGAAGGAACGGATATTATATCATATTTTCACGAAGTGGAAATATATCATACGGTGCCAGCCGTATATCATATTGCGTAGCAATATATCATTTTTGTAAAGGTTCGAATACATACGCAAAACTGCCGAAAATATCTTTTTCAGTTATATTCGCCTTTCGACGAGTGATATTGCTTCGCAGTGATATTCGGCTAAAGCCGAGCGATATTGGGCTTCGCCCAGTTTTATGGCGAATATAATATCACTGTGCCGTAGGCACAATATCACCAAACTTTCCATCAATATGGATTCGAACCACCGAAGTCAATTATTCGGGCAGATTTAGTGATCTATTATCGCTAAGTCTGCCCTTATTTCGTTTATATAAATGTTAAATAATTTTGTCTTGAAGCGGATGTAATGATTATGTTATACTGTGAATTGGAATCATAATGACCATTGTGACTTTGTGAAAAAGCACTTGTAGTGGAGAAGGAAATATGAACAGAATTATTATAACTTAAATTTGTAAGCAGCGTAATTAGCAAATTCCAATTTGTAAAAATGTTGCTTATCGTAAATATTCGTGGTATAATACTGTTCGGAAAACAAGAATTTGGCGAGGTGATAGTATGGTGCTGTATTCTATAATTATGTTTTTAGCAGCAGTCCCAATGATTAAAGTAAGTATCGCGATATATCAAGGAAAAACCAGCTTGATTCACGATTACCATCAAACCAAAGTTGCCGATAAAGCAGCCTATGGAAAAGCTTTCGGGAAAGCCATGTTTGTTGTTTCAATATCATTATTACTCAGCGGTATAATAGGTCTATTCGGTGCATCAGAAGCAATTGCTATGATTGCTGTTGCAGTGCTGTTTATTGGATTATTCATTGGAATTGCTTGGATTGTTGCAGTGCAGAAGAAATACAACAAAGGTGTTTTTTGATTCGATAAATTCCAATTTGTCGAACAGAGCAGCTGTGCGACTTTTACTTACTTTCTCCTTGTTCCTGCTCCATTTGGTTACCCTTTCGCAGAAAAGCACTTGCACCGGCAAGTGCTTTTTTCTTATTGCGTTTGTCGAATATTAAAATATCTCATATTTTTTCTTTATTTTTCTTTGACTTGCAGCTCAATTATCGGTATAATATATTGAATTACGTTACTACTCACTAGTCACGTTACAACAAGCTTTTGCCAATTGTAAACAGGAGAGCCCTATGAATAAAAAGAAACAATGGATCAAACACCGCCATCGGATCGTACGCAACATCGTCTATTGCATACTAAAGCCCTATTCCCGATGGAAATACGGCATCTCCCCCACCCGGTTTGCCGAGCAGGAGGACCGACCCTATCTGGTGCTGCTCAACCACCAGACACCCTTTGACCAGTTTTTTGTGGGTATGTCCATCCGCGGCCCGGTGTATTATATGGCCAGTGAGGATCTGTTCTCCAACGGGTGGGTGTCCTCTCTCATCCGCTGGCTCATCGCCCCCATCCCCATCAAAAAGCAGACCACCGACGTGACTGCAGTCAAAAACTGCATCCGGGTGGCGCGGGAGGGCGGTACCATCGCCATCGCCCCGGAGGGCAATCGCACCTACAGCGGCAGGACTGAGTATATGAGTCCGGCCATCGCGCCCCTGGCCCGCAAACTGAATATGCCCATCGCCCTCTATCGCATTGAGGGCGGCTACGGCGCCCAGCCCCGCTGGAGCGACGGCATACGCAAGGGACGGATGCGCTCCTACGTTTCCCGGGTAATTCAGCCGGAGGAATACGCCGCCATGACCGATGCTGAGCTGTTTGCCTGCATCGAACAGGAGCTGTTTGTGGACGAGGGTGTAGCCGACGCCACCTTCCGCTCCAACAAACGAGCCGAATATCTGGAAAGAGCCATCTACGTGTGCCCCTTCTGCGGACTGAGCCGCTTTGAGAGCCATGGCAACGAGGCGGAATGCCTCAACTGCCACCGCAAGATCACATATGGCGAGGATAAGCGCCTGAGCGGCGTGGACTTTGATTTCCCCTTTGCCTTTACCACCCAGTGGTACGACTATCAAAAAGAGTTTATCAACCGGCTGGACGTAACACAGCATACCGAGCAGCCTTTATACACGGACACAGCCAATCTGTCCGAGGTCATCCTCAACAAAAACAAGGTGCTGCTGCGGGAGGACGCCGCTCTGCGCCTATACGGCAACCGGGTCGTTATCGACGAGGGCACCGTACAAGAGATGACTCTCCCCTTCTCTGAGGCCACTGCGGTAACGGTTCTGGGCCGCAACAAGCTAAACGTCTACTACGGCGGAAAGGTTTATCAGTTTAAGGGAGATAAGCGTTTCAACGCTCTCAAGTACGTACATATCTACTATCGGCATAAAAACATAACGAGAGGTGATTCCAATGATCAATTTTTGGGACTTTAACGCATGGAGCGGTCTGAATCTGTTCGCCGTTCTGCTGGTCAGCCTTTTAGTTGCAAACATTGTCAAGAAAGCTATCCCCTTTCTCAAAGCCTCTCTCATCCCCACCTCGGTATTGGCCGGCGGTATGCTGATCGTGGTGGCGGGTGTCTATAAGTTCATTACCGGCGAGGTGATGTTTGACACCGATTTTTTTGGTGGCAAAGGCACAGCCACCCTGGAGCTCATCACCTATCACACCCTGGCACTGGGCTTTATCGCCACCGCCTTTAAGTCCGGTAAGGGTAAGATGAGCAAAAAGCGTACCGTGGAAATCTTCAATACCGGCGTGACGACAGTGGCCACCTATCTGCTGCAGGCAGTGCTGGGCTTTGTCATTTCGCTGGTGGCGGCGATGGTTATCAAAGGCTTTTTTGAGGCGGCCGGCGTCCTGCTGCCCTTTGGCTACGGCCAGGGCACCGGTCAGGCACTTAATTACGGCGGTATTTATGAAAACGACTTCGGCTTTGAGGGTGGTAAGAGCTTTGGCCTGACCATCGCTGCCCTGGGCTTCCTCTGCGCCAGCATCGGCGGCGTGATCCACCTAAATATCCTGCGCAAAAAAGGACTGGTCAAGCAGCAACAGACCGAAGAGGTTGCCATCAACACCGAGCAGATCCAAAAGGCTAACGAGATCCCCATGCAGGAAAGCATTGATAAAATGACCGTCCAGATCGCGCTGATCGGGCTTGCCTATCTGCTGACCTATCTGCTGATGATGCTGCTGGGCAATCTGATCCCAGGCATGAAATCGGTCATCTACGGTTTCAACTTCCTGCTGGGCGTGTTGTCCGCCACCGTGATCAAGGCAGTGCTGGGACTGCTGAAAAAGACCGGCATCGTTAAGAAGGAGTACACCAACGATTTCCTGATGACCCGCGCCGGCAATCTTTTCTACGACATCATGGTGGTGGCCGGCATTGCCGCCATCCGCCTGGGCGTACTGGAGCGCTACTGGGGCATCATCCTCATCATGGGCGTAGTCGGTCTCGTGTCCACCTATGCCTACAACTATTTCGTTGCCAAAAAGCTCTTTAAGGAGTATCAGGAGGAGCAGTTCCTCACTATGTACGGTATGCTGACCGGCACCGCCAGCACCGGCATCATCCTCCTGCGGGAGATCGACGGCGAATTCAAGACCCCCGCCGCCGACAATATGGTGTATCAGAATTTTCCCGCCATCGTATTCGGTTTTCCGCTGATGCTGCTGGCCACCCTGGCACCGGTCAAGCCCTGGCTGACTTTAGGCATCCTCGTCGCCTTTTTTGCGGTGATGAACCTCATCCTGTTCCGTAGTTTTATCTTCAAGAGAAAGAAGAAAAAAGACAAATAAGCGGCAAAGGCAATTTTGGTCAGGAGGATTTTTATGAAAATTCTGCAGAAAGAAAAAAACAAGGATTTTATTGTGCTCAACCTGTCCGATCCCCAGATGAACGGCTTTGAATGGGAAGAGGGTCATCCCTATCGCCCCATTCTCGAATACACCATTGATACGCTGATACAAGACAACAAACCGGATCTGATCACCGTCACCGGCGATATGGCCTATCCCGGCCAATTCGACTCTTATGAGACCTTTGCCAATCTGCTGGACGGCTATGGAATCCCCTGGACCGTCGTATGGGGCAACCACGACCATCAGGAGGGCATGGAGCCGGTACTAAAGGCGGCCGAGCTGTTCAAGCAGCATCCTCTCTGCCTGTTCGAGGACGGCGACCCTGCTTATGGCAACGGAAACTACATTCTCGCCATTCAGGAGGGTGACACACCCATCACCGCGCTGTTTATGATCGACTCCCATAACTCGGTCAAGATCACACTAGACAGCGGCGAAGAAAAATGGGTATACGACAAGCTGTGGCCCAATCAGCTCGACTGGATCGCCCAACAGGCCGCCGCACTCAAAGCGAAGGGGTATAAGGACGGCATTATGCTGCTGCACATCCCACTGTTCTGCTACCGGGCTGCGGCAAAGATGGCTTTCCCCGGCGGACGGGGCGGCGACTCCGAGATCTACGGTCAGCAGCACGAACTTATCGCCAGTCACCCCCGGGAGGACGGAGCGCTGGAGATGATCCAAGGCACCGATTTCATCTCCCACGTGCTGGCCGGCCACGATCACTGCAACAACTTTATGATCGACTATGAGGGTGTCAAGCTGATGTTCGCCTGCAAGACCGGTCCCGGCTGCTATTGGCAGTCGGCGATGAACGGCGGTACCATCATCACCATCGGTAATAATGGAATCAAGGACGTGCATCACCAGTTTGTGAACGTGACACATCTAGTAGAAGGTAAGGGTATTAACGAATTTGTATACAGCTGGAATTGACCAAGTCAAAAGGTGTTACTATGAAGATTTTACAAAAGCTTAATGGCAAAGATTTTGTCATTCTCAACTTGTCTGACCCGCAAATGAACGACTCTGAATGGAACGAAGACCATCCCTATCGTCCCATTTTAGAATACACAATCAAAGAATTGGTAACGCGCCACAGTCCCGATCTCATTACAGTCACCGGCGATATGGCCTATCCCCGTCACTTCCATTCCTACGAAATGCTAGCACAGCTGCTGGATAGTTTCAGCATTCCGTGGGCCTTCGTATGGGGCAACCACGACCACCAGGATGGAATAGAGTCCGTTTTAGAAGCGGCAAAACTGTTCAAGAAGCATCCTCTTTGCCAGTTTGAAGACGGTGAACCCATCTTCGGCAACGGCAACTATATCCTCGGCATTAACGAAGGGGAACAGCCTGTTACCGCCCTGTTTATGATCGACTCCCACAATTCCACCGATTATACCAAGGAAAACGGAGAAAAAAGTTGGGCTTACGATAAACTGTGGCCCGATCAATTAGCCTGGATCGGTGAACAAGCCGCCGCACTAAAAGAAATCGGCTATAAAGACGGACTGATGATGTTACATATTCCTCTGAATGCCTACCGAGCGGCGGCAAAAACCGTCTTCACCAGCGGACGGTGCGGTCACGTAGATGGTTATGGAGATCTGAACGAGCCGATTTGCAGTTATCCAGCAGAAGACGGAGCGCTCACTATGCTCAAAGAAAGCGGGCTGATTACCCATGTACTGGCGGGGCACGATCATTGCAACAACTTCATTATTCCTTATGAGGGAATTCAAATGATGTTCGCCTGTAAGACCGGTCCCGGCTGTTACTGGAAAGCCTCCATCAATGGCGGCACCATTATCACCATTGGCGAAAATGGTATCAAGAATGCTCGCCACGACTTTGTGGATGTCACCCATCTGATGGAAGGCAAAGATATTCACGAACACCAGACCGACTACGAAAGACAAATACTGTAAGGCATAAGAAAACGCCCTGCCTCTCGAGGATGCAGGGCGTTTTTACTTATGTGATCAGTACATACCGTCCATGCCAGGCGCGGCGGGAGCGGGCGGCAGCGGCTCCTTCTTGTCCGCTACCAGGCTCTCGGTGGTCAGCACCATAGCCGCCACAGAGGCCGCATTCTGCAGAGCGGAACGGGTCACCTTGGTGGGATCCACGATACCGGCGGCAAACATATCCACATACTCTTCCTTGGCAAAGTCAAAGCCGAAGTTGAGCTTGTCGGCGGTGCGGATCTTGTCGATAATGACGCTGCCCTCCAGACCGGAGTTGAGCGCAATCTGGCGCACCGGCTCCTCCAGAGCCTTCAGCACGATCTGGATACCGGTCTTTTCGTCGCCCTCGGCGGTCTCCAGCATAGGCAAAAGCACAGAGGCAGCGTTGATGAGCGCCACGCCGCCGCCGGCCACCAGGCCCTCTTCCACCGCAGCCTTGGTGGCGGACAGAGCATCCTCGATACGGAGCTTCTTCTCCTTCATCTCCACCTCGGTGGCGGCGCCGGCCTTGATGACCGCCACGCCGCCGGCCAGCTTAGCCAGGCGCTCCTGCAGCTTCTCGCGGTCAAAATCGGAGGTGGTGACCTCGATCTGGGCACGGATCTGACCCACACGGGATTTAATGGCGTTGGGATCGCCCATACCGTCCACGATGACGGTGTTCTCCTTGGTCACCTTGACCTGGCGGGCACGACCCAGCATGGGGAGGGATGCTTCTTTCAGATCAAAGCCCAGCTCCTCAGAGATGACCTGACCGCCGGTCAGGATGGAGTTATCCTGCAGCATGTACTTGCGGCGGTCGCCAAAGCCGGGAGCCTTGTCAGCAACGCAGGTGAGGGTGCCACGCAGGCGGTTGACGATCAGGGTGGACAGAGCCTCGCCCTCATCGTCCTCGGCGATGATAATCAGCTTGCGGCCGGACTGCAGGATCTGCTCCAGCAGAGGCAGAATGTCCTGAATATTGGAGATCTTCTTATCAGTGATGAGCAACAGAGCATCGTCGATGACCGCCTCCATCTTATCGGTATCGGTGACCATATAGGGGGTGATGTAACCGCGGTCGAACTGCATACCCTCCACCACCTCGGTGTAGGTCTCGGCGGTCTTAGTCTCCTCTACGGTGATGACGCCGTCGGCAGACACCTTTTCCATCGCCTCGGCGAACAACTGACCGATCATCGCATCGCCGGCCGAAATGGTGGCGGTGCTGGCAATATCCTCGGTGCCGGTGACCTTTTTGGAATTGGCCTTCACCTGGGCTACCACCGCATCTACAGCGGTCTGGATACCCTTTTTAACGCCCATGGGATTGGCGCCGGCGGCTACGTTCTTCATACCCTCGCGGATAAGAGCCTGGGCCAGCAGAGTGGCAGTGGTGGTACCGTCGCCGGCCACGTCGTTGGTCTTGATAGAGACCTCCTTGACCAGCTGGGCGCCCATATTCTCAAAAGCGTCGTCCAGCTCAATCTCCTTGGCGATGGTGACACCGTCGTTGGTGATGAGCGGAGCGCCAAACTTCTTATCCAGCACCACGTTGCGGCCACGGGGACCCATGGTGATCTTTACGGTGTTGGCCAGCTGGTCCACACCGGACTGCAGAGCCTTGCGAGCTTCCTCGCCGTACAGAATTACTTTTGCCATATTCTTACCTCCAATAGCAAATTACAAGTGTACAAATTAGTCCTCTACCACAGCCAGAATGTCATTCTGACGCACGATGGTGTATTCGATACCGTCCAGCTTGACCTCGGTGCCGCCGTAACGGTTGATCAGCACCTTATCCCCCACCTGTACGTACATGACGATGTCCTTACCCTCTACGTTGCCGCCGGGGCCAACAGCCACCACCTCGGCAACCTGAGGCTTCTCCTTGGCGGCAGCCGCCAGAATGATGCCACTCTTGGTGGTCTCCTCCGCCTCTACAAAACGAATCACAACGCGATCCGCCAACGGTTTGATGCTCATATTCAAAACCTCCTATAAATAATAAACAAACGAGTTAGCACTCTGTTCGTTCGAGTGCTAACTCTATTGTAACCGTTTTTCTGGAAAAATCAAGTACTTTGCGAAAAAAATACGATCAATTAATCGATTGTTTACAATTACACCGTCGCAACGGCTCGATTTTTCTTGTTTTGCGCCGCCGCCAGAGATGACGGCAGCACAAATCGGTAGGCGTTCGGCAGAATGCGGAAGGAGATCGAATCGGTAGCAAAGCACTCGCCGTCGATGTTGCACATCATCGGCTTGACCGCCTGCACGCGCATGGCGCTGCCCCGGATGGTCTCGATGCATTTTACCCCCTCGTGCTCCCCCGCCTTATATTTACCCAATACAAACGGGATCTCAAAGCGGGAGATCTTTTTGACCAGTACAAACTCCAGCAGGCCGTCATCCGGCACAGCCGTAGGTGCACCCTGGTATCCACCGCCGTAAAAGCGCCCGTTGGCAGCCAAGGTCATCAAATATTTACCCTGCCGACGGATCACGCCATCCTCACTGTCGATCTCGATGGTCATATCCACACCAATGGGGTGACAGACCACGTCCACCACCGCGATATTGTACGCCATAGAGCCGCTGACACCCGGCAATCCTTTATACCGCTGCATCTTATGTCCCACAGAAGCGTCCAGGCCGATGGAGGCGATATTCAAGGAGATACGGTCACCGCAGTCTACGGCATCCACCGGCACCGCCTGCCCCTCGATGAGATCGGCAAGCTCACAAAACGCCTCGCTGCCGCCAAAGGTGCGCACGTAGTCGTTGCCGGAGCCGCAGGGTATCACCGTCAGCTCCACGTCGTCACGACCCACAGGAATGCCGTTGGCCGTCTCCTGCAAAGTGCCGTCACCACCACAGGCATACAGCCGCACCGGGTCGCCCATCTCGCACTCCTCACGGGCGATGCGGGTAGCCGCCCCCACGCCGTCGGTCAATCGCACCCGATATTCCAGCTCCGGATGGCGAGAAAAATAGGCGTCGATCTTTCCACGCAGCGTCAGGGCTGTTTGGTTCTTTCCCGCAACCGGGTTCAGTATAAAAACATGGCGCATAGGTTTGTTCCTCCGCTTCTTTTGCTGTAAAGCAAGTTCGCTTTACGCTCACTTATAGTACATATACAGCTGGCATTTCAACATTCCGTTGTACAGCTTGCGCCGCTTATCCGCCGGACGGCCAAACAGCGTCTCAAACTGCTCGTGAGGACTGATGATGGCATAGCTCCAGCCGGGCTTGGGCACAAACACCTTGCCCATTACCTTATAGAGCTCCTCCGCCGCCTTTACATCCAATAAGCGTTCGCCGTAGGGCGGATTGCACAGCACTGTGCCGCTCTCCCCCTCCGGGCGAAAATCCTTTATATCCGCCGGGGTGGTGGTGATGCAATCCGCCACGTTCGCCTTGGCAGCGTTGTCGGCCACCAGAGACAGAACCGCCGGATCGATATCGCCGCCCCAGGCCGCAAACTCCACCTCGCGCTGGCGCTCACGGGCCAGCTGACGCTCCTCTTTCCATACCTCGGACGGGATGCTGTCCCAATACATAGCCGAAAAGGTGCGGCGCACGCCCGGTGCAATCCCCCGGGCCGCCATCGCCGCCTCGATCAGCAGCGTGCCAGAGCCGCAGCAGGGATCGCACACCAGCCGAGCACGGCGGGCGCGGGTCACGTCCACGATAGCAGCCGCCAGTGTCTCTTTGATCGGAGCGCCGCCGGCTACCGCCCGGTACCCTCGCTTGTGCAGGCCCACGCCGCTGGTATCCAGCAGCAAAGTGACCTCGTCCTTCATGATGGTGAACTGGATCTGGCACTTACCGTCGCATTCATCAAACCACTGGATGCCGTATACGTTTTTCAGCCTCTCCACCACCGCTTTTTTGACGATAGCCTGGCAATCCGGTACACTGTGCAACTGGCTGTTCAGCGACCAGCCCTTGACCGGAAAGGCGTCCTGACGGCTGATAAAGCGCTCCCACGGCAGGGCTTTGACGCCCTGGAACAGCTCTTCAAAACTCATTGCGGTAAACCGACCCATCAAAATCTGGATACGCTCTGCATACCGGGAGCCGATATTGGCACGCACCATTGTATTCAGGCCACCGCTAAACAGCACACGACCGTTCTCCGGGCGTACATCCTCTGCCCCCATCCGGCGCAGCTCATCACCCAATATGCCCTCGATGCCAAACAGGCACGGGGCGCAATACTCAAATTTCTCCATATTGCCATCCTCATCATTCTTATACGCTGCGGCAGGTGCTCACCATACGAAATTGCACAAAAAAGGGGACGCCTTTCTCTATACGCAGAGAAACGCATTCCCCTTTCTAAAGATTATACTTGCGGCGTGCCGTTGCCGCGGGGCTTACGGCCAAAGCCGCCGTGCTTGCTATCCATGGAGCGCTTCAGGTCCGATATTTTCTCGTCACTGGTAGCCTTAAAGCGGCTCATCATATCCTCAAAGCTCTCGCTGCGAGGGGCAGAAGACTGCCACTCATAGTCGCCGGGGCGACCATTAAAAGCCGGACGACGGGACGCAGACTGCCGAGGCGCCGGTGGCTGTGCCTTTTTGATGGACAGGCTAATCTTGCCGTCCTCGCCGATGCCCAACACCTTAACGTTGACCGTCTGTCCCTCGGTGACAAAATCACGGATCTCTTTAACAAATGTAGCCGCCACCTCGGATATGTGCACCATACCGGTCGCCTTATTCGGCAATTCGACAAACGCACCGAACTTGGTGATTCCTGTGACTTTTCCTTCAAGAATGGTTCCAACCTCTAACTGCATAAAAGTATTGCTTCCCCCTAAGTAGATTAACCTGCCGTACTCTGATAGATCTGCTGACCGGGCAAATATAGCCCCGCCTCATTGGCCTGACGCTCGAGGTATTCATCCGCATCCGCATTCGCATTAGCAAGCTGCTCTTTCAAATCCTCGTTGAACAACGTGTACTTGTAGATGCTATCTTTTTGATCGATGAGCTCCTGTTGCTTATCCTCCATTTGTACGTGCACCTGCACCAGTTTAATAAACAAAAAAGCAGTGAAGGCGACCAGCAACAAGCGGACGGCCCAATTACGCTTTTTGGTTGTACGGCGTGCAGATCGGGTGCGAGCGCTCATACCAGTCACCTCCTTCTTATTTATATATAAATGCACACAGTATATTCTACTTTGTATTTGCGTAAATTTCAAGACTTTTTCCAAAAAAAGTTGCTCTTTTTTCGGATTTTTTTGCCTTTTTTCGCTTTGTATCGCATTTGTTGTCTGAGTTTTTCTGAAAACTGCGCAAAGCAGCCCACCATCTTCATCTCAGCATCCAGCAAAACACCGCTGGCACGAGCAAAAAGCCGGCAACACCAGCACACCCCGCGGCCGATGTAAACCCCCACACTGGTATGCTCCATCACAAAGCCCACAAGCGCTCCGGCAAACAGAAGCGGATGCAGCTGCCCATCCATAATGGCCAGTGCGCCGAAAAAGGTGATCAGCGCCGCCTGCACGCCGAACAGCGCATCCAGCAAAAAAACGACCCACCGGCGTCTGATCACCCGACAAAGGCCGGACGTTATGTCAAACACCAGGCCCACCAACATTCCCAGACCGGTACTCTGCCAAAAGAACAGCAGCTGCTGTTGTCCCGTCCACTCCAAGGCGCACCTCTCACCGCAACAAGCGACCGAAAAAACCACTGCGGGCAGTCTCGGAATAGGTAAGAGTATCCACCTGACCCTCCAGAGAAAGAGCTCCGCTCTCTAGGTCCAGGCGACGGATATGCAGCCCCCGACCGCGGACAGTCAACTCCCCCAGCGACGTGTAGGCAATAATTGCGTTTTCATCAAAACTATCTACGTCCGACACACCAGTCAGTTCCAGCAGTTTGCGGTCCTGCAGTATCATCTGATGGGGTTGTGCAGGTGTGTGCTTGTCATTGCGCTCCATAGTGCATCCCTCCTACTGTCCTGCCCTACTATATGTAGACGGACAGGCGGGATATGCCCGACACCTTACGGTAGCAGCCTATACAGCAGAGCGGCGTCGTTTTTGGCCACCGTCTCCTGAATGGACACCACCTGTGCCCGCAGCTGACGGGCGCCCAGGGTCAGAGTGATCACATCATCCACTTTCACCTCATAAGAAGCACGAGCTGGCTTGTCATTAACCAGCACCTTGCCCGCATCACAGGCCTCATTGGCCACCGTGCGCCGCTTGATCAGGCGAGACACTTTCAAATACTTATCCAAACGCATGCATTTCATCTCCCGGTAGTAATCAATAGAAAGAAAAAGCCGCCCGAACATCGGGCGGCTCGATCTCTGTGCAAATGATTAGTTGACAGCCTTCTTCAGAGCCTGGCCAGCCTTGAACACGGGCTGCTTGGAAGCCTCGATCTTGATCTCAGCCTTGGTCTGGGGGTTGCGACCCACGCGAGCAGCGCGCTCACGAACCTCAAACGTACCGAAACCGATCAGCTGAACCTTGTCACCCTTAACCAGAGCCTCTTCCACAGAAGCCACAAAAGCGGCAACGGCCTTCTCAGCATCCTTCTTGGTCAAGCCAGTCTTTTCAGCAACAGCCGCGATGAGTTCTACCTTGTTCATAATTGATATACCTCCACATACTCTTTATATTCCAGCGGCAGAGCCGCATACGGACATTGGAAAAGTGTGCTCTTACGCACACCTCACATACAAACTATACCCCATTTTTCTCCAGTTTGCAAGTGCAAATATTATTTTTTACCTTTTCACAGAATTTTTAACGCAGGTTATGTGTAATATGCACAATTTTCACCCGTTGATTAGGCTATTTCTGCCTATTTTGAGCAAATATCGACTTCGTAACATCAATTAAAAGTCGCAACCTCCTGCTCCGGTGCAGCGGATTTTTCCACCTTCAGTGCCGTCAGCACCGGTCCGGTCCGTCCATAGCAGGGATGATCGGACACGGCGATGGTAGCCTTTACCGTCACCCAATCCCGGTTGCGCAGCTCAGAGGAGCACTCCCACTGGCATACAAGACCGGCAAACCGGATGTCATCCACACAGCAGGTCATCAGGGGACGACCGATGATGAAACTGTTTTGGGGGATAGAGCGGTCCACCACCACCTGGCCCTTAAAAGATACCGTTTTGCCATGATAGGTATTCAGTTCCTCCGACAGATCCCGATACCACAGGGCGAAATCTGCGTCCTCCACCACAATGACAGCGGCGTCTTTATCAAAAGGAAGCGGATCCTCAATATCGTCATACTCCACGTCGTTTTCGCTGTATTCGTAGGCAATATCCACCTGGCGGCTGACACCCCGCACGATCTTGTGCAGCTCCATCTTATCAAAGCCCTTTTGCGCCCGGTTAAACACCACCAGCTGTGCCCCCTGCAGCTTGTCCACCACCAGGCCACGCATATTGGCGTTGTAGGCTGGAAAGGTGTTGGCATCCGCAAACATCATCTCCTGGTAAATGACCCAGTTTTTAGGCATATTCTTAAACAGGGTATCCATGGGCCACATACCGTTATACTCCAGCATAACCCGCTGGGCACGGCACTTTTTCTGCAACGCAGTCAACGCATTGGGAGTCAATTGCTCCGGCTCTTCGATTACCTCAACGGTCACGTTTTTACCGGAGAAACGAGCCGGCTCCAGCTCGCACTCGCCCTCCTCGCAGAGCAGGACCAGCGTCCGCTCGCCGCTGTTAAAGCGCTTATCCTCCAGGGTGCTCTGCAAAAAAGTGCTCTTACCGGCATCCAGAAAGCCGGTAAACAGATATACAGGAATCTCCATTGGGTCTCCCCCCTTACAGTTCGATGCGGAATAGCGCTGCCAGCTCCGGCTTTTGAATATCTGCGCCAATCACACACAGACGACCGGTCACGTCAGCGCCGCCTTGGCGGACGTCCGGAGCGCCGGGCACGTAATCAAAGTGGATCCACCCATCCCCGCCGGCAACAATACCCTTGGCGCGCAGCACCATACCAAAGCGGTCCTGATCGTCCAACTGCTCCAGGGCGTGCTGAATCTCCTCCTGAGAATAGACCGTGACCGTCTCCACACCCCAGCTATCGAACACATCGTCGGCGTGGTGATGGTGGTGATGGTCATGGTCGTGGCAATGGCATTCTTCGTCATCGTGATGATGGTGATGCTCGTGCTCGTGGTCATGATCGTGGCAGTGGCACTCTTCGCCATCGTGATGATGGTGATGCTCGTGCTCGTGGTCATGGTCGTGGCAGTGGCACTCTTCCCCATCGTGATGATGGTGATGCTCGTGCTCGTGAGGATGACCGCATACCGGGCAAGAATTCTCCGCCAGATGAGAAAGCTCAGCAGCCAGCGTGCTCTGCTGCTCCATGGCAGCCAGGATCTGCCCACCGGTCAGCTGGGACCAGGGGGTGGTGATGATGGTCGCCTGGGGGTTTTTCTCACGCAGCAGCGCCACCGCTGCATCCAGTTTTTCGTGGGAAACACCGTCCGTGCGGCTGAGGATGATGCAGCCGGCATGCTCCACCTGATCGTTGTAAAACTCACCGAAATTACGGGCATAAACCTTGCATTTACCAGCATCCGCCACGGTTGTAAAGGAATTCAGCTTCACATCAGCAGATTCCACTTTCTGCACGGCTTTGATGACGTCGCTGAGCTTGCCTACACCGGAGGGCTCGATCAGAATCCGGTCCGGAGAAAACTGCTCCAGCACCTGTCCCAGAGACTGGGTAAAATCGCCCACCAGGCTGCAGCAAATGCAGCCAGAGTTCATTTCGGTGATCTCAATGCCGGCCTCCTTCATAAAGCCGCCGTCAATGCCGATCTCACCAAACTCATTCTCAATAAGCACCAGCTTTTCGCCGGTATAGGCTTCCTGAATTAGTTTTTTGATAAGGGTTGTCTTTCCGGCACCTAAGAAACCGGAGAAAATATCAATCTTTGTCATTGGCAATCACTCTCTTCTCACAGATGTCCGGACCAGTATACCACATTCCGAGAAGGATTTCAACCAAAATTCCGCACTATTGCGCCCGCTCTCGTGTGGAATATATGGTAGATATTCACAATTATTTTCGACATTCTGCCGATCAACTTTGCAAATGCACATTTTTTTCAAAAACAAGCATTTCTCAAAGGTTTTAGGTTGATTTTCCTGCCTCTTTTGCTGTATAATTACGGTGTTAGAGTTGTTTTTTCGGCGGTTACCGTCGACGTCTACGGAGGAACCAATCTATGGCCTGCGATCTGCATTGTCACAGCAAAATATCCGACGGCTCTCTGGGCATTGATGAAATCATCGCCATCGCCCGCCGTCGGGGCCTGTCTGCCCTCTCCATAACCGATCACGATGCAGTGGCCGGCGCCACCCGTGCGTTGGTCATCGGTAAGCGCCAAGGCATCGAGATCATCCACGGCGTGGAGTTTTCCGCCATGGATCCGGCTCGCGGACGCAAGGTGCACATACTGGGCTACCTGTGCGATGCGCCGGACCGGCTGGAGGGCATGTGCCGCCAGATCAACAACGGCCGTCGTGTCGCCGCCACCGAGATGATCCGCAAGGTGCTTCGCTACTACCCCATCGTGCCGAACTCCATCACCCGGTGCGCCTCCGGCAGCACCAACGTGTTCAAACAGCACATTATGCACGCCCTGATGGACGCCGGCTATGCGGATGGTTTTTACGGTGAGACCTACGACAAACTTTTCAACCCCGAGACCGGCTGTGCCTACGTGGCTACCCAGTACCCCTCTGTGCGGGAGGTCATCGACCTGATCCACAGCGCCGGCGGACTGACGGTGCTGGCGCACCCCTACACCTACGACAGCACCGATCTGATGCAGGAGCTGGTTGGCTCCGGTCTGCTGGACGGCGTTGAGGTATGGCATCCCCGCAATACCGAGGAGCAGAGAGCACAGCTGCAGGATTTTGCTGAGGCTCACGACATGCTGATGACCGGCGGCTCGGATTTTCACGGTATGTACACCGGCAAGCCCAGACCCCTCGGCTGCTGCTTTGCACCGGATGAAACGGTGCAACTGATGAAAGACTACAAATACAAACACGGCAGATAACCGTGACCAGGAGGTAATCTATGGCTCATCAATACAAAACCAGAGGCGTGTGCTCCCGCAACATCTCTTTTGACATCGTGGACGGAAAGGTGACCGGCGTGCATTTTGACGGCGGCTGCAACGGCAATACCCAGGGCGTGGCACGCCTGGTGGAGGGCATGCCGGTGGAGGATGCCATCCGTCGCATGGAGGGTATCCAGTGCGGGTTTAAGGGCACCTCTTGCCCCGACCAGCTGGCAAAGGCTCTCAAGCAGGCGCTCACCGAGCAGGAATAATCTATTTTGCTGTCGCAGGCTTTCTGCGGCAGCATTTTTCGTGATTGGAGGTATACAGAATGGAACTGCCGTCCCTGTTTCAGCAACGGATGCAGACTCTTCTGGAGGACGAATACGAGGCGTTTTTAGCCGCCTACGGCAGTCCTCTGCGCCGAGGTGTGCGGATAAACACCGGCAAAATTAAGACCGAGGAGTTTCTATCCTTATTCCCGCACCCTCTTGTGGCGTCTCCTTTCGCCCCAGACAGCTATTATCTGGACGCCCCTCACAAGGCGGGCAGCGACCCGCTGCACCACGCCGGTGCCTATTATATGCAGGAGCCCTCTGCCGCCTCAGCAGTAGCGGTGCTGGCCCCCCAGCCGGGAGACCGGGTGCTGGACCTGTGCGCCGCCCCCGGCGGAAAATCCACACAGATCGCCACCACCACCGGTGACTCGGGGCTTTTGTGGAGCAACGAGTATGTGGCCGCCCGCACCCGGATACTGCAGCAGAACCTAGAGCGATGGGGCGTGCGCAATCAGGTGGTGAGCAACCGGGACACCGCCGCCGTGTGCGATGCGATGGAGAGCTATTTTGACAAGGTTCTGGTGGATGCCCCCTGCTCCGGCGAGGGAATGTTCCGCAAGGAGCCCCTGGCCCTCACCGAGTGGTGCATGGACAACATTGCCCTGTGTGCGGCGCGTCAGGACGAGATACTGAACAATGCTGCCAAGGCGGTGCGCCCCGGCGGCAGACTGGTGTATTCCACCTGCACCTTTGCCCCGGAGGAAAACGAGGGTGCCGTGGTGCGTTTTCTAAAGGCGCACCCGAATTTTGAACTGTTACCCATCGAGGCAGACTGGGGATGTGCCGGCTTTTCAGCAGACCGCATACGGCCCTTCTGCCCCGAAGTGGACGGGGATGTAGACACCACCCGCTGCCGCCGCATTCTGCCCCAGCACGGCGGCGAGGGACATTTTATCGCCCTGTTCCGGCGCACGGGGGATGCATACGGCGGCAAACCGCCGCTCTATCCCTCCCCCACCAAAGACCCCCATGCCGCCGCTGCGGCCGAGCTCTATCGGGACTGCTTTACAGACGAGCCTGAGGGCCTGTTCGTCACCTTCGGTGACCAGGTGCGGCTGCTGCCCCGGGATCTGCCGGATTGCCGGGGCCTGGGCGTCGCCGGCGTGGCGATAGCCACCGTGTGCAAGAATCGGCTGGAGCCCTGCCACAGCATCTTCGCCGCCTCTCAGGCCGCCGACTGCCGCCGGCGACTGGAGTTGTCTTACGACAGCCCCCTGCTGACCGCCTTCTTGCACGGCGAGGAGATCCCCTGCGATACAGAGAAAGGATGGACCGCCGTATGTGTGGGCGGTGTCACCGTCGGCTTTGGAAAAGCAGGCAGCGGCAAACTGAAAAACCGTTATCCTAAGGGTTTGCGGTTGTTATGAACAAAAAACGCACCCTTTACACCGTGAAACATCATCATAACGGAAAAATTTGGTTCAAAACAATTCTTTTTAGGATATATACTTGCAAAAATTAAAGAAATCATATACAATAGACCTGTTTGGATTGTTACCTTTTTAACAGACATTATTTTTGAAAGGATGTTTTGTATGAGTTACCTGAGCAAAAAGACCGTAGAAGACCTGAATGTTGCCGGCAAGCGTGTGCTGGTCCGCTGCGACTTCAACGTGCCGCTGAAGAACGGCGTTATCACCGATGAGAACCGCATTGTGGCGGCTCTGCCCACCATCCAGTATCTGCTGGACCAGGGCGCCAAGGTCATCCTGTGCTCCCACCTGGGCAAGCCGAAGGGCGAGCCGAAGCCCGAGCTGTCCCTGGCTCCCGTGGCCGTCCGCCTGAGCGAGAAGCTGGGCAAGGAGGTTGTATTCGCCGCTGACGATTGCGTGGTCGGCGAGAACGCCAAGGCCGCTGTGGCCGCCATGAAGGATGGCGACGTGGTGCTGCTGCAGAACACCCGCTATCGCGCCGAAGAGACCAAGAACGGCGAGGCTCTGTCCGCAGAGCTGGGCTCTCTGTGCGACCTGTTCGTCAACGACGCCTTCGGCGCTGCTCACCGCGCCCACTGCTCCACCGTGGGCGTGACCGCTTTTGTTGAGGAGTCTGCCAACGGCTATCTGATGGCCAAGGAGGTCCAGTTCCTGGGCAACGCCGTCAACGACCCCGTCCGTCCCTTCGTCACCATCCTGGGCGGCGCCAAGGTTGCTGACAAGCTGAACGTGATCGAGAACCTGCTGAACAAGGCCGACACTCTGATCATCGGCGGCGGTATGGCCTATACCTTCCTGGCCGCTAAGGGCTATGGCGTGGGTACCTCCCTGCTGGATGAGAGCAAGATCGATTATTGCCGCGAGATGCTGGCCCGTGCCCAGGAGAAGGGTGTCAAGATCCTGCTGCCCGTGGACTGCACCATCGCCAAGGAGTTCCCCAACCCCATCGACGCTGAGATCGACGTACAGGTTGTTGCTGCCGATGTGATCCCGGACGATATGATGAGCCTGGACATCGGCCCCGCCACCGCCGAGCTGTATGCCAACGAGGTCAAGAACGCCAAGACCGTTGTGTGGAACGGCCCCATGGGCGTGTTTGAGAACCCCATCCTGGCCAAGGGCACCATCGCGGTTGCCAAAGCTCTGGCTGAGACTGATGCCACCACCATCATCGGCGGCGGTGACTCTGCTGCGGCTGTCAACACCCTGGGCTTCGGCGATAAGATGAGCCACATCTCCACCGGCGGCGGCGCCTCTCTGGAGTTCCTGGAGGGCAAGGAGCTGCCCGGCATCGCCGCTATGAGCGATAAGTAATCACAAAGGAGAATACAACAATGGGTAAGTATGTTATTGCCGGTAACTGGAAAATGAACAAGACCCCCGCCGAGGCTACCGCCCTCATCGAGGCCATCAAGCCCCTGGTGAAGGACGCCGCCTGCGACGTGGTGGTGGGCGTTCCCTTTATCGATATCCCCGCCGCCCTGGAGGCCACCAAGGACTCCAACATCGGCGTGGCCGCTCAGAACTGCTACTGGGAGAAGTCCGGTGCCTTTACCGGCGAGATCGCAGCCGATATGCTGCGTGAGATGGGCGTGGGCTACGTGATCCTGGGTCACAGCGAGCGCCGCACCTATTTCGGTGATACCGACGCCACCGTGGCCAAGCGTGTGCGCGGCGCCATCGACGCCGGTCTGACCGCTATCCTGTGCGTTGGCGAGTATCTGGAGCAGCGGGAGCAGGGCATCACCGCCGAGGTGGTGGCTATGCAGACCAAGATCGCTCTGGAGGGTGTGTCCGAGGCGGAGCTGAGCCAGGTCATCATCGCCTATGAGCCCGTGTGGGCCATCGGCACCGGCAAGACCGCCACCGCCGAGCAGGCCAACGAGGTCTGCGCCCAGATCCGTGACGTGATCGCCGGCCTGTACAACCGGGCCGCTGCCGATGCCGTCACCATCCAGTACGGCGGCTCTATGAACGCCGGCAACGCCGCCCAGCTGCTGGCTATGTCCGACGTGGACGGCGGCCTCATCGGCGGCGCCTCCCTCAAGGCTGAGGATTTCGCCACCATTGTTGCGGCTGCGAAATAAGTTTCATCTGTGTCGAGAGGGCGTGTCTAAACCACACGCCCTCTTTTCAAGGAAAGGTGGATAATACTATGAAAAAACCTTTGACTCTCATCATCATGGATGGTTTCGGCATCAACCCCGACACCTATGGCAACGCCATCGAGGCGGCCGCTACCCCTAATCTGTCCAAGATCTTTGCGGACAACTCCACCACCCAGATCGGCGCCTCCGGTATGGACGTGGGTCTGCCGGACGGCCAGATGGGCAACAGCGAGGTGGGCCACACCAACATCGGTGCCGGCCGCATCGTGTATCAGGAGCTGACCCGCATCACCAAGTCCATTAAAGACGGCGATTTCTTTGAGAACGAGGCGCTGCTGAGCGCTATGGACGCCGCCAAAAAGCCCGGCGCCGCCCTGCATCTCGCCGGCCTGCTGTCCGACGGCGGTGTGCACAGCCACTTTGAGCACCTGGTGGGCATCCTGGAGATGGCCAAGAAACACGGCGTGGAGAACGTGTTTGTTCACTGCCTGATGGACGGTCGTGACGTGCCCCCCTCCTCCGGCAAGGGCTTTGTGGAGCAGCTGCAGGCGGAGATGACCCGCATCGGCGTGGGTAAGATCGCCACCGTCATGGGCCGCTATTACGCCATGGACCGGGACAACCGCTGGGAGCGTGTTGAGCAGGCTTACGCCGCCATGGTATACGGTGAGGGCGTGCACAACGCCGATCCCGTGGCCGCTATGGCGGACTCCTATGCTGCCGACGTCACCGACGAGTTCGTGGTGCCGGTGGTGTGCACCGGCAAAGAGGGCGTCATCAAGTCCGGCGACGGGGTGGTGTTCTTCAACTTCCGTCCCGACCGGGCACGTGAGATCACCCGCACCTTTGTGGATGCCGATTTTGCCGGCTTTGAGCGCAAAAACGGCTTCTTCCCCCTGACCTACGTGTGCATGACCCAGTACGACGCCACCATGCCCAACGTACAGATCGCCTTTAAGCCCCAGGTGCTGACCAACACCCTGGGCGAGTATCTCAGCAGCCAGGGCCTGGCCCAGCTGCGCATCGCTGAGACCGAGAAGTACGCTCACGTCACCTTCTTCTTCAACGGCGGCGTCGAGAAAGAGTCCGACGGCGAGGACCGTGCCCTCATCAATTCTCCCAAGGTGGCCACCTATGACCTCCAGCCGGAGATGAGCGCCTACCTGGTATGTGACGAGGTTGTAGAGCGTATCCGCTCCGGCAAATACGACGTGATCATCCTCAACTACGCCAACTGCGATATGGTGGGTCACACCGGCGTGTTCGACGCCGCCAAGGCCGCCGTAGAGGCCGTGGACACCTGCGTAGGCAAGACCGTGGCCGCCACCCTGGAGATGGGCGGCGTGGCCCTCATCACCGCCGACCACGGCAATGCGGACAAGATGTACGAGCCGGACGGCTCCCCCTTCACCGCACACACCACCTTCCCTGTCCCCTTCTGTGTGGTGGGCAAGGATTGCACCCTGCGCGAGGGTGGTCGCCTGGCGGATATCGCCCCCACGATGCTGCAGATCCTGGGTCTGGAGCAGCCCGCCGAGATGAGCGGCGAATCCCTCATCGCAGACTGATAAAGACGCACAGGCACCCCGCACCAAGCACTGGTGCGGGGTGCTTTTTTGTCGCCAAAACACCCGGCAGACGTTCCTTTATTTACCATTAAGAAAAGGTTACAACTTTGTAACTTTTATTGTACCCAAAGCAAGAATATGCTATAGTACCCATCGCAAACTATGGGAAAGGAGAGGACTGCATGAAAGCGAATCTGTACGAACTGGGCCAGGACCTGAAGCACCCCTATCAACGCGCTCTTTTGCTGATCGCCGCAATCCCTCTATTTCCGGAATACATCAGTTTCTTTTTGGTGATTGCAGCCGCCGTGTTTGCCCTGCAGGACCTACGGCAAAACCCACGGGAGATCCGCATCGGTTTCATTGGAAAGGCGCTGTTGGCATATGCCGGCTATATGACCCTCTCCTGCATCTACAGCTCAAACCGGCTGCAGTCTGCGGCCATCGCTATCATGTGGTGGTTCTTCTTCGTGGTGTATCTCATCGTAGCCAATCTACTGACCGACACTGATCGTGTGGACGGTTTTTTGCTGTGCATCACGGCTGTGGCGGGTATTGTGGGGCTGATTGCCTGTATCCAATATCGTCTCAACTTCTTTTTGGAAAGCAATACCGGCAGCACCTGGGACTGGCTGGACCAGATCGTATTTCGGCACATTCCTTTCAAGTTTACGCAATTGGATTATTATCTGCGTGCCTATTCTACCTTTCCCAACCCCAACATGCTGGCACAATATCTGGTGATGGTAGCTCCCTTTGTGGCGTGCTTCAACTTTATCGAGCGCCGCGAATCTCTGCGGATGTTCAGTCGCATCTGCTTATTCCTTACCTTTGCGGGTATCCTATTCTCCTTCTCTCGCGGTGGTTATATTGCCCTGATTGTGCTAGCGATGGGACTGATCCTCCTCAATCTGCGGCATCGCTTTGCCGCCGTGTCCCTGTACGTTATCAGCGCCATACTGTTCCTGCCAGAAGAGGTGATCAATCGCCTTTTCTCCATCCGTGGCGGCATCACCAGCAGCGGCATCATTGCCGACGGGGTGATCGATTCCATCGGCGGCTCCATCACCACCTCGGAGATCATCAACAATTCCGGCGCCGAATTCGCAGTCGGCGACCGCTGGAGAATGTGGTTCGAGTCCATCACCTGCTTCTTAGAGAGGCCTCTATTCGGATACGGTGCCGGCACCGACACCACCTGGGCTTTGTTCGAGCAGGCCGGTCTCTCCTTCCCCCATGCGCACAACATCGTCCTGCAGATTTTGCTGGAGGGCGGCATCATCGCCCTGGCGATTATGGCGCTGCTGGGATTCAAGACCGTCAAGAATGCCATCGAATTGATGCGCAACGGCTACAGCGCCTCCTTCTGGGTTGGGTTCGCCATTCTGAGCTTCGCTGTCTGCTTCCTTTTACATGGTATGGTGGACTATCCTCTCACCACACCCCGGCTGGTGTGCTGTTTCATCACCATTTTGGGCATAGCTGAGCAATCAGTTCGAGTATTCACCGCCCGGGGCATCAGCGTCCGCCGGCATATACGCTCCCGCCTTAAAAAGAGAAAAAGCGCGTAACAGCACAAAACGCCTGCGGTAGCTACCGCAGGCGTTTTGTTATCATTTATAGCGCAGTCCGGACCACAGGCTGACGATGATCTGAGCCGGTACACCAATAACAAACACGAGCCACATATTGTAATCAAAAAACACCAGCGAGGTTACAAACACACACGCCAGCACGCTCCAAACAAGAAGAGAGATAATAGGAAAATTGATTCTAGGGTTGCCCCAAATGCAATTGAACACCAGTAGCACAATTAGTGTCGCCGGAACCGCATACACAAATATCGTCCAAAGCTTTCTCTCGTCCGGCAACGCCACGTTGATGCTGGTGTATATAAAGGAGACGACCAGCCACACCAGCACACAACACATCACAGAGATAATCAAGTGGTTGCGCCGCTGCCGCTTGGTGTATTCCCGCTTGTATTCAGTCTCTACAGGATGATCCGGCCGCAGCAAATAATCCACCGATACAGAAAAGTGATCCGCAATGGCTTTTAGTGTACCCACATCCGGGATCGACTCGCCGCGCTCCCATTTGGACACCGCCTTATCCGAATAATTCAACACTTCTGCCAGCTCCAGCTGCGTCATCCCCGCCTCACGGCGAAGCTGACCGATGTTACCGGCAATGATCATTTTCAGCTCTTCCATCCCACACCTCGATGAACAAAAATGCAATTCACGGATAACGTATGCCGCTATCCGAACAGTCATAGTATAACATATATGATTGTAATTGGCAAGAGGCTTTTACGACGCCTCGCAGAGGACTCTACCGGCAGTAGAGTCCGCAAAATTCGACTCTACCACTCTCCTTTCATCATTAGAATTGGTTTAGGCGCCGGTGGGGTGACTTTTTTTGTATCCGGGGATATAATAAAGACATCTTAATGAACGAAAGGTTGCGTTTTCTTTGAATTCATACGTTCTCAGCTGTTGCTCCATCGCCGACCTCTCCCCTGCCCATCTGGAGAAGCGGGGTATCCCGTTTGTCAGTTTTCACTACACAATGGACGGTAAAGACTGTGCAGACGATATGGGGCAGACCATCTCCTCCGAGGCTTTTTACAAGGCGATGGCTGCCGGCGCCGAGGTGCGCACCTCCCAGGTCAACGTGGAAGAATTCACACAATACTTTGATAGATTTCTTTCCGCGGGTAAGGACGTCCTGCACGTGTGTCTTTCCAGTGGCTTGTCCGGTTCTTATAATTCCGCCCGCATCGCCGCCGAAATGCTGCGAGAAAAATACCCGGAGCGCAAGCTGTATGTGGTGGACACTCTGGGTGCTTCTGCCGGCGTGGGGTTGATCGTAGAGACCCTGGCGGACATGCGCGATACCGGCGCGGACATCGACACTCTGTATCAGTGGATCGAGGAACACAAGCTGGATATGCATCACTGGTTCACCGCCAGCGACCTGACCTGGTTTGTTAAAGGCGGCCGCATCACCAGGGCGGCCGGCTGGTTTGGCACGGCACTGAAGATCTGCCCGGTGCTGAATATGGACAACAACGGCCACCTCATCCCCCGCTTCAAGATCCGGGGCATCTCCAAATCTCTGAAAGAACTGGTCAATCAGATGGAGGAGCACGTGCGTGACGGCCACGATTACGACGGAAAGTGCTTCATCTCCCACTCCGCCTGTGAGGAAAACGCCCGTCAGGTGGCCGACGAAATAGAAAAGCACTTTCCGCTGCTCAATGGAAAAGTGGGCATCTACAACATCGGCACCACCATCGGATGCCACACCGGTCCCGGTACGGTTGCCCTGTTCTTCTGGGGCTCCAAACGCGAAAACTAATACACTGTTTTGCAAAAAAAGTCAAAAACTTGTTTTTCGACTTTTTTTGCATTTGTATGGCTTTTTATGTTTTAATGTGCTATAATGATAAAAAATCACGAAGGAGTTGTTTCCATTGAAAAAGATCATTGGCGAATTCAGAGATTTTATTAACCGAGGGAACGTTGTGGATATGGCTGTCGGTATCATGATCGGCGCCGCCTTTAAGGCCATCGTGGATGCCTTGGTTGCCAACATCATCTCCCCTCTCATCGGCATCATTTTCAGCCGTAATTTCAGCGATCTGGCCTTTACCATCAACGACGTCACCTTCCAGTACGGTGCCTTCATCATGGCCGTCCTCAATTTCTTCATCATTGCGGTGGTGCTGTTCACCATCATTAAGCTGATGAACGTGCTGCACAGCATCGGTAAGAAGAAAGAAGAAAAAGATGAGGCTCCCGCCGCCCCCACCACCAAGGTCTGCCCCTATTGCAAGAGCGAGATCGCCATCGAGGCCACCCGCTGCGCTCACTGCACCTCCGAGCTGTAATCCTTACATACAAGAGCCGCCGCTCCCACGGGAACGGCGGCTTCTTTCATTATCAGGACACAATGGGAACGATCAGCACAGAGGACTGGCCCAGGCGGTCACCGGATAGGTCATTCTCCTGCCGGATCCAGTCCGGAGAGGTGTGACACTTGCGACCGATCTCCCACAACTCTTCACCCGGCTGCGCATAATATAAAAGGGTGGTAGCGCGCTGCTCTCCATAAGGCGCGTCCTGGTGCAGCCGCACGTTCTGTATCATCCGGCGGGTTGTATGCTGCCCCATTTCCAGCGCAACACACAATGTTACCTTGAGTTCCAGATTGTTGTCCACCACACGATAATGTAGCTCTGTCACCGTCACCTGTGCCTGTAGATGGTTGCCGCTACAGGGATATTCCAGCCGATACTCCTCCGGACGCTCGTAATAGGCAATCTGGCCATCTCCATCCCGGACCAACATACACACCAGCAGCCGACCGCTGATGCAGGCCGTGCCTTTTTCGCAGCAATTATCCAGCCCCTGGGGCTGCGCCCACACGTCCAATATCTCCTGCAATACGCCGGCAGGCAGCTCCAGCTGCATCGGCAGCACCGTATTCTCCCAACGGCACCCCATATGCGCACGCAGAGACACGTCCCGGGTATCCACCGTGACCGGACAACGCCCATGGTATGCATCTAGCAATAGCGGCACCTCGCAGCGGCGATAGGCCCGAAACTGCACCAACAGCTTTGCCGTCACCTCCAGTACAGAGTTTTCTCCGTCCGGCCCCACCGTGCAGCGCTCGGTGTCTGACAATAGCAGTACGTGGGCCGTATGGGGCTGGCCGTCCTCTGCCCCATCGACATCCAAAATCTGGCTGAAGGGCACCGCAAAATCCAGGCAATGGGTGGTACCGGCATTCAGGTCGTCGGTGTATAACTGATGAAAATACACCTGTCCCTTTACGATGGCTTTTCCGGTGAGCACCCTGCACTCACGAATGGCGGCACGGCAATCGCCACCCAGCAGCATCTCTGCCGGCGGCAGCGTCTCCGGAAAATCCAGGGACTCGCTGATGGCCAGCACCTTTTCCGACGAGCCCACGGGCGTATCAAAAGCAGCCGTCTCACACCGGGTGTACAGGTGAGGATCCTCAGATGCCAGAGTAAACTCGCTGTCCACCGCACACTCTGCCCGGGCGGACAGAGCGATGGCACCGCGCACCTCCAGGCGGCGGGGACCCACCGCCCGGCAATTGACGTATTTTGTGGACAACTCCAGCGCCGCCGGCACCGCATCCACGCGACCCTCGGTACGCATAGTGCAGGAAAACGGCTGCGTAAATTCCGCCTCCCGCAGGCACCGCCGCTCTTCATCCAGATACAGCACCCGCACCGCCGCCACACCGTCCACCAGCAGCTGTTCACCGCTCCACTGGCGGTTCTGCACCCGTGGTGTGACCAGGCACTTGAGTACAGTGGCCACGTCCGGGCAATACTCCGGCAGGGTATAATCGCCGCTTATGGCACACTCCTCCTGACAGTCCAGGGCATAATGGGATACGCTGATCGTTTGTTTCTTCAGCAGATTATCCATACTCTCACTCCTTTGCTTTCAAGAGAATATATGCGCCTACGCCATAGGATATGACCTTGCCCATATAAAAAGCGGTCGACAGCTAAAGCCGTCGACCGCCTTATGTATCCGATTATTTTTCCTTGTGACATCCGCAGGTGCAGGAGGATCCATCCCCCCGGTTGGGACAGCAACCATCCGGACAGCCGATGCACTTTTTGCCGCTCTTTTTGGATTTGACCACATACCAAACAGCCACGCCAACCACCAACAAGAGCACAGCAACAATAATATAGTCAATCGTCGTCATACTTTACCTACCCACGGTCGTTTTTTGGACCGTATACTCTTTCTTAATCTTTTGATCAGCACGGACACACAGATACACCACAATGGCGATCATCACCAACACCGCCGCCAGACCCGGCAGGGAGCCGGTGCCCGGCTGACCGGTGGTGATCAGGGTACCGATCTGGTACACCAGGAAGGCCAGGGTATAGCCGGTGCCCAGCTGCAGGGCAATGCCGCCCCACAGCCACTTCTTATCCCGGATCTCGGCGTTCATGGCACCAATTGCGGCAAAGCAAGGGGGTGTGAACAGATTAAACATCAGATAGGCAAGCGCCGCCACAGCGGAAATATCCAGCACCGCAGCCACGCTGGCGCCGGCGCCCTCCATCAGCTCCAGCGCGTCGGTATCCACCAGGTTGGAGATGCCATAGCACACGGCCAGGGTGCCCACCACGTTCTCCTTAGCAATGAAACCGGTGACAGCCGCAGCCGCCATCTGCCACGCCTTGACACCGATGGGGATCAGCAGCAGCGAGATGGGTTTAGCGATGCTGGCCAGGATGGAGGTGTCCGCAGCATCCTCTGTCACCAGCGAGAAGGACCAATCAAAGGACTGCATCAGATACACCACCGCATTGCACAGCAGGATGATGGTGCCGGCCTTGACAATGTACGCCCAACCACGGGACAGCATAGACAGCGCCGCACGCTTAATGCTGGGCGCCTTATACTCCGGCAGCTCCATGATGAAGAAGGACTTGCGATTCTTATAACCGGCGATCTTATTCACCAGCAGAGCGCCCACCAGAATGAGCGCAATGCCCACAAAATACATCAGAGTGCCCACCCAAGAGGCGTTGTCAAAGAATACGCCGGCAAACAGAGCGATAACCGGCAACTTGGCGCCACAGGGCATAAACGGAGCCAGCATAGCGGTAGCGTTGCGCTCCCGCTCATTGCGGATGGTGCGGCAGGCCATAACGCCGGGGATGGCGCAGCCGGTGCCGATGACAAAAGGAATGACCGACTTACCGGACAGACCCACTTTTTTGAAGATGGGATCCAGCACTACCGTGGCACGGGCCATATAGCCGCAATCCTCCAGCAGAGCAATGAGGAAATACATGACCATCACCAGCGGCAGAAAGCCGACCACGGCGCTGACACCGCCGATGATACCCTCCACCAGCAGAGCGGAAAGGAAGGGATTAGCCCCCTCCAGCAGACCGGCCACCCACTCCTTGAACATATCGATGAGGGTCACCAGACCAGGAATCGTGAAACCGTTCTTAAACTCATATCCCTCGGCGATCCAGGGGCCAACCCACGCCTGGGAGATCTGGAACACCAGGAACATCACCACCGCAAAGATCAAAAGACCGATGACCGGGTTGGTGATCACATTGTCGATATCGTCCTGGCGGTTGTGCTGCTTGGTGAGGATCTTGCGGGTCTCCACCTGCGCCACAATACCGTTGACAAACTCAAATCGGCGGCGATCCGCCTGTATAACGGCCTGCTTATCGGTAACGTCGATCGCACCCTGCTGATAGGGTGCCTTCTGCCTTTTGCCGTACTGACCGACAGCGATCCGCACCAGTTCTTTCAGTCCGCCGGCATTGGTGGACACCGTCTCCACCACCGGGCAGCCCAGCTTTTCGGACAGGGAAGCCGCGTCCACGTTGGTCTCTTTTTTCTCGTTGATGTCGCTCTTGTTGAGCGCCACTACCATGGGAACACCCAGCTCCAGCAACTGGGTGGTGAAAAACAGGCTGCGGCTCAGATTGGTGGCATCTACAATGTTGATGATCGCATCCGGCTTCTCATTCTTCACATAGTCACTGGTGATGCTCTCCTCTGAGGTGAAGGGAGACATGGAATAGGCGCCGGGCAGGTCCACCGCGATGAGAGTCTCTCCCCCATCGCAAAAACTCTTCTTGATGGGATTCTCTTTTTTCTCCACCGTAACACCGGCCCAGTTGCCCACCTTTTCGTTGCGCCCGGTCAGGGCATTGTACATGGTGGTCTTGCCGCTGTTAGGGTTCCCTGCTAATGCGATTCTCATAGCTTATACTCCTTCTAACATAGAACACAATAAATCCAAATCACGCGGCGGTTACCCTGTGCTAACCACCAGTGGAAAGAATAGCAGCGGACATAAAAGACCGCTGCCGGCGATCAGATAAGGATCGCTTCTGCCAACAGACGATCGATGTTGTACCGCGCATCCTTGACAGAAACCACACAGCCGCCACGCTTGCGAGAGATCACCGTGATCGGCTCGCCGCTGTAGCAGCCCAAAGAGAACAAAAAAGCGTCCATCTCCTCGTCATCAGTCTCGATGGCGCGGATGATGTACTCTTTCCCCTCTTGCGCTTCCAACAAATTCATTCGATCATCCCTTTGAGTACCGGTAGTTAGTTAGCCTTTGCTAACCACAAGTATTATACACGATTACCAGCATTTGTCAAGAGTTTTTTCGATTTTGTCCATTGTTTTTCAAAAAAGAAACTGCCACCCTACGATGGCAGTCTCTCCTATACTTTATTCTATCATTTTGCGAAACTGAGCCTCGTCGATGATCGGCACACCCAGCTGCTGGGCTTTGGTCAGCTTGCTGCCTGCCTCCTCACCGGCCAGCACGTAGCTGGTCTTTTTAGACACGCTGCCGGAGGTCTTGCCGCCGTACTGCTCGATGATCGCAGCGGCCTCGCTGCGGGTGTAGCCCGGCAGTGTGCCGGTCAGCACGAAGGTGATCCCGGCAAAGCGGTCGTCGATCTTCTGCACCGCCGCGGTCATATTCACCCCCGCCTCAGCCAGGCGCGCCACCAGCTGACGGGACGGCTCCAGAGCGAAGAAAGAGACCACGCTCCGGGCCATAACCGCGCCGAAGCCGTCGATGGCGGCGATCTCCTCCTCGGTGGCGTTCATCACCGCCTCCATGGTGCCGAAGTGACCGGCCAGCAGCTTGGCAGCTTTTTCACCAATATGGCGGATACCCAGGCCGTAGATGACCCGATACAGGTCGTTCTGCTTGGATTTTTCGATGGCCGCCAGGAAATTGTCGGCGGATTTCTGTCCCAGGCCCTCCAGAGCGGCTACCGCCTCAAAGTCCATAGTGTAGAGGTCGTCGGCATAGGCTATAATATTTGCCCGCACCAGCTGCTCCAGCACCGCCGGACCCAGACCGTCCATGTCCATAGCATCCTTTGAGGTGAAATGGATGAGATTGCGCAGGCGCTGGGCCGGACAGGCCGGGTTGACACACCGCAGGGCTGCCTCGTCCTCCTCCCGGATAGCCGGCTGGCCGCAGGAGGGACACACCTGTGGCAATTGATAGGGCTCCCGGGCAAAATGGGTGACCACCCGCACCACCTCCGGGATGATATCACCCGCCTTGCGCATCACCACGGTATCCCCAATGGCCAGGCCCTTTTCGTCAATAAAATTCTGGTTGTGCAGTGTGGCCCGACTGACGGTGGTACCCGCCAGGATCACCGGGTCAAATACGCCGGTGGGGGTCAGCACACCGGTGCGCCCCACCTGCACCTCCACGTCCCGCAGGACGGTTTCCTTTTCCTCCGGCGGATACTTATAGGCAACCGCCCACTTGGGGAATTTGCTGGTGGTCCCAAGGGTTTCTCGATCCGTAAAGTCATCTACCTTTACAACCGCTCCGTCAATATCAAAAGGCAGAGTGCGGCGCTTTTCTCCGATATCCCGTACAAAATCCACCGCTTCCTCTGCGCTCTCGGTGACGCAATAGAAGGGGATCACCGGAAATCCCAGCTCCTTCATCAGCCGCAGAGAATCGGCATGGGAATGTACCCCCTCGCCCTCCAGCAGCTGCAGATTGAACACAAACAAGGACAGGTTGCGGCGTGCCACCACGGAGGAATCCTTTTGCCGCAACGTGCCGGCGGCGGAGTTGCGGGGATTCATAAAGGGCTTTTCGCCGTTCTCTTCCTGCTCCCGCACCAGAGCGGCAAAGCTTTCCCGGGACATATACACCTCGCCCCGGACGATGATGCGCTCTACGGGACGGGTCAGCACCCGGGGAATGTCCGCGATCTGCTGCAGATTGGCAGACACGTCCTCGCCGGTGGCGCCGTCGCCCCGAGTGGCGCCACGGTAAAAGCGACCGTTGCGGTATTCAATGGCGATGGAAAGGCCGTCGATCTTTGGCTCCACCACGTATCGGGGGCGCTCCACCATCTCCCGCACCCGGCGGTCAAAGGCGAATATTTCCTCTTCGGAAAAGACGTCCTGCAGACTGCCCAGCGGCACCTCGTGCACCACGGGCGTGAACAGAGCCGACACCTGCCCGTGGACCCGTTGGGTATAGGAATCGGGGGTTATCCAATGAGGATACTGCTCCTCCAGCGCCCGCAGCTCACGGGTCAGGGCGTCAAAGGCATCGTCGGTGATCTCCGGCGCATCCTCGTCGTAATATCGGCGGCTGTGATAATCGATCTCGGCCCGCAGTTCTTGAATACGGCGGACAGCCAATTCTTCGTTCATAACCGCTCACTCCTGTTCGTGTATTGTATACCGGGGTTAGGTTTCCCCCTATTCCCCGGTTCCATAGTCAAATATTTTTCCCAGTAGGGTCTGGTCGTCGCCGTATACCTCGGTCAGGTTATCCGGCACCTCGCCCAGGATCACCGCCTCCGCCACGGGATAGGACAGCTGCGCCCCCACTGAGGAGCGGCCACCGGGCGTGACCACGTACAGACTGATGTCCAGATGTACCAGCACGCGGTATATGCTTTGGTTGATGCCGGCCGACTCCAGCGATGAAGACACATCCGACAGCACCATACTGGTAAAGCTCATAGGAAAGGCAACAGGTGGCCCCCATCCGCTGAGCCAGGAGATGCCGGCCAGCGTTCCAAAGGGAATCTCCACCGACAGCCTTGACTGCTGTTCCATCGCCGCCATAGCGGCGGCGGTGATGGCGGTGCGCACCGTATTGACAGAGGCGGTGTCAGCAGTGATAGCGGACAGCCGCATCTCTTCGGTATAGGTCACATTCACCATAGACCGGCACAAGTCAGCGTGGGTCTCCAGCACCCGAGCCACCGTTTCGTTGGCCACCTTTGTGGCTGTCCACACCGCCTGGCTCTCCGCAAAAGCGGTCACGACAGATCGGCAACCGAAAACGGCTGTCAGCAACACCGCCGATGCCAGCAGTAACCAGAGAAAAGCATGTAAAAAACGCTTTCTACGCCGCTGACGGCGAAAATCAAACACCCTCTTCACCGGATATCACCTCATGCCATACTACGGCAGAGGCCTGTATACGGTGCCGATCAGACGGTGACGGCAGGGTCTTGGGCGGTATCGGCCGACTCCGCCTTTGGCAGGATCTCCGTCAGCTTTTTGCGCACCTCGACGCCCTCGTATTTCAGTCTGTACTGCACGCGCCCGGTATACTTCTTACCGCAGCGGTGACAGGAAAGCTCAGCACAAAAAGCACGGCTGCGAAAGCGCCAGTTGCCCTTGCGCTTCATATTGCGGCCGCAATCCGGACAATCGAAGGCAAGCTCACTGCGCTTGACCAGCGGGTCGTCCAGGTCCTTGATGAGGGTAGTCTTAAAGGTTATGCGGCGGTAGAATTCATCGTCCACCGGCATAATCCCGTCCACAAAGCTGTCCCGGTCATACACCTTTTGCAGGATGGCGGCGGTCAGCCTGCTATCGTCCAGCGCCCGGTGCAGAGACATATCGTCCTCCGGGATGCCCAGCATCTCGCCGGCCCGGGCCAGACCCAGCTGCTGGGAGGTGTCCACCCCCATGCGCCGCTGGGCATAGATCTGAAAATCCATATAGTTGCGCAAAAAGGGGATCTCCTGCCGTCCGGTGAAAAACCGGCAGTTCTCCATCAGCACCAGCAGGTCGGTGTTGCTCCAGGTCAAAACCACCGCAGGCTCCTTGCCCATCCAGCGGGACAGATCCCGCATCATCCCCATAAAGGTGGTGCCGTCCTCCAGCTCCTCGGCCGTGATATTGGTGAGATCGGTGACGATGCCGGACAGCTTTTTGCTCACAACCGGTCGGATGGCGGAGCGAAACGTGTCCAGTATCTGCATCTGCTCGCTGACCTTGACCGCGCCCACCTCAATGATCTCATTGAAATAGCAGTGAGCGCGCTTGGAGTAGCTTCCGTTCCACTCCAGGTCAATTACCACATACTGCATATCGTCCCCTTACGCCATACCGCCCAGGGGGCGGCCGGCAAGGAGATGAAAGTGCAGATGCTGCACCGTCTGCCCCGCCTCTGGGCCGTTGTTGGACACGATGCGATAGTCGGTGACACCCAGCTGGGCAGCCACCTGGGGAATGACGCTGAAAATATGAGCCACCACCGCCGCGTTGTCAGCGGTGACGTCCCGCACACCGGCCAGATGCACCTTAGGAATGAACAAAACGTGCACCGGCGCCGCGGGAGCAATGTCGTAGAAGGCCAACACCCGGTCGTCCTCGTACACCTTTTTGGAGGGGATCTCCCCTGCCACGATCTTACAGAATAAGCAATCCATGGTCGCTACCTCCTATCAATCCTTCAGCATAGCGGCAACGGTATCCGCCACGGCGGCTACCACATCGTCCGCCTTGGACACGTCCTTGCCGCCGGCCATGGCAGAATCGGGACGGCCGCCGCCCTTACCGTCGCAGACAGCGGCAATGGTGCGGACAATGTTGCCGGAGTGGGCACCCTTTGCCACGGCGCCGGCGGTAGCGGTGGCCAGAATGTTCACTTTGTCCTCGGTGGTGGTGACCAGCACCACCACACCCTCGCCGATCTTATCCCGCAGCTGGTCGCCCAGCTCGCGCAGACCGCCGGCATCCAGACCGGGCACACGGGTGGCCAGCACCTTGACGCCCTTGATCTCCTGCACCTGGCTCATCACGTCGCCCAGAGCGCTCTGTGCCAGCTTATTCTTGAGACCCTCGTTCTCCGCCGACAGGCTCTTGACCTGGGCGGTCAGAGCGGCGATTTTGTCCTCAATCTCGGTATCCTTGGCCTTAAGAAGCGCAGCAATAGAGCTCATTCTCTGCTCCAGACCTGCATAATAAGCCAGTACGTTATCACCGGTAATCGCCTCGATACGGCGCACACCGGCGGCGATGCCACTCTCACTGAGGATCTTGAAGGTGGTGATCACCCCGGTGTGGGGCACGTGGGTACCGCCGCACAGCTCCTTGGAGAAGTCCCCCATGGTAACCACACGGACAGTGTCGCCGTATTTTTCACCAAACAGCGCCATGGCGCCGGACTTTTTGGCCTCTTCCACCGTCATCTCGGCGGTGACCACCGCCAGGTCGGCGGCGATCTGCTGGTTGACCAGCGCCTCCACCTGCGCCATTTCTTCTGCCGTCATGGCCTGGAAGTGAGCAAAGTCAAAGCGCAGGCGGGTGGGCGTTACCAGCGAGCCCTTCTGCTCTACGTGCTCGCCCAGCACGGTGCGCAGCGCCTTCTGCAGCAGGTGGGTGGCGGAGTGGTTCTTACAGGTCTGCTGACGGGATGTGCTCTCTACGTTCAGCTCCACTTTGTCACCCACCGACAGTATACCCTCGGTGACCACACCCACGTGGCCTACCTTACCGCCCCGCAGCTTGATGGTCTCGAATACGGCAAATCGGCCGTTTTTACCCACGATGACGCCGCGGTCGCCCTCCTGACCGCCCATGGTGGCATAGAAGGGAGTCTCGTCGGTGAACACGGTGCCCTGCTGACCCTCGGCCAGACTCTCGCACAGCTCATTCTCGCCCGCCAGCACCGTCACCGCAGAGGTGGCGGTCAGGCTGTCATAGCCCACAAAGGCGCTGGTGACCGAAGCATCGATCTGATCGTAGACAGTGGCGTCGGCGCCCATATAGTTGGTCACCTCACGGGAGGTACGGGCACGGGTGCGCTGCTCCTCCATCTCTGCCTTAAAGCCGTCCTCGTCGATGGTGTAACCCTTTTCAGTAAGAATCTCACGGGTCAGGTCCACCGGGAAGCCGTAGGTATCGTACAGCTTGAACACAGAGGCGCCGTCCAGCTCCGTCCTGCCGGCGGACTGCATAGCCTCCTCCATCTCGCCCAGGATCCGCAGGCCCTGGTCGATGGTCTTGTTAAACTGGGTCTCCTCATTGGAGAGCACCTTAAAAATGAACTCCTTCTTCTCGTCCAGCTCGGGATAGCCGTCCTTGGAGCCCTCGATGACCGTGCGGCTCAGCTGGGCCAGGAACAGACCGTCGATGCCCAGCAGGCGGCCGTGACGGGCGGCGCGGCGGATCAGGCGGCGCAGCACGTAGCCCCGGCCCTCGTTGGTGGGCATAATGCCGTCGGAGATCATAAAGGTGGCGGAGCGGATGTGGTCAGTGATCAGACGGATGGACACGTCGTTCTGATAATTCTCCTTGTAGGTCTTGCCGGCCAGATCGCACACGTGCTGACGCAGGGCGTGGAGGGTATCCACGTCGAAAATAGAGTCCACGTCCTGCACCACGACGGCCAGACGCTCCAGGCCCATGCCGGTGTCGATGTTTTTCTTCTCCAGCGTGGTGTAGTTGCCGGCGCCGTCGTTCTCGAACTGGGTGAACACGTTGTTCCACACCTCGATATAACGATCACACTCGCAGCCTACCGTGCAGTCCGGGCTGCCGCAGCCGTACTTTTCGCCGCGATCGTAGTAGATCTCGGAGCAGGGGCCGCAGGGACCGGCGCCGTGCTCCCAGAAGTTATCCCCCTTACCAAAACGGAAGATGCGCTCGGGGGCGATGCCGATCTCCTTATTCCAGATATCGAAGGCCTCGTCATCCTCTACGTACACGGAGGGATACAGGCGCTCGGGGTCCAGACCCACTACCTCGGTCAGAAACTCCCAGGACCAGGCAATGGCCTCGTGCTTGAAATAATCTCCGAAGGAGAAATTGCCCAGCATCTCGAAGAAGGTGCCGTGGCGGGCGGTCTTGCCCACGTTCTCGATGTCGCCGGTGCGGATGCACTTCTGGCAGGTGGTCACCCGGTTGCGGGGCGGCACCTCGGCGCCGGTGAAATAGGGCTTGAGGGGGGTCATACCCGCATTGATGAGCAGCAGGCTCTTGTCATTGTGGGGAACCAGCGAAAAACTGGGCAGACGGAGATGGTCCTTGCTCTCGAAGAAAGAAAGATACATCTCGCGCAGTTCGTTTACACCGTACTTTTTCAATTCTTTTGCCATATTCTTTGCTTCCTTTCTGTCGGTGGCCAAAAATAAAGAAACCTCCGCCCCGGTATGGGACGGAGGTTCCGTGGTACCACCCAAATTGCACAGCCGTGATGGCTGTACCGCTTTATGGCCCCTAACGCAGGCCGGACGCCGCCGCTTGTTTCGCGGGGTGCTCGGGAGTGGCGGGCGAAAGGTCCTGCGAAGCCGCCTCGCAGCGAGGTATGATACCTCAGCGGCTCTCTCTGTACGCGTCCGTTTTCGCTGATTCTCCGTCAACGCATTTGACATAAAATAGTATAAAAGACAGTCCGCCTTTTGTCAAGATGTTTCCTGTGTCTATGGGCAAAAAAACAGCCACCGGAAACCGGCGGCTGCTCTTTTGCCCCTCTGACCGTTTCTGCTGCACCAAATGGTCGGCACGGCAGCTTTCCGGGGGCAGGTTTCATTCGTCTGTTGTGTCGGCGTAGCGCACCTCTAGACCCAGTGCCGCCACCGGGTCCACCGGCTGACCATCCACCGTCATCTCCAGATGCAGATGGGCCGGCAGTGCACACTCGCAGGGGGCTGTGGACAGAGTACCAATGCTGTCCCCCACGTCCAACTGATCCCCCACACGCACCGACGGGGTAACACCACAGTAGCGGGATACCACCCCGACACCGTGGTCAACGGTGATCACTCCGCCCCACATCGGGTCCTGCTCCACCGCCGAAACGGTGCCCCGGGCCACGGTCTTCACCTTTTGCCCCTCACTGCCGGCAAAATCGGCACCGGTGTGGATGCGCCAGTCCCCCATTGTTTCGGAATACAGCGGTGCGTCCACCGAAAAGGGCTTTTGCACCGTATTGCTCAGCGGCAGCACGTACAGGTCCGGTGCTTTTTCTGTGGTCGTGGTGGTCGCAGTCGTAGTGGCGGCAGTTGTGGTAGTGATCGTCGTGGTGGTGGTGCGGTCGTCCGGCTGACCGGTGACGTTTTGCTCCACCTGCTCCTCCGGGGGTGCTGAGCTTTCCGTGGGGCTGTGAAACAACTGCTGTCCCAGCCCGGCCACCGCCACACCGCCCACCGCCAGCAGGCTTGCCGCCAGAGCCAGATACACACCGTTGCTGCGTAAAAAATTAGAAAAACGGGAACGCCCGTATCGTGATTCCTTCATCGCCATTCCTCCTTTGTTCGTAAACAGTATGGGCAGACCGACCGCTGTTTATTCACCGGTCCTTTATTTGCTTTTACCATATAATCCGGTGAATTTTTAGCACTTTTGTCCTATTGTAGTATATGGATGATTGTGTTATGATTTATAATGTAGATTTATGTAGAGGAGGGCACCTATGCCCATCGGATTTCCGCTTCACGTAGATATAAAAGGGAATAACTGCACCGTGTTCGGCGGTGGAAAAAGCGCACTGCGCCGCGTACAGGAGCTATTGCGCTTTGGAGCCAAAGTGACGGTTATTTCGCCTCAGATATGCTCAGAACTTTCACACTTGAGCAATAATGGGCAGATTCGTCACCTGCCCCGCAAATATTTCCGGGGCGATTGCAGCAACTCCCAGCTGTGTGTAGCCGCCACCGAAGACAATAACATGAATATCGCCATTGCCACAGAGTGTAAGAACAAGAGCATTCCGGTAAACGTGACCCAGCCCCGCAGCTACGGCACCTTCACCTTTCCACGGATGGTCATCACCGACGAGGTGGTGCTATCTGTGACCGGCACGCTGCCCGCCGACACCCTCAATCTGTTACAGAACCGTCTGCAAGAGCTGCTACCGGATATCGTATCCGGCCTGGACAAGGAATAAACGCTTATAAAGAGAGCCTGACCCGTGGGGTCAGGCTCTCTTTGTAATTAGTAGTTGTTGTTGCGGTTTTCGGACTTGTTCTGATTGTTCTGGTTCTGCTTGTTCTGCTGGTTGTTCTGGTTCTGCTTGTTCTGCTGGTTGTTCTGATTCTGCTTATTCTGCTGATTGTTCTGCTTGTTCTGATCCACGATGCATACCTCCTGTTTCACACAACTTATTTCTGTGGGCGATTCATTACCCACGGCCATAGCATACCCGGGAAAAATAATTCTATTCGACAACAAATTTTGTATTAAAACATTGCACACGAGCACAGAATGTGATAGAATGGATGCGTATATTTATAAATCAGATAAACACAGTAGTATAGATAGGAGGAGCATCATGGACGTGCGGGTCGGCGACATTCTGGAAATGAAAAAGAATCACCCCTGCGGCAGTCACACCTTTTCGGTGCTGCGCATCGGTATGGATTTTCGCCTGCGCTGCGCCGGCTGCGGTCACGAGATGATGATCCCCCGCCACAAGGCGGAAAAGAACATCCGCAAAATTCTGCGGGACGAATAGCCTCCCCTCTGCGGCCGGCACCAGCCGGGAATAACCACAGAAAGGCGGCACACAGATGTTGGATAAACTACAGGCGGTGGCCAACCGCTACGAAGAGATCAACAGCCAACTGTATCAGCCGGAGGTGGCAGCACAGCCGGACCTGTACAGCGCACTGATGAAGGAGCTGGGCACCCTGCGCCCCATCGCCGAGGCCTATCAAACCTATCAGGCACAGCAGTCCCGTCTACAAGAGGCGGAAGAGCTGCTGGCAGACAGCAGCGGTGACAAAGAGCTGCAGCAGTTAGCACAGCAGGAATGGGCAGACGCCAAAGAAGCCCTGCAGCAGATAACGGAAGAGCTGAAGATACTTCTATTGCCCCGAGACCCCAACGACGACCGCAACGTGATCGTAGAGATCCGGGCCGGTGCCGGCGGCGAAGAATCGGCGCTGTTCGCCGGCAGTCTGTACCGGATGTACACCATGTACGCCGAGCGGCGCGGTCTGCGACACGAGCCCATCAATGTGAGCGAGACCGAGTTGGGTGGCTGCAAAGAAGTCAGTTTTGTTATCTCCGGCGACGGCGCCTACAGCCGATTCAAGTTCGAGAGCGGCGTTCACCGGGTGCAGCGGGTGCCGGAGACCGAAACCGGCGGCCGCATCCACACCTCCACCGTGACGGTGGCGGTGCTACCCGAGGCGGAGGAGGTGGAGCTGGAGATCAATCCGGCCGACCTGCAGATCGACACCTACCGCTCCAGCGGCGCCGGCGGACAGCATATCAACAAGACCGAATCCGCCATCCGCATCACCCACCTGCCCACCGGCACGGTGGTGGAATGCCAGGACGAGCGCAGCCAGTTCAAAAACAAAGATAAGGCCATGCGGGTGCTGCGTGCCCGGCTGCTGGAGAAAAAGCAGCAGGAACAGCAGTCCGCCATCGCCGCCGACCGCAGATCCCAGGTGGGCACCGGCGACCGCAGCGAGCGCATCCGTACCTATAACTTTCCCCAGGGGCGTGTGACCGATCACCGCATCGGTCTGACCCTGTACAAAATCGATTCCATTCTCAACGGCGACCTGGACGAGGTAGTGGACGCTCTCATCACCGCCCACCGGGCCGAGCAACTACAGCAGGCCGATCATCAACAGTAAAAGAGGCACGCACTATGGACACCAGGCTGTTACAACCGAATACGGCGGGCATCGACGAAGCCGCCCGGCTATTGCAAGCCGGTCAGTTGGTGGCTATCCCCACCGAAACCGTGTACGGTCTGGCCGCCAACGCCCTGGACGGTGCGGCGGTGGCATCCATCTTTGCCGCTAAGGATCGCCCCGTGGACAATCCGCTGATCGTCCACATCGCTGACGAACAGGATTGGGCACCGTTGGTGACCCATATACCCGAAAACGCTAAAAAGCTGGCGGCAGCCTATTGGCCCGGTCCGCTGACCATGATCCTACCGGCGGCAGACTGTGTTCCGCCGGAGGTAACCGGCGGTCTGACCACCGTGGCGGTGCGGTTTCCCGCCCATCCGGTGGCACAGGCGGTGATCCTGCGTGCCGGATGCCCTCTGGCAGCCCCTTCTGCCAACCGATCCGGCTCCCCCAGCCCCACCAATGCGGCGCGGGTGACCGAGGATATGCAGGGACGCATCGCCGCCATCCTGGACGGCGGTGACTGCGCGGTGGGTGTAGAGTCCACTGTGCTGGATCTGTGCCACACACCGCCCCGGTTGCTCCGACCCGGCGGCATCACCCCGGAGATGCTGGAGGAGGTGGTAGGTCCCATCGAGATCGACCCCGCCGTGACCGGCGCTCTGCTGGAGGGCGCGGTGGCCGCCTCTCCGGGCATGAAATACAAACACTACGCTCCCAAAGCGGAGATTCACATCGTCAAGGGCACTCCCTCCGCCTACGCAGAGTATGTGAACGCCCACGCCGACCCCGGCGTAATGGCCCTATGCTTTGACGAGGACACAGCGGCCCTCTCGGTGCCGGCCGTCACCTACGGCGGCCGCCAAGAGCCGCTGGAGCAGGCCCAGCAACTATTCGATGCACTGCGACAGCTGGACGAGCACGGCGCCGCCACCGTGTACGCCGCCTGTCCCCAGCCCACCGGCGTGGGCCTGGCGGTTTATAACCGGCTGCTGCGGGCCGCCGCCTTCCGTGTCATCAACACCGTCCGCATCGTGGGGCTCACCGGCCCCACCGGCGCCGGCAAGACCACGGTCACCGACACCTGGCGGGCGATGGGGGCCTATATCATCGACACCGACCGGTTGGCCCGGCAGGTGGTGGAGCCCGGCTCCCCCTGCCTGACAGAGTTGGTTAACGACTTTTCCGGGGCAATCCTCACGCCGACCGGAGAGCTGGACCGGGCCGAATTGGCCCGGCGGGCATTCTCCTCACCCGAAAGCACCGCACGCCTTAATGCCATCACCCACCCCGCCATACTGGAACTGACCCGGAAGCACCTGGACATAGCCGCCGACAGCGGCTATGGGGTGGCGGTGGTGGACGCACCTCTGCTGTTCGAGGCCGGCTTTGACACCCTGTGCCACCATATCGTGGCGGTGATTGCCCCGGCAGACGCCCGTCTGGCACGCATTATGCAGCGGGATGGCATCCCGGAGGAAACCGCCCGCCGCCGCATGGCGGCGCAGCAGCCGGATGCCTATTACTGCCGCGAGGGCGTATCGGTGCTGTGCAACGACACCGATGAAAACAGCCTGCGCCAGAGAGCGACAGCCCTCTGGGAGCAGCGAACAAGGTGGTGGTCGGCAGAATGACCCATACCCCCACCCTGCGCCGGCTATTGCTGAGCTGCGCTGCGCTGGCCCTACTGCTGGCGATATGTGCTTTTCTGCTCGGGCAGGCTATGCAACGCTTTGACGAGAGCGCCTATCCCCTCGAATACGCCGACACGGTGCAGACCGCCGCAGAGGAATACGGGATCCCGCCCTCTCTCATTTACGCGGTCATTCACACCGAAAGCAGCTTTGATCCCGCCGCCCATTCTTCGGCCGATGCCGTGGGGCTGATGCAGATCACCGACGACACCTACCGCTGGGCGCTCCAACGGGCGGGCGCAGAGGATACCTATAACCCGGATACGCTGCTGGACCCGGTGGCCAACATTCGGTGCGGCACGTATATCCTGCACCTGCTGGGCGAAAAATTTGAGAATACACAGACCGTACTGGCCGCCTACAATGCCGGCCAGGGGCACGTTCGCCAATGGTTGGCGGACCCGGCCTGCTCCGGGGACGGTGTCACGCTGTCCCACATCCCCTTTGCCGAAACGGAGGAGTACATCCGCCGTGTGCTGACCGCACAACAGCGGTATCAGCAGATATATAACATTCTGTAACCAAATCATTGAAAGGTGGTATATCAATCATGAGCGAAAACAAAGAAAAAACCGCCGGCGAGCTGCTGCGGGAGAAGCTGGTCTATAAGCCGAAGAACGGCTTTACCAAGCTGTCCGACACCGAGCTGGCAGTGGTCAACGCCTATTGCGAGGGCTACAAGGCCTATCTGGACGCGTCCAAGACCGAGCGTGAGGCGGTCACCGCCGCCATCGCCCTGGCCGAGAAAAAGGGCTTTGTCCCCTACACCGCCGGTATGGCGCTGAAGGCCGGTGACAAGGTGTATCTGAACAACCGGGGCAAGGCTCTGCTGCTGGCCACCATCGGCACCCGTCCCATCACCGACGGCGTCACCATCGCCGCCGCCCACATCGACTCTCCCCGTCTGGACCTGAAGCCGGTGCCGCTGTATGAGGATTCCGAGTTTGCCTATTTCGATACCCGCTACTATGGCGGTATCAAGAAATACCAGTGGACCGCCATCCCCCTGGCTCTGCACGGTGTCATTGTCCGTAAGGACGGCACTGCCGTCACTGTCACCGTGGGCGAGGACGAGAACGATCCCGTATTCTGCATCACCGATCTGCTGCCCCACCTGGGCGGCGAGCAGATGAAGCGCTCTGCCGGTGACGTCATCCGCGGCGAGGACCTGAATCTGCTCATCGGCTCCCGCCCCCTCAAGGACGACGAGGGCAGCGAGGCGGTCAAGCTGAACATCCTCAACATTCTGTACGAGAAATACGGCGTGGTGGAGGAGGATTTCCTCTCCGCCGAGCTGGAGATCGTCCCCACCTACAAGGCTAAGGACGTAGGCTTTGACCGCAGCCTGATCGGTGCCTACGGCCACGACGACCGGGTGTGCGCCTATCCCGCCGTCACCGCCATCCTGGATGCCGGCACCCCCGCCTACACCGCCGTCACCATCCTGGCAGACAAGGAGGAGACCGGCTCCGAGGGCAACACCGGTATGCAGTCCGCCTTCCTGCGGTATTTCATCGACGACATCGCCGCCGCCTTTGGCGAAAAGGGCCACCACGTTCTGTCCAAGTCCATCTGCCTGTCGGCGGACGTGAACGCGGCGCTGGATCCCATCTATCCTGAGGTGATGGTGCGCTCCAACGCGGCCAAGCTCAACTACGGCGTTTGCATCACCAAGTACACCGGCGGCCGCGGCAAGGGCAGCACCAGCGACGCCTCTGCCGAGTATATGGCCCAGGTGCGCGGCATACTGGACCAGAACGGCGTGCTGTGGCAGACCGGTGAGCTGGGCAAGGTGGAGGCCGGCGGCGGCGGCACCGTGGCTATGTTCATCGCCAATCTGGACGTGGACACCGTGGACCTGGGTGTTCCGGTGCTGAGCATGCACGCCCCCATGGAGCTGGTGTCCAAGATCGACGTGTATATGGCTCACAAAGCGTTCCTCGCCACCATGAAGCGTGACTGATGCCCACCATTCTGTATAAGGATCAGCACCTGCTGCTGGTGGAAAAGCCGGTGGGGCTATCGGCGCAGGCCGCTGAGGGCGACAGCCTCCCCCATCGGCTGGAGCAGTTGGGATGCCCGGTCAAGCCGGTGCATCGTCTGGACAAGCCTACCGGCGGCGTGATGGTGTACGCCCGCACCGATCGGGCGGCAGCCACCCTGTCCGCGCTGGTGGGACAGCACGACCGGTTTCAAAAGGAATACCTGGCGGTGGTGCAGGGCTGCCCCGACACGGTGGAGGGCACCCATACCGACCTGCTGTATCACGACGTGCGCCGCAATAAATCCTACGTGGTGTCCCGCCCCCGCAAAGGGGTACGGGAGGCCAAGCTGGAGTATCGGGTACTGGAGACCGTCACCACCGACGAGGGTATTCTCTCGTTGGTGCGGGTGCGGCTGCACACCGGGCGCACCCACCAGATCCGGGTGCAGTTCGCCAGCCGGCAGATGCCCCTCTACGGGGACAGCCGCTACGGCGGCCGCAAGGGCGACGCGCTGGGGCTGTGGAGCCATCGGCTCACCCTGCTCCACCCCGTCACCGGCGAGTCTCTCTCTGCCGAGAGCCGCCCGGATTGGAGCATCGCACCGTGGTGTTATTTCAAACCTCTATAGTGAAAAATCCGTTGCAACCCAATCGGTTGCAACGGATTTTTTGCATTATAGCGCTATGATCGGCAAACAAAGCCATTCAACGGAGTGTTCGAATGGATGCTGTTGCTGCAATTTTTCAAACCGTTCCTGGGTAATTGTAACCTGTTTATCCTCTACCCACTCCAGATATACATCTTCACCATCCTGAGCAAAGCCGATGCGGCGCTCCAGTACCGAGCTGTTTGGCAACAGCTTGTAGATATCGAACTGTGTATAAGCCGCACCGCCGGAGCTTTGTGTATACAAATATCCATCCTCTGTCATCCTTGCCGTATAGCGCGGCCAAAATGCATCCAGCAGCTCTGCCTGACCGTTCATAATGGTGAACACTGCCAGGATCGTGTGGCACTTTCCTACCCAAAACAGCTCCTGCACGCCGTCGTCGTTGATGTCTTTCAGAACATATCCATAATCGTCCGGCGAATCGCAATCTTTCGCTTCATCCATTTCTATAAACATATACCCAAAATCACCCAGAATATCTTTTCCAAAATATTCCAGCTGCAATTTCGAATTCAATTCATCCCAGAACCTGCTATTATTTTCCTCATAAAAATCTTCTGAGAAACGATAATCCAGTAATGTCTTATAATCCTGCAGAACGGCGGTGTAAGCCTCCGGCACGGCAACATGACTCCTGTCCGGCTCTCTCTCGCCGTTCAGGGAAGTGAATATCACATCCCAATCATTCTGATAGGCCTTGCGGGACAGCTCGATGAGCTGCTTATTCTCGGTCAGCTCGGTGATGCGACCGGGCTCCCCCTCCTGGTATTCGCCGTAGTTATCCGTCCACAAGGGGGTCCGTACAAACTTGTTATCCTCCACCTTATCCAGAGACAGATAGTAGTAGCGATCCTTGCCGCCGCCTACTGTGAAATACACAAATCCTGGATAGTCACGATCCAGAGTCAGCAGAAAACGGCTGGTGCCGCCTACGAACTCATCCTCCACCAGCAGTTTAGACTCGCCCTCGTCCAGGGCATACACGTACAGTTTCGGCCATTTCTGTACGATCAGTTCCTCCGTACCGTCACGGTCCATATCGTAGAGAGCGTACCACGCATCCCCGTCGCTGTATTCGCTACTTAGCAGGGATACATATCGATTGGTTCCCTTGGACTCAGGCAGTCTTTCGTCGTAATCGTACCACAGCATCAGAGCCTCTGACTCGGACTGATAAAAATACTCCGCCGTCAGGGCTTCGTATTGCTCACGGGTCACGTCCTCATCCTCAAAATAGCAGGAAAGTGACGAGCCCTCACCCGGATCACCAAACGATACCGACTGTGCGGTGCCGGACCGGTCGAACACCGTATAGGTGTACATGCTGCCGGCGCTGGTTTTATCCGCCCATACAGCGCCGTTGGACAACACCTTCCAGGTGGAGCTGGGGCTCTTGTAAAACATCCGCACCAATTCACCCGCCTGCACGGAGAATATATCCAACGTCCAATAATAGGATTCCGTTAACAATTCCGGGACACCGTCCCCGGTCAGGTCTGCCAGTGCGTAACGAGAGGGGCCTTTCTTTCCCGTGTAAATATCCGATACTATATCCGTCACATGTAAAGATAAGGTCTCACCGGTCTTATCCACAGCGGAGATCTGCCCGCTCAAAAAATCGTTGTAGACAGCGATGGCGTTGTTATAGGCCGCGTCTTTGGTAGGGTCCGGGCTCAGATATGAGCGTTGCTCACCGTTGATAATCACCGTTTCGGTCACCGCATCGTCGTCCGGTGAGCTGTAATAGGTAAAGGTAAAAGCCTTTCCATTCGTAGAAAAGCTGCCGGAACAGGCGGTGCGAAAGACCATCGTCGAATAATCCCTGTGGATCTCCACCGGCTGCTCGCTGCGGTCAAAGAGGTTTTTCACCCGCAATACGATCTGTCCACTGTCGTCCTCGTCAAAATAGGCCACCCGGTCCTCTTTGTGCGCTACCACAGGCCCAAAATCCTCGGAGACCCGATTCGCCCCGCTGGCGTACTGGCCGCTCACATCGTAATAGCGTTTGGAGGGCTGGACGCTGGATCCGCCACCGGAATGGGTCAGTATTAACAGTCCGTCCTCAACGGAAAAATCGGTGGCACCGCGGTAATCCTTGGTGCCGCTATCTAACACTTCGCCACTGTCGTCCCACACGCAGTACCAATATTCCAGTTGATCCTCAGTAGCGTACAGGTGATAATTTTCTCCTTTTTCAAGCAACACGGGATAGTCCGGGTTGAGCTTATCCGAGCCTTCGGACTTCTTCTCAGCCAGTCGATAGAACACTTCTCCCCACCGTTCGCTGTCCAGGTCCCAGAAGGAGCCGTCCTCGTAATAGGGCGCCACCTGCGGATCGGTCTTATCCAGCTCGTAGCGCTCGCCCGGGACAAACAGCTCGGTGGTCTTCCCCTCTTCGGTCACCACCAGCCGCATGGCATCCCCATCGCCGGTGGCCCCGGAATTTTCCTCAAAATACAGAGAGTGGGTGCAGGCAAAATCCTGGGTGTCGGCATTGTATGCCCAGGCGGAATAAGAGCTGATGCCGTCGCCGGAGGTACAGGTGCGGATGACCTTATGCTTTTCATCCACCGCCGGATTGCGCAAGGTGGTGGTCAGCCAATCCAGCTGCTTATTCTTCTTATCCCATAGGAATACGCCAAAATCCTGATACCGGGCTGAATACGCCACCGGTATCAGCAGTTCCTCACGGCCGTCAAAGGTGACGTCCTGCACATACACTGGCTGGTCGGTGACCACAGTGTAGTCGTACTCGTCATATCCAAAATCCGCAAACGAGAAGGTCTGCACGCATTTTGTGCGCCGCTTATTCCACACAGAGAGCGACTGCACCCGCTCCATACCAAAGGAATCGGTCTCCACCTCAACCTCCAGCCGATAGGTGGCGGAGAAAAAGCTGGGACGATAGGTGATCGCCTGGGTGTCGATGAGGGTAAGCTCACGATTCCAGATGTGGAATAACGCCTCGCAGGTCTTCCCCTGCAGGCTGCTTCTCCACTCCTCCTGGGGCATCGAATGAGAATAATGGGAGCCGCTTTCTGTGAGATCGTATATGAGACAATCTCCGTCCTTCTGCACCTCCAAACGCACGAGGCTTTCCCGACCGGCAGAATCCGTGATCTTATACACGTAGACGTTTTCTGAATTTTCGTAATCGTCTATGCTGGTGAGATAACTGTACACATCGAAGCAGGTGACAACCTTTTCTTCGGCATCCCGCACGACGAGACAATACCGATCGGTGGAGCCGCTCCAATAGGACACGGCAGACAGGGTCTCCTGGCGGCCGTCCCCGTCAAAATCGATCTCTCCCACCGGAGTGGTCTCCACAGCGTAGTCGGCCAGGATGTTCTCCATTGTATCCTGGAGGGTATCGTCCTCGCTCTGTTGATAGGCATCCAGCCAGGACAAAGGCTCGTAAGTGGCGCTGCCGATGGTATCGCCATGGTAAACCTCACCCATAGCGCTCTCAAACACCAGCTGCGCATCCTCCAGCCATCCGGAGAGAGACTGCACATAGAAAGCCATCAGATCCAACCGTAAGGCATAACCGGAGAACAACTGACCATCCCAAGAATAATCTATCATCGTGCGCACGCCATCCTCCAGGGACAGCACACAGTATCTCTCGCAATCGCTCTCATTACCCATGTGCCCGCTAATGAGCAGCAAACGCGCCGGTCCATCCTCTTGAGGAACAAGATAGCACTGGAAACTGCCATATCCGTCGTACACCTCGTTAAGTAACGGAGTGCCGTCCGCCCTACGCACAACGATGCTGTAGGAAAGATAATTATCCGTTGAGGATTCAATAAACAGGGAGATATCCTCCGGCTCCCCGTCGCCGTCCACATCGGCGCTGCCCACAGACATATAGTGACCGTCCTCCTCAGAGGGGGTATCAACATCGGTCCACTCATAGCGGGTCATAAACCGATCGGTTTGTTTTACGGTATCGCGGTCCACCTCAAACAGCAACAGATTCTGGCACCGGCTTGGTGCTCCTCCGTAAAACGTAGAGGTAGCCAGCCGCGTCAGATAAGCCGCATAACGCAGACCTTTGTTGGTCTCCTCCAGGGAAACGGTATACTCGTATCGGCCGTTATCATCCCCTGGGATGAACACCCACACCAGTGTGTTCTCCTCAAAATAGGTGTCGTCGTATTTTTCAAAATTCATCCAATAGCCTATATCGGCTCGCTGTGGCGCATTGAGTGCCTCAACCAATTCGTTGAGTTCATCCAGCGAATCGACGATAGTGAGAGGCATGCTGGTGGCATCCTTGCGGTCCTTGCGGTTTTCCGCATGCTCCCACAGCCAGGCGAGTCCGCTATCGGTTATGGACCCGTCCGTATCGGTGCTGCAATAGTTGCGGGACTGGTCCGGCTCCACTTCTTGCGAGTTAAGCACTTCAATGGCTCTTTCCCCGGGCACGGTCAGCAGGCACACCGCCGCCACCGAGCACACCAACAGCGAGACAATGATCACCCACAAAAGGGGCTTGCGGTAATGCAGGGCGGTCCTGATGCGCTGCTTAAGCCCCACCTCGCCAAAGGCCAGCGGGCAGGCGGCGATGGAGCGGCGCTCCACACCGCAGTTGAGTAGCGCCGTGGCGTACTGCTGGCGCTCCGTTGCGGACAGATTGCGGATGACCCGCTCATCGCAGGCGATCTCGATATCCCGGCACAGCAGGATATACGCCACCCACAGCAGCGGATTGAACCAGTACACCGCCAGCAGCGTAAAGGCAAAGGGTTTCACCCAATGGTCCCGCCGCCGCAGGTGGGACTGCTCGTGGGCCAACACCTGGGCGGTGGTATCCTCGTCCAGGCCATAGGGCAGATAGATCCGGGGGCGAAACACACCCAGGATAAAGGGGGAATCAATGCGATCGGTCTGCCACAGATTATCCCGCAGCCGGATGGCGTCGAACACCCGCCGCCGCAGCCGCCACACGCTGACCAGCTCATACACTAGCATCAGGGCGATGCCGCCCACCCACACCCAGGCAGCCACCTGGGTGATCCGCTCCATCAGCGGCACAGACGGCTCCCCCGGTGGAGCGTCGGGGATATCCGCCGGGGGCGTGACCGGCTGAGAGGGCACCACCGTCTGCAGCAGACCATTGACCGGGCGGTCGATGATGGTCACGCCGCTGTCAATGGATGGCGTGTCCGTAGAAACGATATCCGAAGGCACCGTCTGGGCGCTGGGGATCAGGCTCAGGGCGCTCTCGATGGAAAAAGGCAGCACCAGGCGCAGCGCCACCAGACCCCACAATAGGCAGGTGATCCAGCGGGGTGCCCGCTTGAGGCACAGCCGCAACAGCAGCACCGCCAGCACGATCCAGCCCGCGGTGATGCTCATATTGAGAAAATGCAAAAAGACTGCCGTCATATCATTCCCCACCCTTCTCGATCAAGGTCCGCAGAGCGCTGATCTCCTCTTCGGACAGCTTCTGCCGCCGGGCAAAGGCGGCGATAAAGGCGGGCAGAGACCCCTCAAAGGTCTTCTCCACCAGCTCGTTCATTTCGCTGAGCTGTACCTCTTCTTTTTTGATCAGAGAGGTCACCACCGCATTTTCATTCTGCACCACGCCCCGGTCGGACAGCCGCCGGATGATGGTGTAGGTGGTGGTACGGGACCAGCCCAGCTGCTCCTGGCAAAGCTGCGCCAGCCGGGCGCTGGCGACGGGCTCATTCTCCCACAATATCAGGCAAAACCGGTATTCTCCCTCGTGGATCTTCGGTATCTCTTTCATACGTACAGCCTCCTCTGTCTACTCTTGTCGACAACACCAGTCTACCACAGTAGACAAATGTTGTCAAGGGGGATATTTTCATTTTTACATAAAGAAAAGGTAGGCGCTTTTTGGCACCTACCTTTTCATGTGTGTAGTTAGATTTTTTTGAGTTCTCCGCCCTCGCAGAGGAAGACGTTTTTCATCAGCTCATTGTAGGCCTCCGGCACCGGATAGAGCAATGTATCCGCCGGCAATGTATAGGGAAGCAGGATCTTTTTATATCCCTTCAGCAAGTAGTACGACTCGCCCGCACGCAGGAGGGTGCACCACTGGACATTATCGAGATAGGCGCTATCGGTCATGGCGATCAGGGGTACACCCGTGTCGTATGCATAGGCCCCATTCACCTCTGTCAGCAGCGCATCTACCGAGGCCGGTGTCGTACCCATCACATCTACCAGCGCCTGTCGCTGCTCTGTGGACAGTATATATTCGAAGGATTGAGTCAAGCTGACATAAAAGGAGAAGAACACCTCTGTGGGTTGCAGGCCGGACTGCAGCTCCGCCACAAAGCGGTCGTAGTGATCCTGGTGGCAATACAGGGTATCCTCCACCACCAGCAGGACATCGTCCTTCATATACGCATTGTAGTCAGCCTTTTTCGGCTTTTTACGGTTACCGACCCAGCCCAGGGTCCACGTGACGGTCTCAAAGGTGTAGGGACAATCCGCCACCTCTTTATAAACGTTGTCGCCGATGCACACGTCGCCATTCTTCTGATAGCGACCGTCAAAAGGAGCGACACCGATATCGGAGGCGTCCTCGCCCGTATCCTTTCCGCAGCCCCACGCCGGCAGACACAGCAGCACCGCCAACAGGACCAACAACAGACGTTTACTCAATTTCATCTTGTAATCTCGCCTACCCTAAAAATCAATCTTCGTCGGGACGGTCCCAGTTATGCCAGACATCCTGAACATCGTCGTTATCATCCAGCATATCCAGCAGTTTTTCCATATTCTTGATGGCGTCGGGATCGTCGATGGCGGTCAGCACATCCGGCACCATCTGCAGCTCGGCAGTAATGAAAGTGTATCCCTTTGCCTCCAGGTCGTCACGGACACCGGAAAAATCCTCCGGCTCGGTGGTGATATCAAAGATATCCTCGTCGGCAGCAAAATCGGATGCGCCGGCCTCCAGGGCGTCCTCCATCACTTGATCCTCGTCCAGGCCCTCGGCCTCGATGAGCAGCTTGCCCTTTTGGTTGAACATAAAGGACACGCAGCCGGTCTGGCCCATATTGCCGCCGCACTTGTCAAAATAGTGGCGCAGATCCGCCGCAGTGCGGTTGCGGTTGTCGGTCAGGGTCTCCACGATGACGGCGATGCCGCTGGGGCCGTAGCCCTCGTAGCGCAGAGACTCGTAGTTCTCGCCGTTGCCCTCGCTGGCCGCCTTTTTGAGAATGCGGTCGATGTTGTCGTTGGGCACGTTGTTGGCCTTCGCCTTGGCGATGGCGTCCTTCAGCTTGGAGTTGACGTTGGGGTCGGCGCTGCCGCCCTCCTTCACCGCCACAGAGATCTCACGGCCCATTTTGGTGAAGATCTTAGCCTTTTGGCCGTCGGTCTTTTCTTTTTTACGCTTGATGTTGTTCCATTTGGAATGTCCGGACATTGGTAAAATCCCCTTACGTATTAAAATATCTCAAATAGTATAGCACAGACGCGCCGGTTTTGCAACCACAATTATTCCGCCGCGCCCAGCTCCCGCCAAAAATCACGGATCTGCGTCTCGGTGGCCTGTACACGGCCCTGGGTCTGGCGATGGTCGCCGCCGCCGCGGCCGGAAAGGGCTGTATTCATCTGCCCGGTGACCGCTTTGAGATCGCCGGTGCCGCCCAGCACGTATTGATAGAGGCCATCGGAGCCGGAATAGGCGGCGCATAGGCCGCTGCAGCGGGCCGACAGTCCGTTGACCATGCGGCGCAGGGTGTCGGTATCCCAATCCCGGCCCACCAGCACCACCGGTCGGTCCGTAGGCTCCACCGCCGCCACCAATGCGTCCGCCAGATGGCGGTTGGCCTCCCGCAGGGCCTGCTTCAGGCCGTCGCGCTCGGCCAGCAGGCGGTCCACCGCCGCTGTCAAGTCGAACTGCTTTACAGATAATTTAGCGGAGATCTCTGCGCTTTGGGCGTACCGCAAGCGGTAGTCCGCCAGCGCCGCCGCACCCGCCAGCAGGTGAATACGCACGCCGCCCTTATAGCGGATGAAATCCAGCAACTTAATGAGACCGATCTCGCCGGTGCGGCCCACGTGGGGCGCACAGCAGGCACAGCAGTCCACCCCCTCTACGGTGATCAGCCGCACCGGGCCAGTCAGCCCCTCTTTGCTGCGGAACGGGATGGACTCCAGCTCATCCGCCGCCGGCACTGTGGCGGTAACCGCCCGATTGGCAAATACCACCCGGTTGGCCTCCTCCTCAATGGCGTCTAACTGCTCCCGGGTCAGCTCGCCGCTGAGGTCCAGGGTCACGTCCTCGCTGCCCAGGTGAAAGCCCACATTCTCCAGGCCGTGCCACCGGTGGGCTATGCCGCACACAATGTGCTCCGCCGTGTGGTGCTGCATCCGAGAGAAGCGGGTCTCCCAATCAATGGCACCCTCCACGATCTGCCCCACCGGCAACGGCTTTGGCAGATAATGCCACACCACACCGTCCAGAATCTGCACGTCGGTGACAGGGATGCCGCCCAGCACACCGGGATCTGCGGCCTGGCCGCCCCCTTCCGGGAAAAAGGCGGTGCGGTCCAGCCGCACACCATAGCCGTCACCGTGGGGTTCGCACGCCTCTACCCTAGCGGTAAACGTGTGACAATAACTATTCCGTTCGTATAGTTTTTCTGTCATAGAGAATCCTCTCCCCTATCATTATGCACCCATTATACCCTACCGGCCACCCTATTGCAAGACCAAAGAAAAAGAGGCGCAGAGCGCCTCTTTTAGCTTGTTTTAGATTATTTTACAATACCCAGGAACACCAGGATGCACAGCACGATGCCCACCAGACCGTAGATCTCCATCAAAGCGCCCAGCAGGCTGAAAATTAAACCGATGATCGGAATACCGGACAGAATACCGATCAGCCAACCGATCACGGCACAGACGACGACAAAGATCACCAGCTGAATGATGAAAGAAGCAATGTCCTTCTCCTTGATCTTAAAGGGGGTGGGCCAGAATTTTTTAAGCATTTCCATTTGTTTTTCCTCCATTTCTAATATTCAGCGCCCGTGGCGCAAGGAATCAAATCAACTTCACCAGCGTCTCTCCGGGGGCAACGTAGTGGGTGGCCATCTCCCGGATCAGGTCCTGATGGGGGTTGTAGCGGTCATACACTGCGACCGTGGAAAAACCGGCATCCGTGGCGGTGCGCACCGCCACAAAGGCGTCCTCAAACACCCAGGTATCCTGCTGTCCGGTACCCAGCCAATCCCGAGCCATCAGGTATATGTCCGGGGTATCCTTTCCCTTTCCCAACTCACCGCAAGAGAACACCCGGTCAAAATAGCGGCGGATATCGCAGTGGTCCAGGGCCGCCTCCACCAGCGGCAGCGGTGTCGCTGAGGCGATGCACATCCGCACGCCACGGTCCCGCAAAGTCTCCAAAAACTCCCGCACGCCGGGTTTGAGCTGTACGCGGTTGGAGTAAAAATCCATAAACACCGCATCAGCCAAGGCGGTCACTTCCTCACCGCTGGCACCGATCCCATAGCGGTCGTGAAGCAGCGTCATAGCCGCATCCAAGGGCAGAACACGGATCAGACGGTTGTCCTCCTCGCTGACGACGGTGTCCCGCTTTTCCGGATAAGCCTGCGCCAACGCATCGCTAAGGATATCCCACAGCATCAAAGAGTCCACCAGCGTTCCGTCCATATCAAAAATTGCCCCGCGCATATTCAGCATAAACAGCCTCCAACCTTTTTACGACTCCAATTCAGTATAGCACAAAAGCTCCCCACACGCAAGAGAAAATGCGCAAGAAAGGCGGCAGAGTTTTCCTCTGCCGCCTACTGGTTTTATAACCGTTGTGCGGAACGATTCAGCCGCCGTAATAGTGCGACAAACGGGACGATGAACAATCCTGTCAGGAGATTGCCCACACCGTGGGCCACGTCAAAGGGAAAACCCGCCACGATCCAGGCGATCATCCCCCGAAAATCCAGCCCAAACAACCAGGCCTGGGCCGGGGCACACAAGGTGCCGTACGCAAACCCATGCAGGGCGCAGACGGCCGCATACACCACGCAGGCCACCTTTGGCGGCATACGGCGGGGCAACAGCATGGTCATCCCCCACAGCACCGCCCAGGTATAGAGATTCGCCATCCACCAAGGGGAAAAGCCCATATAAAGGCCCACCAAAAACACATACACGTATATGGGAATCAGCGCCTTGACCCGAAACACCAGGGTGAACACCACGATGAACATACCCAGCAGATGGATGTTCGGCAGGAATTCCATCAGCAACTTGGATAGGAACATCAGCACGCCCAGCACCGGCAGCAGCACCAATTCATACACCGAAAGCCCTTTTTGGCGGCTCATTATCTGGTCCGCTCCAGCGTATAGGTAGCGCCTTCGGTAATGGTGGTGGCATCCACGCCGGTCATGGCGTATTCCCCATCAATGTAGAACCCCCAATAGGTCCGGTCCACGTCGTAGTCCGCCAGTATACCGTTGACGGTTTTGACGTACAGGCCGTACTCGTCTTTGTCACCGGCGATCAGGCCGTGCTCCAGCAGCGCGTCGCCCACCACGTCCTTATCGGTGTGGATGGTAAAGGTGACCATCTTATCCTCTGCTTTGACCTCTACAACCAGGGTGGTGGCGCCCTCGCCCAGCTCGGTGTCCTCTGTGTAGATAGCGTCCTTCCACACGTCGGTGGCAGCCTGCTTGCAGGCCGCCAGGTTCAGCACGCACAGAAGCACCATCAATACAAGGGATACAGAATACATTGCTTTTTTCATTGTTTATCCTTCTTTCCTCATGTTTATTAACAAAAGGATAAAATAAAAGTACCCTCCAAGAGGGTACTGTGAAAAAAGCGTGATATCCTGCCATACCGACGCCAGCTTTACACGGTCTCCCCCATTGCCCAAGAGACTTTTATGTGTCACAGACCGATAAGCATTCCGACTTGACCCGTCCGGGCGGGAGTTACGGTAATGGCTGTTGCCGCGGATTTTCACCGCGATTTCCTTATCCCCGAGCGCACCGGGTGCGCCCGACAACGGCGGATAGCCGCCGATGATCTGTGTTTATTCTTTTGCGGGGACAGTGTACCACAATCCGACAGAGTTTGCAAGCATTTTTTGCCCCCGAAACAGGTTTCGAAGCAAAAAAAGCAGGCAATCCGTCAGGTCGTATGGATCTCACGATAGCGTGTGGGGGTCACGCCCACCACCCGCTTAAATACACGGGTAAAATAGCTCTGCTCCTCAAAGCCCACCGCCTGAGCCACGTCGGTCAGGCGCACCCGTTTGCGCAGCATCAGCTCTTTGCTGCGTTCAATGCGGACCCGATTGAGGTACGCCACAAAGGTGTCTCCGGTCTCCTCCTTAAACATCTTGCCAAAGTAAGAGGGAGAAAGATGCACCTTTTGGGAGATGTCCTTGAGGGTGATACGCTCAGCGTAATGGGTGTGGATATAGCGGATGCTCCAGCGGATCACCTCGCTGAACCGGTCGCCGCCAACCGCAGCGGCGCTGTCCATCAGGTTGCCAGCGGATTGCTCCATCCAGCCATACAGTTCGTCCATCGTCCCAATCCGATGAAGAGCCTGAAAGTGTTGTTGGTTTTTCTCCAGCATCACCTCGGGGGCGGCACCGGCATTGATGATCTCACGGGAGATCATCACCAGCAGCTCATACACCCGGGGCTTTACCTGCTCCACCTCTTTCTTGGCGGAGAAGATGATGGTATCCAGCAGTCTGCGCAGCTGGCAGAACATCTCCTGGCGGTCTCCCCGGCGCACGGCCTGCAGCAGCGTCAGCTCCGCCGCAAAATAGTCCGAGTCCACAGGTCGGTTCATATCCGATTCAGTTTTGATATCAGGCGGCTCCGGAATCCGGTTCGCCATAGAATTCTTTTCCATACAGCTATCCTCACAAGCTAAATGAAATGGCATACAGTCTATATCGGGATTATAATCCCTCTATGCACAACGCATGCAGACCCAGCAGAACAGACTGCTCCGGGTTGTGGGCCAGGCGGAACTGCAGCTTTCCCCACGGAGTCCAGGCACGTTGCTCCACCACCTGCGCCAGGCGGTCGGTCAGCTCTGCGCCCCATTGGATAACACCGCCGCTGAGCACCACCACCTCTGGATCATAAGCATACACCATAGCGATCAGGCAATTGGCCCAATAGGCGCAACACTCCTCAAAAATGGCAACAGCCAAGGGGTCACGGCAGTCGTAATACTGCTTGAGACACTTAAAATCAACTGTTTCTTCCGCCTTCAGCGGACTGTCCAGGGGAGATTCCTCCACCATGTGCTGTAAAGCCCACGTACTTGCCTGGGCCTCTGCACAGCCCACGCCGGGACATCCGGTGCAGGAACGGCCGTCCACCTTGAGCGGTATGTGTCCAAACATACTCACGGCCTGATAATGCTTGCCCCGGAGCAGCTGCCCGCCCATACTCGCCGCTGCACCGATGCCGGTGCCCAGTATCATCAGCACAAAATCGTCGGTATCCGCTGCGCTGCCATAGTGGCCCTCGCCAAGGGCTGCCGCTGCGGCGTCGTTGTCGATGAACATAGGCAGACCAAACCGATCCCGCACCCAGTGCTCCAGATCGATCTGCTCGTAATCCGGAAATTTACCGTTGTGGCCGAGAATCCGTTTCTCTTTCACATCCACCAGGCTGGGAAATGCAAAACCTATGGCGGCGACGGTGTGCTGTGCACACCACGCCCGGCAAACACGCTCGATCTCCGGCAATAGCGGCATCAGTCCGTCGCCGGAGTTGGACCGAATGGAGGTATATTGAAGGACTTTTCCGTCCTCGACGATCCCCATTTTTACGTTGGAGCCGCCAAGATCAATGGAAATTGTTTTCATACTGGCCAATCCCTTTTTCTGAGAGTGTGTCCAACAAACAAGTAGTCATCCATTATTGGACATTCGTTACACCGATACGAACAATATAGGAGTAATTTGCCCCATCGTAATAGGAATGGGTATACTCCTGTACCCGGTGATCCTTATCAAAGGATTTACGCACCCGTTTCATCAGTGGCGCACCCACCGTCACGCCCAGCGCCTTGCTGATCTCGGCGTCGGCGACCGTTGCCTCAAAGCGCTCCTCTATACCCACAGGCTGTGAAATCCCCTGGTCCTTCAGCAGTTGATACAGAGAGTCGTAATACAGGCTGTTGTCCCGAGGCAACGTCTTATCTGTGAAAATAAAGGTGTCAAACAAAACCACCGCACGACCGTTGGCGGTACGCACGCGACGAATGCGATACAGCATATCCCCCACAGAGCAGGAGAAAATATCCGCCAGCTTTTCGTCCGCCAATATGGTGGAGACCTCGGCAAACTTGGTGCCGGGCACCAGATTACGGTCCCGCATCTCCTCGGTAAAGCTCTTGATCAGCGACAGTTGTTCCTCAATCTTTTCCAGCTGAGCCACCACCGTGCCTCTGCCCCGGGAACGAATCACCAGGCCCTCCTGCTCCAGATTCTGCACCGCCTGCCGCACCGTGATGCGGCTGACGTTGTATATCTCCTGCAGCTCCAGCTCGGTGGGGATGGTCTGTCCCTGCTCATACACTCTGTTGACAATCTGCTCACGCAGGTCCTGGTAGATCTGCACATACAGAGGTAGCGCCCATTTGGAATAGTCCAATACTTTCACTTGGCATCGCTCCTTATCGCACGTAGGCTCGAATTACTTTGATAGGTTCCTCTGTCAGGGACCGGATGGTGTACTGACCCACAGCGGCCGGCACAATAAAGGTCTCGGCATAGTGCACCTCATACGGTGCAAAAGCACCCGTGGGGCTCTCGATGACAGCTACGGTACCCTCTACCAGATTGAGCATATTCACCGTGCCCGCCGTATCCAACGCACACGCGGTCCGTATCGTATACCGTCTGGTCTCGATAAACTCCAGCTCGTGCAGGCCGGTGTGCTCCTCGGTGCAGTGCTCGTCCTCTGCCACCGTATAGGCCTGGTCCACCAGGTTATCACGCACCCAATTGGTGCGGCGATCCCACTGAATGACCTTTTCGCCGTGGTCGATGTGGATGGGACGCGGTTTTCCGTCCAGACCCAGGCGACCCCAATCCCACAGCTTCATAGTGAAGATGTACGGGGTGGCACTGATCTCCAGCACCATACAGTCACTGCCAGAGCAGTGGATGGTACCGGCCGGGATGAGAAAATGGTCGTGCTTTTTCGCCGGGAACTGATTGACGTATTTGTCCGCATCAAATAGGATCTCCCCCTCTGCCGCACGGCGCAGGTCACGGATCATATCCTCCGGACAGACGTCCTCTTTTACGCCCAGATAGACGTGGGCGCCCTCTTTGGCGTCCATGATGTAATAGCTCTCATCCTGGGTGTACTGCATACCAAACTGCTCCCGTATGTAGGAGGTCAGCGGGTGCACCTGCAGGCTCAGGTTCTGTCCCTCCATGGTGTCCAAAAAGTCAAAACGGATGGGATATTCCGCCCCAAAGCGCTCGTACACCCGCGTGCCCAGCAGAGCCTGAGGGCAATAGAACACCACATTGATAGCGGGAGACTCCACCAGAATATCGTTAACCTCTAAATAGATGCTGTTCTCCTCCGGCACGCCGTCAAAAGACCAGGCAAAATTCTTTTTTTTCGGGTCCAGTCCGCAGACCTGCTTCATCCACTGGCCGCCCCACACGCCGGGGTCAAAGTACGGCACCGTGCGGAAGGGGCCGGACACCGCCTGGCGAAGGCCGTCCCGGAAGGCTGCGCCGGTGATCATACGGGGATCCTGGGGACGATTGGTATCCAGATAATAATCCATGGAATCGTACAGACCACGCTTGATTTTGTCCGCCACTCGCCACTCCAGGAAATAGCCCTGCTTAAACTTTTTCAGGTTATCCTCATTCTCATTGTCGGTGTGATAGTTGGGCATACCCTTGCGGAAGCGCTGCTGGATCTCCCAGCGGGCCATATCCGCATATACGATCATATCCGGCTGAGCCAGCCCGACAGCCCCTACGCCGTATACGATGACCAGACCGGTGGCTTCTGCGACCCGCTGCCTCAGCGCCTCCATCCGATCCGCATCCTGAAAATCGGCCAGGGTGCCGTTATACATGTAACCAAAGACACGGTCATCGGTCATAAAGGGATAGATCCGCTTGCGATATTCCTCTTTGGAGCAAAGGCCATCCCGCATATCCACAAAAAGTGACGGAGACAATGCAGATAAAGCCTCTGTCAGCTCCTTATCGTCCACTCCGGGATAGGTTTCCACCGCCAGGATGCACTTTCCCTTATCCAAACAAGAACGGATCGCAGCACCAAGAACAGAGAGGATATCTCCATACCCTCTCCACGCCTGGATTTGTTCAGTTGGAACCTCAACGACCGGATTCTTACAATAATTCATGGTATCTCTCTTTTCCGTTACGGTATATATTTCGTCCAGACCGACAGATAGTCCTGCGGCCGGGTCACAAACCGGAAACGATCCGGATCCTCTCGATATTGCTGATAGATCGGCTTGCCGCTCTCGATACCAAGTTCCGGATGCTCCCGAGCATCTTTCTCAATCAATTGGCCGGAATGGTAGGCATCGTTTTTTATCCAAACCAGCCTACCCTCTTGCACCAGAGGAAAAAACGCAATGCCGCCACGACGGCGCACATCGGTGTAATCAAAGCCATAGTCCCGCACACACCATGCTCCAAAGGTCATGGGCTTGTCCGGGCAGGCATTGATCGTAGCGTGGATCCAGCCGGGTGGAACTACGATCACGTCGCCGGCTCTGCCGTACACAGCGTAACAGCAACCGGCATCGTCCTCGCCGCTGGCCTGCATATAGATGCAGGCCTCGCCCTCCCAGATCTCATACACCTCTGGAGTGGACGTGCCGCAGGAGGCAGAAACAGCATGACGATGGCCCTGGGAGCGGATCGGCTCCTCCCCCAACTGGCCCTTGGCGTAGGTAACCACTCCGTAGAGCAGGTTTCTATCCATCAGGTCTTCTCTGTCTGCCACCGCCGCCACGTCCATAGCGATGCAATATACATATTCCGGACCGGTGCTGTCCGGGTCCATCAGGGAGCCGCGAATCTGCTCCAAAGAGCGCAGCTCCGGTGCCGGCCCATACACGCCGGGTCCGTATGAAAACCCCATCGGATCACTCTGTACGGTGATCTCAAAGCCGGGATTAAAATGCACAATCCCATCCTCCTATTTTCAAGGCATTCTATCAACACAGACGGTCTGCGTTTACAACCACACACAAATAAGTTCTGTTCGATATTTCAGCCAACAGACGCAGGGAGCGTTAGAATAGTCCGCCATCGTCGGACCTGATGATATCGGCCCCTACCTCGATCCAAATCTCTCAGTCGGTGAGATCGCCGATCTCAAAGCTTTGATTCTCCACCAGTTTGACCTGCGGAGGCAGAATCTCCGCCTCGTTGCCAGGCTCGGACTCAGCCACGTTGCCGTCCGCATCGTGGGCAATCACCTTATACATCACGGTGCCGGACTCCGGCAGGGTGGTATCCTCATAATGGCCCTTGGACTTTGTTTCATAGGTAGAGGGAGTCACGTCGGCAAATAGAGTCTCCCAGGTCTTGCCGCCGTCCAGAGAACGAAGCAGATCAATAGAAGAAGCCTGACGGGAGGCGATCCACTCCACCGTGCCGCCGCCGTGGTTATAGAACAGCACCGGCTTATCCAGCACAGACTTGATGCCGTGCAGCTCGTTGCGATAGTCCTCTACGAAATAGCGCAGAGAATACATCATAGGGCGGAAGTCGGTATCGGTCACAGCGTAGCGCAGCATAACATCAAAAATATCGCCACGGCCAAAGTTCTGCCAATACCACATAAACCAGCCCTTGTAACCGTTGTCGATCATGCTCTGACGCTTCTTCATGTGAAACTGGGTGTAGACATCCTCAGTCACGTTGGTGCCCAAACCGAACTCGGTAGCGATGACAGGGAAAGCAGATCGAAGATCCTCAACCTTGGCCATGCCCACATTGTTGGAATACATGCTGGTACCGATGAGATCCAGGTTCATCTCGCTGTAGGCAGAGAAATCATAGGTGTTGCAGCACAGGGTGCGGGCCACGTCCGGTAGTTCCTCCACCAATGCTTCATTAACAGCGTTCAGGAAACGATTCATATCCTCGCGCACAACGCCCACGTTCTCGCGGTGGTCAAAATGGTCACCGATATCGGAATCGTTGACCTCGTTGTCCGGCTCATCACCGGCAGAGACCATCACGACCACGTCGGGATACTCGGACAGCACCCGGCACAGAGGACGCACAAAACGCTCTATGTAGTGCTCGGTGACAACGGGGTTGCAATACATCTGGGTGATCAGATCCCAGGCGTACTTACCGTCCGCATAGAATCCGTCCAGGCCATCGCTATGGAAGGAAACGACCCACATCAGGGGCATTCCCACCTCGCGGCAGATGTCCAGGAAGCGGCGGGTGTTGTTGACGTACTCCTCTTTGATGCCCAGAACGTCGCCGTTCTGATCAAAGATAACGCCTTCGCCGTACATAGAGCCGCAGTAGCCCATAATGTTGAAGCCAAAGGCTTTCATATTGTAGATATCGCGATAGACGTTTTTGTCGCCATAGATATCGATACCTACCTCGCTCTTATCGCCTAGTATGTCGGTGACGTAGGGCAGTATGAACTCATTACTGGTGAGGTTACAGCCGATGGTATCGTGGGTAAACCAGGGATACCAGATACCCTCTAGATAGCCATCCTCTGCGATCAGCTTGTCGACCGTGATCTGCTGATCGCGCCAGGGGAACACAATGCCACCGGAGACCAGCAGCGTGCCCACCGTGCACAGCAGCAGGGCGATCGTGCAGAGAATCGGCAACAAAATTTTATGTTTACTTAAACTCATAGGAATTTTCTTCCTTTCACAGAAAAAACACTTCAAAACGCGAGCCCTGCACACTCCGCCGTCGGAGTGCTATTATCTACATTCTACTGATCCGATTCAAACCATTCATAGATGCAGTTGACAGCAACTCCAGAAAATTTGGGACACAGCATGCTTTTTCTGTTTTTCCTACAGCTTCCTTCTAAATCTTATTTGTTGCATGTCGTGAATGTTATAATGTAATGACATAAGCACGGATCAAAAAACCGCCACACAGATGCAGCAGTTCTCTGCGGCTGTTCACCAGTCCGCATTTAAAAATCTGTCTTCTGTTTTCACTCAGGTAAAAAACCTGCACCCATTAAACACAGGCCTCTCTGCCCAATCACACACCAAGACACACTCTCATTATGGATAATTATAGCAAAAGCAAGCACAAAAATCTAGTACAATATCTTATTTTTGTATACGATTTATATAAAAATATCAATATTTTTCCCCGGACCGACAGCCAAATCTGCTACGAACACAGAAAAACGGCCGTGCGTAGCAACCTACGCACGGCCGTTGTCAACGTTTAGTAAAGCTCGACTATTATCCTCAGCCTTGGACCAGCCGCAGACGGCAGCTGTTGTTTAAGATACCGTCTGCAGCCGTTAGCTTCAGGATTACCTCCCGGACAGTGGTATCCTCCGGCAGGACAAATTGAAAGCGGAGCTTTCCGTCAGAAATCCAATTAATCGATTACCCAATAGCCGTTGGAGTCCACATAGTAGACGCCGTCGACCCACGTGTCGTAGACCATACGGCCGTTCTCATCCAGGTAGCAGAAGCCCTTGGAATCCTCTACCCACTGGTTGGTCAGGCAATAGCCCTCAGCGCCAATATAGCACCAACCCACAGAGTCCTTAATCCACTTGTTGGTGACCATACGGCCGTTGCCATCCAGGTAGCACCAACCCTTAGAGTCGGCCACCCACTTGTTGGTGACGCAATAGCCGTCGGCACCAACATAGCACCAGCCAACGGAATCCATGACCCACTTGTTGGTCACCATACGACCGTTGCCGTCCAGGTAGCACCAGCCCTTGGAGTCGGCCACCCACTTGTTGGTCACGCAGTAGCCGTCAGCGCCTACATAGCACCAGCCAACGGAGTCCATGACCCACTTGTTGGTGACCATGCGGCCGTTGCCATCCAGGTAACACCAGCCATGAGAGTCGGCCACCCACTTGTTGGTCACGCAATAGCCGTCAGCGCCCAGGTAGCACCAGCCAACGGAATCCATCTTCCACTTGTTGGTCACCATACGGCCGTTCTCATAGTAGACCCAGTTGCCGTCTACTTTGTGCCAACCATTTGCACGGGACACGAATTCATCCTCCATAGCAACCTTTTTGGATGCCTCGAAGATGCGAAGGTTATCGATCAGAGCTTCGCCACCCTTATCAACCACGGTGATAGCCACACGAGTGAACAAACCAGAGTTGAAGGTAAAGGTCTTATTGAACCACTCCGTACCCCATACATCACCGGAGAAATCAATCTGAATAAACTCTAAGGGATAGGTAGCTCTTCCACCCATGACCATCAGCTTACCATCGCCATCCTTGAGAATCTTCATATCCACGGAGAATACATAGTCCGTATTGGGCTTAATATCAATCCATTTGGTATAATACAGACCTCTGGGATCGCTGCTCTCGGTGTATTTCATAGAATCGCGGTACTCATACTCATTTTCCACAAAAGAAAGGAAACCATTTTTCCATCCGCCACCGGTGGACCAGAAATCGTTGCTCAGAGCGGTGCTGAAGGTGGGATCAACAATCAAGCTGTTCTCATCCGTGCAACCAATATCTTCGAACACGTCCTTAACGGAAATGGAATCGGCACCACTGCTATACTTAACACCAGCATCGATCAGATACAAAGCCATATCGTCGACCCACATCTGAGAAGAATGGCCGTACAGCGCAATACCAACTTTGGTCTTCTCACCAGAGTTGAAGGAAACGCTGCGCAGATGCCACTTATTATCCCAAGCAGTGGGAACAATCTGCTCCGTCACAGAGGAGAACAAAGTATCCTTGTGAACCATAAAGGTCTTGGTATCCGGATCAACCACACCCACCGTAGCCGCAAAGCGGTTATCATCAGAGATATAGGCACCCTTCAACCAGGTGGAGAACACATAGTCCTTACCGGGCTCGACATCAACCCAGAAAATGTGCCAAGCGGCCAACTTGTTGCCAGAGGTGTTGAAATACAAGCTCTTGTTGCCGCTGCGGGTGGTGTCATCGTCCACCACATACACATTTTCACCCAGGAAGGTACCGGTGTTCCACTGAGCATTCGCATCCGACTCAAAGCTACCGTTGATCAGCAGATTATCGCTTGCATTGAGCGGGCGGTTGTTCAGGACACCGAAAGTAGACAGAGTCAGAGGAGGCAGGGGCTTGTCGCCCGGATCGGTCCAGCCCTCGGTAACGCGCACGTTATCAATATAGTTGACACCGCCATCGGCACCATTGAAGTGAATAACTACATAGGTGCAATCACCGGGATCGATGCAATGAGTCATCTTCTGCCAGTCACCGGTAGACATGATGGGCACATCATCGCCAGGCAGAACGACGCTAGCCTGCCACTCATACTCGGTCATACCGCCGCGCAGATACAGGGTAGCAGGGCCACCGCTGGCCGTCTTAAGGCTATAAGTCAGGGTGTATTGCTTACCAGGCTCTACAGCAATAACGGTAGAAACCTTATCGCCCCAAGTGCCGGTACCGGTCAGCTGAGCACCATACTTACCGGTCTCAGCCGCCTCTTCAGTGATAGCGCCGGTGCCTTCGAGAGACCAACCAATACCGTTGTTCAACTCAAAGTCGCCATTGGTGATGTAACCATCATCAGAGGCAGCGCCATTCGGAGTGACCATAACGTTATCGATATAGTGAGTGCCGCCGGAACCGCCATTGAAATGCACGACCACGTACTTGCAGTCACCGGGATCGATAACCTGGAGCATGTTTTTCCAGTCGCCGCTGGAGCTGATCAAAGTCTGATCACCCTTCAGCTCAACCCCGCACTTCCAGGCTTCCCCTTCCATACCACCACGCAGGAACAAGGTGGCAGGTCCGCCCTTGATCGTCTTGATACTATAGGTCAGAGTATATTGCTCGCCAGGCTCCACAGGGAAAATAGTATACGCACTATCATTCCAGGAACCGGTGCCGGTCAGTTTGACGCCGTACTTGCCAGTTTCGGCAGCCTCTTCCGTAACCGCAGCGTCTCCATTGATGCTCCAGCCGGTGCCGTCACCGGTCTCGAAATCGCCGTTAACAATGAAGCCGTCGAAAGATTCACTGGAAGAATCCCAAGGGGTCTCCGGCTTCTGACCGGAGGGATAGATCATGAAATTATCCAGATAGAAATTAGCGTTCACATTGACGAACATAGCGCCAGCATAGCCATCCTTGGAAGCAGTAAACTGGAAGGAATACTCTTTCCAGTTTTTATCAAAGGAAGGCCAGGTGGTATTGATCAACTGCTCCAGACGGTCAGTGCCATCCTCGTTGGCATAGTTGTTCACTGCCAAGGCACAGACAGCGCCGTCAGCAACGCCATCCATATTCTTTGCGAAGAAGGACATGGTGTAGGTAACACCAGCCTTGACTGCAGCGGGCTTGGAAGTGACAAGGTTGTCGTAATCCTCGTTCATAGTACCCTTAACCATAATCGAGTGGGTACCGTGAGCAGCCGCCTCAGTGGTGATGCCGCTGCCGCCGTTACCGGCGACAACCCAGCCGTTCAGATCGCCGCTCTCGAAAGTCTCGATGTAGTAATCTTCGGAATTAGCAGGAGGAGTGTCCCCCTTTTCGGTCAGAACCACGTCATCCAGCCAGAAGACCTGGCTTTCAGAAGCAGTGCAATTGGACTGGAAATGGAACATCAGAATGTCGTGATCGCCACTGTTGAACTCTTTGGTATACTCAGTCCACACATTAACGCCATCGACAGGCAGACGGAGAACCGGATCCGACCAGTCGGTCTTCTGCAGGTTAACGGTAATACCCCTGCTATTATTATCCTTATACTTAAAGGTCAGGACATAATCGGTATTCTTTTTCAAGGTGAGAGTCACGGTCACCGGAGCCCAGTCATCCTTGACATCCACACGAGCGGAATAACGGCCGGCGCCAACATCCTGGCTGTCAGCCTTAACAGTGGTGGCACCCCAAGTCTGCCAACCGTCCGTATTACCGTTCTCAAAATCGCCGTTGGCAATCAGGTTGCCGGCGGCAGAAGCAAACAGAGTGCCCAGAGGCAACACCGCCAGCATCATAGCCACGGTGGCCAGGAGGGCTAACAATTTACGCATATTCATTTTCATAATGTCACACCCTCCTTATCGTACTTCAGTAAGCTGAACATCGTCGATGTACATATCCTCGCCCTCGACAACACGCAGGTCAACGGACATCTTGGTGCCGCCGTAGGTCTGGAACAGCATCTCGCAGGTATTCCACTCGGTCGTGGGACCGGCATAGCCGTTATAAAGCACGGTATCGTTGTAGGAACCGTCGCCGGTACCGTTGCCATCCTTATCCAGCATATGCAGGAATACATAGCCGCAGGGCGTCGTGGAATTCTCGGTCATCTTGTATTTGAAGGTCAGTTTATAGAACTTGTTGGGCTCGACCTCGATGCCATCCTGGTGAACACCCCACCAGTCGCCATCCTTCTGGGTCAGGCGCAGCATATAGTCTCCCTCGGGAGCGTCGTCAGACTTGACCACTTGGATATCGATATTGCTATCGTCGCCCCACTCGATCCAATCAGTCAGATCGCCGGTTTCAAAGCTGCCGTTGCTCATAAGGTTGACCAGCGGAGGCAGAATCTCAGCCTCGTTGCCGGGAACGGACTCGACCTCGTTACCGCTCATATCACGGGCAATCACCTTGTACATCACAGTACCAGTCTCCGGCAGAGTGGTATCATCGTAATGACCCTTGGATTCGTACTCATACTCAGAAGGAGAAGCGTTCTCGAACATGACCTCCCAGGTCTTGCCGCCGTCCAGAGAACGGAGCAGATCGATGGACATAGCCTGACGGGAAGCGATCCAATCCACAGAACCGCCGCCGTGGTTGTAGAACAGAACCGGCTTATCCAATACGCTCTCGACGCCTCTAATCTCGTTGCGATAGTCCTCAATGAAATAACGCAGAGAATACATCATAGGACGGAAATCAGTGTCGGTAGCATGATTGCGCAGATAAACGTCAAACTCGCCGCCGCCGCCCTGGACTCCCCAGTTCCACATAAACCAACCTTTGTAGCCGGCATCCATAAAGGCCTGACGCTTTTGAATGTGACGCAGAGTAAAGATCTCCTCGGTCACGACTGTGCCCATGCCGAACTCAGAGGCGATGACGGGGAACGCAGTAAAGAAAGTGTCCACGCCGGCACAAGCAGCATTGTTGGAATACATACTCCGGCCGATCATGTCCAGATCCATATCACTATAGGGAGCGAAATTATCGTGGTTGCCGCACAGAGTGCGAGCCACATCCGGCAGTTCCTCTGCCAGAGCATCGTTGACCGCATACACGAACCGATACATATCTTCAGCCACAACACCCAGATTCACACGGTGTTCAAAGTGGTTACCGATATCGGAGTCGTTCATCTCGTTTTCCTGCTCGTCGGTGGCAGCGACCATCACGACTACATCAGGATACTCAGACAGAACCTGGCACAGAGGACGCACGAAGCGATCCACATAGTGCTCGGTCACAACGGGATTGCAATACATCTGGCTGAGCAGATCCCACGCATACTTACCGTTGTCGTAGAAACCGTCCAAGCCGTCATTGTGGAAAGAAACAACCCACATCACGGGCATTCCCACATCGCGGCAGATATCCAGTAAGCGGCGAGTATTTTTGACGTACTCTTCTTTGATGCCCAAAACATCACCGTTCTGATCAAAGATAACGCCTTCGCCATACATGGAGCCGCAATAAGCCATCATATTGATACCGAAAGCCTTCATATTGTAGACATCACGGTAAACGTTCTTGTCACCGTACAGATCGATACCTACCAGGCTCTTATCGCCAACAGAATTGTTGATGTAAGGCAGGATATACTCATTGGAGGTGAGGTTACAACCAATGGTATCGTGGAAAAACCAAGGATACCACATACCCTCCAGATAGCCGTCCTCTTCAAGTATCTTGTCAACCGTGATCTGTTTGTCACGCCAGGGGAACACAATACCGCCGGAAACCAGCAGCGTGCCCACCGTACACAGCAACAGAGCAACAGTACAGAGGATCGGCAGCAGGATCTTACGCTTGCTTCGACTCATACGTGCTTTCATCCTTTCGTTTAAGAAATATCTTCGAAGCGGGACTCCGGCGCACTCCGTCGCCGGAGTCCCGTCATCAACAGATTGAAACGATTTGCCAATTTAGACAACACTATTACTCATTGAGAATCTTGTTGATGTTGGCATTGAATACGCTGTACCAGGCATCGATATTGCTCTTAACCTGAGATCTGGTGGGGGCCTCCTCCAGCAGGTTGTACTGAACGCTGGCCATGCCGTACTCGCCGCCATAGGTCAGAACACCGATGGAGTTGAAGGACTGGATATCCTGCTCCCACAGAGCGTCAATCAGATCCCAGCATTCCTTAGAGGGGTAGAAATCGTTGCTGGTGTAAGCCTTGTCATCCAAGTAGAAGCGCAGGAACCAAGCAGCCGCCTGCAGCTTGTCATCCTTAATGTCACGGCCGGCGGGGAAGCCAAACACAACGCCCTCACAGGCGGACACCGGATCGATACCCTTGGGAGACGGGAAGGGAACAACGCCCCACTCAAACTTACAGTTTGCAGGGATACCATCCGTCAGAGCCGACTGCATGTTGTAGGAACCGCTGGCATACATAGCATCGGTACCGCCGATGAATGTGGCACGATCCGCAAAAGCGGGGTTCTGGATCTTGTGGGTGTGAAGAATATCCCAAGCGAAGTACCAGGCATCCAGCAGCTTTTCGTTTTTAACGTTGTTGACCAGGCCGTTCTCATCGGTCATAACAAAGTCCTGACCCGCAGACAGCATCCAGTAATTCTGGTAGGTGGCGGTCAGAGCATACTGACCCTGAGCAGGATTGGAGACCTTCTTCGCCACATCCAGGAAAGTATCCCAGTTCCAGTTGCCGGATTTCCACAGAGTCTCGGGGGTGGTAGTGATCTTCTTCTGAGCGAACATCTCCTTGTTCCAGAAGATGATGTTGAAGGTGGTCATCTGGGAGCCCTTCAGAGCGATACCGTACTGCTCACCCTTGTAGGCGAACTGATCCATCAGCTTGGTGGCAAAAATCTTCTGGGTGAAATCCCACTTGGTGTTGCTGATGGGCTGCATCAGGCCACGGGTGATGGGCTGCGGATACCACTCGCTGGAGATGGCCGCGCAGGAGGGAGCGATATTGGACATCAGCATAGCAGACAGACGGGACTGGTACTTATCCATAGTAATGGACTCAAAGCTAACATTGATACCGGTTCTTTCTTTGAACAATTTAGCCTTGTACGAATCCTCGCCGTCGTCGCTGACGCCCCACCAAACCAGGACCTTAACATTCTGGCCCTTCAGGTTTGCAGGAACCTTGGCCAGAATATCCTCCTCACTGCCTACGGGAGCCGTGGTCTTAACGGTTGCGGAAGACTTAGTGGTCTTGGTGGTGGACGAGGTGGACACGATAGGACCACTGACGGGATTCTTGGTAGTAGGCTTGGTGGTGGGGAAGGTCTTGGTGGGTTTGGTGGTCTTGTTACCACTGGTGGTGGAGCCACTACCGGAATTATCGGTGGTGGTGTTGCCGGACACGTCGCCGGTGGTGGTGTCACCGGACACATCGCCGGTGGTGGTGTCATCGGACACGTCGCCGGTGGTGGTGTCGTCGGACACGTCACCTTCGGTGGTGGTCGTGGTGGAGGTGCTCACATCGTCTTTGACGGGAGTGGACACATCCGGCTCCGGCTTTTTGCCGCAGCCGCCAAACATAGCCAGCAGCATAGATACAACTGCCAGCAATGCCAGGAGACTTGCGACTCGGCTTGCTTTTTTGCTTTTCATACTTGTTTCCTCCAAATCTTTTGTATTTTTTGTTGTATGACGCAAATGTTATAATGTAATGACATGAACACGGACCAAAAAACCGCCACGAAACTGCAGCAGCTCATTACGACTGTTTTATACTGCCAGTGTCCGGTCCGTATTTGCGGATCTCACCTCCATCTTTATTCGGGTCGAAAACGCCGTCCCCTATTAATAATGGATAACAGGGAGCTGTTTTCCTACCCAACACTTGCCAAAATGATCATAACCTACGGTGAATTATAGCAAAAAGAAACGGAAAAAACTAGTACAATATCGCACTTTTTATGTGCTTTTTATATAAATATTTCAATAAACTTTCCGCTTTTTGACCGATCTTCCGTCCAAAGCATAAAAACAGCCGTGCGTAGCAACCCACGCACGGCCGTAATCGGGTACAATTATTTATCCTCTTCGGACTTGGGAACCAGCTGCAGACGGTAGCTGTTGTTCCAGGAGCCGTCGGCGGCTGTCAGCTTCAGGGTCATCTCGCTGGCGGTGACATCTGCCGGCAGAACAAAGTTGAGCCGGGGACCCAGCTTGTTGGTGCGGGCCTCCACATCCCCCGTATTCCAGGAGATCTGCTCGTATTCCACGCCATCGATGACCACCTTGGCGGTGATGGTGGTATTCACCGTATCGTTGGAGCTGTTCAGCAGCCACATCTCTGCGGAGAACACCTCCCCCGCCTTCCAGTCGAAGTGCGGGATGCGGGCGCTGGCCATCACCGGCCGCAGGGCATTACCGATGGAATAATAGGCATCCTTTTTCACGTTGGGATAGGAGATCATAGAGTTGTTGGCCGCATTCAGCCAGGGCTCGTTGAAGCACCAGCTCACCGCCATAGAGCAATGGGGCCACTGCCGGCGGGCCTCCTCAAAGATGGACTTGGTGCCCAGCGACTGCAGCCAGTTGGACTGAGCCACCAGCTCCTCCAGGCTGGAGGCCTTGCCGAAATAGTGCTCCAGCACCGAGGGGCAGATCCAGCTATCCTTCCACCAGGCATCCAGGCCGTAGTGAAGCACCCAGGAGTCGGTGGCCTCCACCGGGAACAGCTCCTCCTCCGGGATGATCTTTTTGAGCAGCTCCACCGACGCCATAGAAGAAACGGCAAACTCGGTGTACGCCACGTAGGAGACGTTGGCAAAGGTGGCCAGCACGTCCAACCCGGTATTGGGGTCCCGGAAATAATAGCCGCCGTGAGCAATGCCGCTCAGCGGAGAGGTGTACAGAAAGGCGTGGTCAAAATCCAACTCATAGCACAGCTTGTTGAGCAGGCGCAGAGCGTGGGACTGCTCATTCATATTGGACCAGCCGTTGAACAGTTCGTTGCCGCCGCACCAGAAGGCCAGGCAGGGACGGCTCCGCAGGCTGCGGATGATGGCCGTAGCCTCCTGCTCCAACACGGTCAGGTATTCCTTGGTGCCCACGTAGTTGCCGCAGGCCAGCATAAACTCCTGCCACACCAGCAGACCCAGCTCGTCGCAAATGTCATAGAACTCCGGCTTGTTGATGCCGCAGCCGCCCCACACACGCATCAGGTTCATGTTGGCGTCCACCGCCGCCGTCAGCAGCTCACGATAGCGGGCCTCGGTCACGCGGCCGTGGAATACGTCCGGACTCAACCAGTTGGAGCCCTGGGCAAAGATGCGCCGGCCATTGAGCTCCACCGTCGCCGGAGTGGGATACCGGGTGCTGGGATAGCCCTCCGGCTCGTTCTCGGTGCCGGTATTCTGCACCAGCCGGACGGTACGGAAGCCGATGCGGCCGCTCTTGCGGCAGTCGGCGGTCTCGGCGATCCAAGTGTAGAGATATGCCTCGCCCTCGCCGTGGCACCACCACAGATTCACGTTCTGCAGGGTAAAGGCAGGCTCGTCGCCCTCATACACCGTCCGGCCCGCCGCATCCAGCAGGGTGTAGTGCACCGGCAGGTCGGCGTCGGTGACAAAGTTCACCTGGGCGGTATCCCGGGTGTCATTAAGGGTATAGAAAGGCTCGCAGGAGCGAATGTATCCCTTGCCGCGGGTCTCGATATAGGCGTCACGCCACAGACCTGAGGTGATCAGGCGGGGCGTCCAGTCCCAGCCGTAGTTGAAGGGGGGCTTGCAGCACTGCATAGCCTGGAAGCGGCCCTCCTCCCCCTCTATCTTGGGATGGTTGTGGATGATGATCTGCAGCACGGAGCCGGGCTTGGCCCGGTCGGTGACGTCCACCTCCACCGTGTGGTACATACCCACGCCGGAGTGGACCACCTGGCCGTCCAGCAGAATGTCATATTCGTAGTCGATGCCCTCCGCCACAAACCAGAGGCGGTCCTCCGGGGACTGCTCGTACTGCAGCGTGGTGGTGTACATCCACCAATAGTCCTCGATGGCATCGAATTGCTTTACGTTGCTGCCAAAAAAGAAATCGCCAAAATTATGGCTGACGGCGTAGTCGTACTGCACGTTGCCGGGCACCTGAGCCGCAAAGCGGTCGCCCTCGGTCTTGGTGACGGGATCGTACTGCGCAGCCGTCCATTTCTGTTCAAAACGCATAGAAACACCAACCTTTCCCATTGTCTGTTTTCAGTATACACAAAGCAGGACAAATTGCAAGGACAAATTCTTGCAATTCCAGCACAAATTCCGCCTGTTTTTCCTCTATGATGCCAAAATGCGGCTTATTCTCCCCTGTTTTTTAGGTGTATGAAAAAAACTCCTTGAGCCAAACTCAAGGAGTTCATCATATGCGTTTTAATGCTCTTGATCAAATCCGGATTCAATGATCTCGAACGCAGCTGTATCGCCGTTGTATTTCAGAACCGTTTTTGCATAGCCGATATTATTGCTGTGCCATTCTATCGATGCATACTGACGACAGACGATCTCGTATACTCTGTCGCCGTCTACATCCTCCGAAAAGAAATCGCAGAAACTGTCTAAGAAAAGTTCTTGCTGTCGAGGCTCACCGCTTTCGTCGTACCAGTACTTATCGTAATAGGCATCGGTGTTCTCCTCATCCTCATCACGGAATATTTCGCTATATCCCGTGATAGCATTGTCTATCCTAAACTTTCTATCCTTCAAAAGCGTGATGGTAAAACCGGTGTCCCAAACGCCCTCTTTTTCACTGGTGAACATTTCAACCAGCTGCTCATTTTTATAATCAAACACTCGGGATAGCCAGTTACCGGCACCGCCAGCCATACCAACGCATTGTTGTAGCAGAACCTCACAGTCCCCATCGCCGTCAACGTCGCACAGTTCTATATCTCCCCCAAGATTAAAATGGGTTTCATACGCCATAAGATCCTTGAGCACGACTGTATCGCCGATCTTCACAGCCAGATAGTGGTCCATTTCGGGGCCGCCCCAGCCTCGGTCATCGCCCAATAGGTATACGTAGCCGCCATCGTCTCCATCCAACCGATGATAGTTGCTCACTTCTACCACACGCAGGTTGTAAAGTCCGGCCTCCGGTAAGGAGACACGCAACGCCGTATCCGTATCTATGGTTATTTTGGTTGCCGTCAACTCCTGGTGGTCGTGAATCTCCACTTTCGAATTGTCAGCCGGCACACTCACGTCCGACGGCACCGACCCATCCGGGGAGACCGATGCCTGTCCGCAGGCGGTGACAAGCGCCCCACACAACACGATTACGCAAAGAATAGCCATGAATTTTTTCATTCGGATCTCTCCCCTTTCCCGATGGTTGCCAACGGTTTTTTAACGTTTAATTTCGCCGGATTTTCTGTCGAAAACCTTTATATAATCATTATATACTTTGCTACTTTTCGCGTCAATTTCGCATTTTCAACATACTTTTAGGTTTGTTTTTGGTCAACCTGACAATCGACAATTTATATGGTGTGTATACTGTACATAACTCTTGACAAAAAGGGAAGCGCCAAGTATAATGAGTGCTGTTGCACCGCAACGATTCATTCGCTGGTTTAGCTCAGTTGGTAGAGCAGCTGATTTGTAATCAGCAGGTCGGGGGTTCAAGTCCGTCAACCAGCTCCAAAAAAGAAGTAACTTTTGTCTACCAAAAGTTACTTCTTTTTTTATCCAAGCCGCAGGCTTGGCATATCATCACGCGGTACGCGTGTATATCATCGCTGTAAGCGCATATCATCAGCCGAAGGCTGTATTACCTGCGGCTTGATGATATGCAATTCCTTCGGAATTGATGATATACAAGGCTTCGCCTTGATTTATTTCGAAAATGTGGTATATTACCTAAAAGAGGTGATGATAATGCGTAAAGAAATAGAGATAAATGGTTGTGTTGAAATACCTTGTGAAGTTTCAATAGATGAATTTACAGATGCCTTTATCGAATGGATTGAATCAAAAGGATGGCATTTTGGTG
>JAFQKB010000051.1 GCA_017397125.1 Clostridia bacterium | reverse complement strand
TGAATGACTCGAACTCGAGCGCCGCAGGCGCGGGCAACGCCTGCGAGCGCCGCCGGTGGCGGATGCAGCGAGCAGGGGTTGGTGCGGCGGTCGAAATCCACCGAGCGATAGCGAGAACCGTGGATTTCGGGCACCGCAAACTGGGCAATCGAGTCTCTCCTACTCCGCCAAGAATAAAGGCACCCCAGTATGGGGTGCCTTTATTCTTTTTCAGTCAGTTGAATGACTCGAACTCGAGCGCCGCAGGCGCGGGCAACGCCTGCGAGCGCCGCCGGTGGCGGATACAGCGAGCAGGGGTTGGTGCAGCGGTCGAAATCGACCGAGCGATAGCGAGATACGGCGATTTCGGGCACCGCAAACTGGGCAATCGAGTCTCTCCTACTCCGCCAAGAAAAGAGGATGCCCTTTTGGGCATCCTCTTTTCTTTTTGGAATGGCTGATACGACCAACTCTGGCATTCCGTCAGGAATGCAAAGGTTTTGCGTGCAGAGATGCGGACCAGCACAAACCCGACGCAAAACCGGAGTTCAGAGTCTCTCCTACTCCTGCTCCACCCGTAACAACATTTCCTCACAGTAAGGCTTTGCCTTGCTATTTTACTTTCGGCGCATTATAATTATTGTAACTCTACGATTCGTTTGTTTCATTTTGGCGAAAACCAATGTAAAATACATTCGAAAGGAGTGTGTTCACAAATGGATCAGATCAAAATTGGTAAATTCATTGCAGAATTGCGTAAAGAACAAAAGATGACCCAACTTGATTTAGCAACCAAAATAGGTGTTACAGACCGTGCTATATCAAAATGGGAAAACGGCAGAGGATTGCCTGATATAGCACTCATAAATCCTTTATGCGAAACACTTTCCATTTCGATAAACGAGCTATTGGAGGGGGAACGAATTGATGACTCCCAAGAAATAACTGTTGCCCATAAAAACCTGATTCACATTCTTGGTGAACGAGAGCGTGAAAAAAGAAAAGGCAAAAACCGAACTTTGTTAATTTCAATACTTATGACCTTTGTAATCCTTGTGTGCATTATGTTTGCCCCTATGTTATATGCCCAATGGCGTGGAGATGGTTATTCTTTTTCGGCGGCACTTGCTACACGGGAGGCAAATTTTGTGGTAAAGGCCATCATGAACCATGATTTTTCGAAAGCAGCTCAATCTATTGGATTCTGGGGGAAAGATAGGTCTGTTGCCGAAAAGCAGTGGAGTTCCTCAATGAAAAATCTATGCGAAAATGAATTGTCAATCACTCATTTTACAGTTACGCGTATGACTGAAGATGACCGATTTGTCTCAGGATACGCAACCATGGTTGTTTACGATTATGAAAGCCATAAAAAGTATGTGTTTGATTTCCAGACAGCCTCACAAGACGGCGGAATTGTTTTTGGATACCCAACAGGTATGTTTGAAAAAGACTGGGAAAACGAAGAAGACCGGGAATACGAACTGATGTTGCTCATTAGCGATGCACTTTGCACTTGGTATGCAGGGTGATGAGAATTTCACACGCTGGTTCAAAACCCCGGCAAAAAGCGAAAAATGCCCTTTTAATGCTGGTCAGAGCGACGCAAACCCGGCCACCGCAAACTGGGCAATCGAGTCTCTCTCAAGCGCACCACCCCTTGCGCGTTTTCGCTTATCGTGATACAATCACTGCAAGGAGGCGTTGTCTTGAAAAACAAAACTCTCAAAATGTCCGTCGTTACGGGAGCGATGCTATTGGCGGTTGGCGCAGTTCTTTTCGCCCTAGTGTGGAACGGCGCTATCCTCCTAAACAGCTTGCCTGCTGACGCATACGCCGTAAAGGGCGTGGACGTTTCCTCCTACCAGGGAGAGATCGATTGGGGCATTCTTTCGTCCCAGGGCATTTCCTTTGCTTTTATCAAAGCCACCGAGGGAAGCTCCTTTGTGGATCCAAATTTTGCCTACAACTTTGAAGAAGCGCAGAAAACCGCGCTGGCGGTGGGGGCGTATCATTTTTTCAGCTACGACAGCGAAGGAAAAACCCAGGCGGAGAATTTCATCAACACCGTCGCCCCCTTTACAGGTATGCTGCCGCCGGTGATCGATCTGGAATTCTACGGCGATAAGGAAAAGAATCCACCAGCCCGGACCGAGGTGGAGAAGCAGCTGAAAACCATGCTCACTCTGTTGGAGCAGCACTACGGGCAAAAGCCGATCTTATACGCCACCGAAAAATCCTATGCGCTGTACCTTTCTGACGATTATGAAGAATACGACATCTGGATACGAAACGTAATAACAAGGCCCCGACTATCGGATGATCGGGCGTGGACGTTCTGGCAATACACCAACCGGGATCGGCTGGACGGATACAACGGTAAGGAAAAATATATAGACGTCAACGTCTTTAACGGCAGTGCCGAGGAATACGCCGCCTATTTGGAAAAGAACACCTATAAAAACGCATTTTGATCGATCACGCAGAAGAAGAGGATGTCCGACCGGACATCCTCTTCTTCCTATACTAAACCATTCTTATGGCGCATAATCAAACAAGATCCACGAACACAAGGGCAACACAAGGGGACCAACACAAGAGAACCGTCCCCTTGTGTTATAGATTGAATTTTTGTGCGTTAAGACAAGGAGCTATCCTCTGCCTCTTGTCTCGCATCAACACAAAAACGTTTACTTGTTCCTATAATCAAACAGAAGCAAAACGCTATATCCATCAAAACTGCTCCATAGTGTTGCACAGCTAGATTACAAACCACATCAAATGCGAACAACACACAAACAATTCTTTTAACATACTTGACTCCTCGTAATTTTAGAAACAAGCTAAACATCACTATCGTCCACACAAAGTAATAACACACTTCAAGCAGAAAAGAAACCGTTGCCAGAAACTGCAATTGGGAAAGCCAAGCGCATAAGTAAAAAGCAACACAAAAAAGCGGGTAATAATCAAGAAGATCATTCAACCACACATCCCTTTCTGTGCGGAGAACAAAGAAAAGAAAACCAATAGCAATGCAACAGATCACTAAGCAAAACCATAGCCATCCATTCATTTTTAGCCGATAATCTTTTTGATGGCATCCTGAATATGATCCCATTTAGTCCACCCCTCGCTTTTATTCTCGAAACAAGTGTGAATTGATTTGTCATAAAGCGCCCCTAGTATAGGAAGAAGATTCCCTAAAACTACTCCACAATTGTGCACTTCCCACTCGAGCATCATACTATCTACCGATCTGTCCCATCCTGTTGGATTTGCGCTTTCATATTCCGTAAGGATAGTCAAAATGCTATGTTGCAATTGCTTGTCTCTAATTTGGTAAGAATATGGTATTACAATATTATCTTTCTCATTGGGACCTCTATTATCTAAAACTATGACATCTCCAGGAAACGAGGCTTTCATTTCGCTGATATCTTTTACCAAATACACATTGCCCTGCTCCGTCTTGCCAATTGGTTCAGGGTTATATTTTTCCAACACAACCTGGTTTTGCCAATGACAAGAAAGACTTCTTTCATACCATTTTTCATTAGAAATAGTAGTAGCTGCACAATGGCGATTCCCGTTAATATCGACAAGATTAATCGGATTGTTGCCACAATACGCATACGTATTGTAACCCAATACGCCTTGGCCTGTGGACACGAGTCCATCCGCATTGATCCATCTACCAGTCTCCGGGTCATAATACCGGCTGTTGCAGTAGTACAGTCCCGTCTCGTCGTCGTAGACGTATCCGCGGTAACGGAAAGGATTGGCAATGAGCAGCGGAGATATACCGGTGGTGGTGAGAGGCTTGCCCCAGGGGTCGTAGGTATAGGTGACAAACTCCTGCCCCGACGTGTTGTACAGACCCACCACATCGCCCTGCAGGTTGTACTTGTAATACGCCATCACATACATGGGATACGTGTGGCCTTCAGGGAGAATGGTCACTCGAATCGCATAGGGGCGGCCGGTATCGTCGTACAGGAAAAAGGCGGTGTAGATGTCTTTGGTAAGCGCTTGCAACCGTCCATTTACATAATAATACTGCGTGGTGGTGTTGTCAACTGTTTTTGTGTTACGGGTGCCATCGCCATTGTAGGTGTAGGCGGTCGTGACGCCGTTTTTGGTGGCCGAGGCCAATTGATCAAAGTCATCGTAGGTGTAGCGGAGAGACCAGATCCACAACGGTTTCGCCCGAGGCGATGGCTTGCTCCGTCCCGTTCCAGCAGACTGTGCCGGTCACGTTGGGGGGCAGAGACACCGTCAGCCGCACCCCATCGGCCTGTTTTTCCCAGGCGGCGGTGATGGGGCCGTAGAGGGTGTCCACCGTGGCGGAGGCGTGGGTCATATCCTCCGGGATATAGGGGCAGACGCGCACCTGCTTATAGCCGGGGGCCGCCGGCTGGATGCCCACCAGGTACTTATAGATCCACAGGCCGGGGGCGCTGCCCAAAAAGGCGTGGTTCTGGGAGCCGGCGCCATTGTAATGCTCCGGAAAGGTGGTGGCCCGGCACTGCTCGATGAGGTACAGCCAGCCGCCCATATTCCGGTTTTTCAGCAGCCGATAGGCCACGTCCGGCCGACCGTTCTGGGACAGGGCCTGCAGCAGACACATAGTGCCCATAAAGCCGCAGGTGGCGGTCTGCTTATCCTCAATATTCTGCACCAGGTGGGCGGTCAGCGCCGCCCGATGCTCCGGCGGGCAGATGCCAAAGAACAGGGCGTGGGCGTCGGCGCTCTGGCTGCCGGTGTCGTACCACCCCGTGTCCCCCTCGATATGCAGATACTTGCGGTCGATGCTGCTGCGCACTGCCTCGGCCAGGGTCTCAAAGCGGGCCGCATCCTCGCCCCGGTCGATGATCCGGGCTATGCGGGACAGCAGATCCGCACAGCGGTAGAAATAGGCCATGGACAGATAGATGCCGGTGGCCGGGTCGTGGGCGATCCAGTCCTTATAGCTCAAAAAGCCGTCGCACATGGCGTATTCATCGTCGCAGATGGTCTCCAGAAGCTCCACCCAGCGGCACATCATGGGATAGAACTCCCGCAGCAGGGCGGTGTCGGCATACTGGATATACAGGTCATAGGGCACCAGCACCGCCGCCGCCGGCCAATCCACGTCGATGCAGTCGTCGGTGCTCAGGGGCAGCTCCACCGGGATCCAGCCGCTGCCCCGCTGGCAGTCCCGCATGCTCACCAGCCACTGGCGATAAAAGTTCAGCACGTTGAAATTGACGCTCTCCGCCTCGCACACCGCATAGGCGTCCGCCGTCCAGCCACGGCGCTCCCGCTCCGGGCAGTCGGTGGGGATATTCACCAGGTTGCACAAAAAGCTGCGGCGGGCCACCGTATTGAGCTGCTCCACCAGCGGGTCAGAGCAGCAGAAGGTGGTGTTATCCTCCACGTCGCTGTGCATAGACACAGCGGTGATGCTATCCTCGGTCACCTCGCCGGAATAGCCGTGGATCTCCACACAGCGGAAGCCGGTGTGCATAAAGCAGGGGGTGTACTCCTCTACCCCATCGGTGGCAAAGGTGTACTTCATATAGCAGTGACGCCAACCGGGGACGACGCAGCCCCGGCCGTCGTCGGTCAGTCTTTCGGAATACCGCACGTCCACCGTCTCACCGGCCTTGCCCTGCAGACGCAGGGTGACAAAACCGGTCATATTGATGCCGAAATCCACAAAAATGTGATCCGCCTGGCGGAGGATCCGCACCGGACGGCGGCGCTCCTGCTGCTTAACCAGGCAGTACTGGGGCTGCAAGAACAAAGGACCAAAATCAATGGTCTGGTGGCGCTCGCCCACCGTCCACTGACTGTCGTCATAGCCGGGCAGCGTCCAGCCCACAAACTCCTTGCGGGCGTCGTACTCCTCCGCCTTGCCGTGCATATCCGCTTCAGGATAGCCCAACCGGACGTAAGGCCCCTGCATAGCACCCCGCCAGGTATCCCGGGCCGCACACACGTACTGCACGGTGCCGTCCTTGTATGCAATCTTGAGAACCAGCGAGGAGGTCATGGTGGCGATAATGCCCAGAGCATTGCGCCCGGGGCGCAGCCGATCCTTTACGTCCACACAGGTGTACAGCGCACGAAAATACTCGGTGGCGCCGGGGAAATGGAGGGAATCACCAATACGGACGCCATTGAGATAGGTCACGTTGGAGTTCATCTTTTCGCCCCGGGAAGCAATATAAGCATAGGCATAGCGGATCTCACCCGGGTCACGCACCTCGAACTCGTGACGGTAAAAATGCACCATCCCAAAATGCCACACCCGGAACCACTGGCCCGGCCACTGATGCACACGGAACACACCGGTGACAAAGCGGGAGCACGCAGGGGCGCTGGGGCGATCCTTCTCGTCCCACACGGTCACCGAAAAGGTGTACTCCTCCATAGGCCGCAGGGGTGCGCCGCCCTCTTTTTCGATGCCGAACTGACGGTCCGAGCACACCTTGCCGCTGTCCCATACGGTCTCACTGTTTTCGTCCTCCACTAGGATGCGGTATGCGGTCTGGCGGGCTCCGGCCACGTCGGACCTCAGCTTCCATCCAAAGGCCGCATTCTGCCGGGCCACGCCCAGCGCCTCCTCCTGGTATTCACAGGTCAAGCCGTACAGTTGCAATGCCATCGTGTTTCCTCCTCACGTGTTCTTTGGGAGCATTATACCAGTTTGAAAATGGGTTTTCAAGGGATTAATCCGCACAACATCCACGCAATTTCGTGCTTTTCATCCTTTTTTTCTGCAAAAGAGGCTTGCATCCCGCCAAAAAAAGTTGTATGATGTCTGCCGGTGCCGAAAGAGGGAATATTTGTATGGCCATCATCCGATTTCTAAAAAAGAATACCGTTTTCTGCGTGGCGACGGTGGCGGCTCTCGTCACCTGCTTTTTTGTGCCGCCGGATGCCGGCTACGCCGGCTATTTCGATTGGCGGACGCTGTCCTGCCTGTTTCTGACGCTGGCGGTAGTGTGCGCCCTGCGCAACATCAAATTCTTCACCATTCTGGCCCGGCGGCTGGTGCTGCTCTCCGGCAATCTGCGGGGGCTGTTTCTGCTGCTCATCGCCATCACCTTTTTGGGGTCGATGCTCATCGCCAACGATATGGCTCTCATTACCTTTTTGCCTCTGGGCTATTTCGCTCTGTCGGTGGCGGGCAAAGAGAAGCATATGGCGTATCTCTTTATCCTGCAGAATATATCCGCCAACCTGGGCGGTATGCTCACCCCCTTTGGCAATCCGCAGAATCTGTATCTGTATTCCTACTTTAACATCCCCACCGGCGAATTCTGCAGCATTATGTTGCCGCCCTTTCTACTGGCCATCACCCTGCTGGCGCTCTGCTGTCTGCCGGTGCGGGCGGTCAGGCTGACCATCACCGACTCCTTTAACGAACCGCTGAACAAGCCCCGCACCGCCCTGTATCTTGCATTGTTTGCCCTGTCCCTGCTGATCGTTTTCCGCATCGTCCCCTACCCCGTCGGGCTGCTGCTTATCTCCGCCGTGCTACTCTTTGCCGACCGGGAGGCTCTGCTGATGGTGGACTACGGGCTGCTGGGCACCTTCTTTTTCTTCTTCATCTTCGCCGGCAATCTGGCCCGCATCGATGCGGTGCACACCGCCCTGTCCGGGCTGCTGGGAAAGGACACCCTGCTGGTGTCGGTGCTCTCCTGCCAGGGCATCAGCAACGTGCCCACCGCCATCCTGCTCTCCCGCTTTACAGAGGACTACCGCGCCCTGCTGCTGGGGGTCAATATCGGCGGCACCGGCACCCTCATTGCCTCTCTGGCCAGCCTGATCACCTTCAGCGAATTCCGCATACTGTATCCCGGACACACCAAGCAGTATTTCTGGATGTTCACCGGCATCAATGCGGCTTTTCTGGTTATTATGACCGCGGCCGCAAAGCTGTTTTTCCTATAAAGCGTAAAAAGTGACCCGCTTCCGATCCGGAAAGCGGGTCACTTTTGTTATTTTTTCTTATACACGCGAACGTAATCCACGCACATACTTTGGGGGGCCGGGGTATTCCCGGAGCCACCGGAAACACCGACGCCCATAATAATCCAGTGGGGATGTTGAAAAGAATCACCCATGGTCGGGTCGTCCAGAGAAACCGTATGAAAGGCCTTATCGTCCACAAACCAGGTAATGGAATGCTCGTCCCACTCGATGGCGTAGATGTGGTAGAAATCTGCAGGATGACCGTTTAAAACGAGCTTCCAGTTGCTGGATTCCTCGTGTACACTACGGTTTTCGCCCCAATGAAGGGTGCCCAAAACCATTTGGTTGGCGGTAAGATCTTTCTCCGACTCGTTGCCAACTCCGCGCATTTCCAGTATGTCGATCTCGCCGCAATGGGGCCATCCTTGCTCGTCACCGGCTCCGATGTAATGGTTGCCCATGGTCCAAAGAGCCGGCCATACGCCCTGGCCATAAGGCATCTTGGCACGGAACTCCAGACGTCCGTACTGAAAACTAAACTTTGAGGCGCTGTTTAGAGAACCGCTGCTGAAAGCATATTTCCCCTCTTCCCGTTTGACCCACAGGTAGCAGTTGCCGTCCTTAACCTCTACGTTCTCCCGTTTCTGCACACAATCGTTCCGGACACCACCCTCGATCGACCAGTATTCCTCATTCAGGGTATTGCCCTCAAACTCATCCGACCAGTACAGCTCCCATTCATCCCCCGGATGGGCATCCGGCGCGTGGGTGGGCTGGGTCGTTGTTGTGGTCACGGTGGTAGTGGTCGTGGTGGTCGACTGGGTGGTGGTAGTCGTAGACTGGGTGGTGGTCACCGTCTGGGTGGTGCCGGTGGTAGGGGCCACCGTTGTGGTCGTGGTGATGGTCTGCGTGGTGGAGGTCGTAGTGGTTGGGGCAGTCCGGGTGGTGGAAACATCGCTCTGCGAGCCGACAGTGGTGTCTGCCCCGGTGGTGCTCTCCGTGGTGTTTTCTGCGGTACTCTCTGTTGTGCTGTCTTTTGACTCGTCCTTCGAACCGTCCTCAGACACATCCGATACAAGCGGAGCAGAAACATCCGGATCTACAGGTTTGTCCGGTGTCTTGCCGCAGGCGGCAGACAGCAGTAAAGCCACAAGCAACACTCCTGCCAGCGGCAACAACAGTATCTTTTTTTCAGAGGTTCTCATAAAACTCGCCTCCTCTCTTTTGATACAGATTATATATGAACCGGGCTAGTTTTGTCAATACACACGTATTCGCAATCGAGAGTTGACAGAAGGCCCGTCATAATGTAAACTGGAAGAAAACACACCAAGGAGTGAAGCATATGTTGTTTGAAAACATGGATCGTATCGTGTTCATCGGCGACTCGGTGACCGATATGGGCAGCGAGATTCCCGTGGGCGAGGGTCTTTTCGACAAGGTGGGCCACGGCTACGTGCGTATGGTGGAGAATCTGCTCTGCTCCGTCTATCCCGAGGTGTTTCTTCGCATCACCAACTGCGGCATCGGCGGACAGACCAGCCGCGACCTGCTGGAGCGCTGGGATCGGGACGTGCTGAATCTGAATCCCCAGTGGGTGTCCATCTGCATCGGCATCAACGACGTGTGGCGTCAGTTCGACACCCCCGCCATCCCCGAAAAGCAGGTGCTGCCGGAGGAATACGAGCGCAACGTGGAAGAGATGATCCTGCGCACCAAGGATAAGGTCAAGGGCATCTTCCTGCTCTCCCCCTACTATATCGAGCCCCTGCGGGAGGACAAGATGCGGGCACGGATGGACGAGTACGTAGCCATCTGCAAAAAACTGGCAGACAAGCACGGCTGCCGCTACGTGGATTTCCAGAAACTGTACGAGGACTACTGCCAAATCCGCCACTCCTCCTACATCGCCTGGGATCGGGTGCACCCCAACCAGATAGGTGCCACCCTGATGGCCCGGGAATTCCTCAAACAGTGCGATTTTGACTTTAACCACTAAGGAGGGTGCGCCGTGCACCGACTCAGAGAGAAAAAACTGTTTCTGCTGGATATGGACGGCACCCTCTATTTGGATGACGACCTATTCGAGCACACCATCCCATTCCTGAACACCATCAAGGAAAACGGCGGACGGTATCTGTTTCTCACCAACAATTCCAGTAAAAGCGTCCAGGTGTATATTGAAAAACTGGCTCGTCTGGGCATCCCCGCCGCCGCCGAGGACTTTTTCACCTCCACCATGGCCACCTGCGTGTATCTGCAGGAGCATTACAGCGGCAAAAAGATCTACGCCGCCGGCACCGCCGCCTTTCGCCAGGAGCTGGCCCAGGCGGGGTTTCCGGTCACCGACCGGCTGGAGGAGGACGTGGACTGCCTGCTGATGGGCAACGACAGCGAGCTGACCTTTCAGAAACTGGAGGACGCCTGCATCCTGCTGGGGCGTGGGGTCACCTATCTGGCCACCAACCCGGACTGGGTCTGCCCCACCGCCTACGGCTACGTGCCGGACTGCGGCAGCGTGTGCGAGATGCTGTGGAGGGCCACCGGCAGGCGCCCCTATTTCATCGGTAAGCCGGAGCCGGCTATGGCCCGGCTGGCTATGGAAAAATGTGGCGCCACCCCGGAGGAGACGGTGATGATCGGCGACCGCATCTATACCGACGTGGCCTGCGGGGTCAACGCTGGCATCGACACGGTGCTGGTGTTCAGCGGCGAGACCACCCGAGAGGCGTGGGAGCAAAGCGAGATACATCCCACCTGGGCGCTGGACAGCATCAAGGATATTTATGAGGTGATCCGATGAGCACGCTGCGCATCGCCCTGCTGCAGATCGCTCCCGCCGGGTCGCTGCAGGAAAATATTCAAAAAGGCATCGACGCCTGCCGTCAGGCCAAGGAGTTGGGGGCGGACATTGCGCTGTTCCCCGAGATGTGGAGCTGCGGCTACGACATTTACGACCTGCCGGTGGAGGAATGGCAGTGTAAAGCGGTTGACCTTGACGGCGAGTTTTCCGCTTGTTTCGGGGCTTTAGCCTCTCAGTTGGACATGGCCATCGCCGTCACCCTGCTGGAGCGGTACGAGCCGGCACCGCGCAACACGGTGGTGCTGTTTGACCGCCACGGGCAGCGACAGCTGGTGTACGCCAAGGTGCACACCTGCGATTTCGGCGCCGAAAAGCACCTGACCCCCGGCGACGGATTCTCGGTGTGCCGACTGGACACCGCCAAAGGACCGGTGACCGTCGGGGCGATGATCTGCTACGATCGGGAGTTCCCCGAGAGCGCCCGACTGCTGATGCTGCAGGGTGCCGAGTTGGTGCTGGTGCCCAACGCTTGCCCTATGGAGATCAACCGCCTCAGCCAGTTGCGGGGGCGTGCCTATGAGAACATGATGGCCATCGCCACCTGCAACTATCCCGCCTCCGTGCCGGACTGCAACGGCGGCTCCTCCGTCTTTGACGGGGTGGCCTATCTCCCCCACCTGCCCGGCAGCCGGGACACCTGTCTCTTACAAGCCGACGAAGAGGAAGGCATCTATATAGCACAACTGGATCTGGAACAGCTGCGGCAATACCGCCAGGAGGAGGTCCACGGCAACGCCTATCGCCGGCCGGAGCTGTATGGCGCCCTACTGGACCGGGAGATAAAGGCGCCCTTTATACGAGAGGATAAGCGATAAAAATACCGTCTGTCGACTGACAGACGGTATTTTTGTGATCATCATCCTTTATAACTTGTAAGTAACATACGACCCAGGAATGGTATTGTCCGGCATTTTAACAGGAGATATAGCAAATCCGTTTTTAAGCCATAACCTATTAGAAGCCGCATTATGAATACTACAATAAGCCCGAACTTGGTAATAGGCTTCTTCTTTGGCAATCGACAAACATTTTGTAACCATAGCAGAGCCAATACCTTTGCATCTCGATTGTGAATCAAACACCTCAACAACGTTAATGAACATTTCCTTTTCGCCAACCGCCACCGGGATATCCTGCATAAATGCCCATAAAAATCCAATGATCTGGTTTTCATCCTCGGCAATGATTAAACATCCACCATCACCCATCACCTGGCCTGTATACGGGTATTTTTCTAAAATAGCACTTTTATCCAATTCGGTCCCTAATCGCAACAGCATAATCTTATCCTCCGAATTATGTAGTACGACAATCATACCACAAAGATCAAGATATTGCAACAGACCTTGCAGGCGATCAGGGATGTTCTCAGGTTTCACAGACCGCTAATCTTGTTGCACCCCTTTGAAAACGGCAGCGCCGTTCTCTCACGATTGTACAAACGCATTTGGCCGCCTCTATGGATCCTATCCGTCCCGGTGCATTGCCGCAAATGCGGCGATAAGCTTCTCCTCGAGGAGAAGCTGTCACCGAAGGTGACTGATGAGGTGTAGCCGTCCGCAGACGGCGTTATTTTCTTACCACCTCATCCGACCTCGTGGGCTTTTGTGCTAACCTGGGAATATGGCGATAGCCATATTCGAGAGGCGGCAACGCGATTCGCGATTCGAAGCATCTAAAAGCCGCCTCGGCCACCTTCCCCTCGAGGGGAAGGTTTTACCTTCTTTAATCCTCGCTAAAAGCTATTTTCATTCCCCCGGTAAAACCGAGGGGTGTCTTTTTTTGCAAACACGCAAAGTTCAACCCCCTGCTGCGAATTGAGCAGCAGGGGGTTCTCTTATGCTTGCAAAGGGATTACTTATGGGTGGATTCGGTGACCGCCAAGGGCGTCTCCAGCGCGTTGTTGACCGCCTCGGCAATGGCTTCAAACTCTGCGTCGGTCATACCGGCCGGACGGTATTCCTCCATAATAGAGGCGTCCTGGCCGGAGAAGTAGCAGGCCCAGGTCAGGGAGCCGGTGTAATCGCCGTACTTGGTGTTCAGGTGATAGCCGTCGTTACCGCCCTGGGTGGCATCGGGTTCATTGAAGTTGTCTCCGATGAAGGAGGAACGGGCGTTCTGAATGGCGGTACAGCTGGGAATGATACCGGTGAAGGTGTCGTTGGGGACGATGTGCTGCTTGGTGACCGCCACGATGTTGTTATACATCGTCATCTGGTCGTAATTGTGATAGGCATAGCTCCACAGATCGCAGCCTTCACTAAAAGCCCAAATCATATGCCACTTAATCTCCACGTTGGGGTTGGTGGCGTTCTGTTGAATCCAATCGGTAATGGCGGGGATGTAGGAATATTCCTGATTCTGACCACCTACGTAGTCGGGGGAGGTCTGCAGAGTCACATAATCCCAATCCTCGTCCAGCAGAGCGTCGATGGCGTAGGGGCTATTGGTGTTCACCCAGGTGCCGTTGATGGTCTTGCCATAGTGACGATAGCCGTTTTTATGGTTGGAGATATAATCCCAGTGGACACTCAGCGAAGCACCGGGCACATGGAGATAGCCGAGGACGATCTCTTCATAGCCGAGCTCCTTCAACATATCGTATAGATAGTTTTCCATCACGTCCTTGGAAAAGGAGTGACCGAGGGAGAGGATCTTGATGGACTTAGGCTGGTCGTCGGTGGAGCAGCGGGTGATCTGATAGGGATCTGCCAGCGCGTTGTTGACCGACTCGGCAATGGCTTCGAACTCCTCGTCGGTCATACCGGCCGGGCGGTAATCCGACATGATGGAGGCGTCCTTGCCGGAGAAGTAGCAGGCCCAGGTCAGGGAGCCGGTGTAATCGCCGTACTTGGTATTCAGGTGATAGCCGTCGCCACTGGACGCAGGCTCGTTGAAATTATCTCCGATGAAAGAGGTACGGCCATTCTGGATGGAGGTGCCGCAGGGGATGATGCCACTGATGTCCTTATTGGGCACGATGTACTGATTGGTGGCCTTGATGATATTCTCGTACATCGTCAGCTGATCGTAATCGTGGTACATATAGCTCCACAATTCGCAGTCGGTGCTGTAGGCCCAGATCATATGCCACTTGATCTGCACGTCCGCCAGCAGAGCGTTCTCCTGAATCCAGTCGATGATGCCGGGGATGTAGCTGTACTCCTTGTTTTCGCCGCCCACGTAGTCGGGAGACGCCTGGAGGGTCACGCAATCCCAGTCCTCATCCCGCAGCACGTCGATGGCGTAGGGATAGGACTTGGTCACCCAGGTGCCGTTCTCGTTTTTGCCGTACTGCTCGTGGCCGTTTTTATTGGTGCTGATGTACTCCCAATGCCGGGACAGGGAGCAGCCGGGATAGTAGAGGTAGCCCAGAGTAATGTCCTCATAGCCGGCCTCTTTGAGCATATCGTAGAGATAAGTGACCATCACGTCCCGGGAGAAGCTGTGGCCGATGGAGAGCACCTTGATGGATTTGGGGTTATCATAGGTAGAGCAGCGGGTGATCCGATAGGGATCCGCCACGGCGTTGTTCACCGCCTCATTGACCTCATCTCGGTAGGCGGCAATATTCTTGGGCTGATAGGTGATGCCGGATACGTCCTCGCCGGAGATGGTGGCGTACCAGGTCAGGGCGGCGATGTAATCGCCGTAGGTATCGTGCAGGTGATAGCCGTCCGAGCCGGTCAGCAGAGCGGGATCGATGGTGGAGGTGCGCATATTCTGGATGGCGGTACCCGCCGGGATGACCCCGTCGATGAGGGGATTGGTCAGCACCTTGCTCTTGACTGCTTCGGTGATGGATTTGTACATCGTGATCTGGTCCTTGCCATAGTTGTTGTATCCGGAGTTGCTGTTGGTGGTGTGATAGGCCCAGGTCATATGCCAGTAGATCTTGGCGTTGGGATTGGTCTTGTGATCGTCCACATACTGAACAATTTTCTGCAGATTGCCGTAGGTTCCGGGCTGGCCGGAGCTGGGGCTGGCCTGCTGGACCGTGATGATGTCCCAGTCCTCCTCTACCAGGGCGGCAGACACCTTTTTGCTGTAGGTGGTCTTCCAGGTGCCGTCGGTGGTCTTGTAATACTCATAGGCGGCGGAGTCGTTGTTGATGTTGGTCCAGTGGGTGTCCAGAGAGCAGCCGCCGATGTACAGATTGCCCAGCACGATCTCGTCATAGCCGGCATCCTCCAGGATCGGATACAGGTGGTTGCGCATAGCATCCACGCTGAAGCTGTTGCCGATGGCCAGGATCTTGATGTGGGCCTTGGGATTGGCCACGTGGTTGTAGTTGTCCGACTTGGTCTCGCCGTAGACGGTGATCTCGTTGCCCTCGGCGTCCTCGTACACGTAATAGGGACGGGCATAGATATCGGTGCCGGTGCCGGAGGCGGGGATGTTGATCACGCGGACCGCAAAGTCCACAGAGTCCTCCTCTACCTCGCTCAGATAGGTAGCCGGAATGTGGATGACCCGCTTGCCGTCCACACCGTCCAGGGTCATGGCCTCATTGTTCTTGCCCACGGCGGCGCTGTTGGTCACCACGGCGCCCATACGCACCAAGGGATACGCCACACCGTCGTCGTAGGGGACCACGGTGCCGCTGCCCGCCACGTGCTTATTCTGAGCATCCTGCTGAGTGCCGGCGGTGGCCACCTGGAAGCGGAACGCCAGCGCCGCCTCACCGTCGTCGGTGTCACGGATGCTGGTCTGGCCGCCGGAGATCACGTTGTTGAGCACCGGCTCCTCGCCGCCCAGCTTCTCGATGGTGATGTTGTCAAACCACACCTCGTCGGGGGTGCCGATGCCGCTGCCCACCAGCTGGAACATCAGGGATGTGTTGTCCCCGGAGTTGAAGGTGGCCTCTACCTTGGTCCAATCCTTCACCCTGGAGGTGTCCAGATAGGTGTAGTACACATTGCCGGTGTTATCGGCATTGCGCAGCTGAATATTCAAACCGTTGGACACCGCCTTGACTGCGTACTTAATGACGTAGTCGGTGTTTTGCCGGACCGTAAAGTTCTGCTCCAGCAGACCGCCCCAGCCGCCGTTGCCCTTGGCAACGAGGCCGTAATTGCCGCTGTATGCCGCCGCGGTGCTGACCGCGGTATTCTGGAACACTCTCCAGGGGGTCGCTATACCGATCTCAAAGTCACCGTTGTATATGTAGCCGTCAAAGCTGGCCTGCTTGACCTCGGTCATAACCATATCGTCCACGTACATCACCTCGGCGGTGCCGGTGCCGGAGCCGCAGAAATTGATGGTCACCATACCGTCTGCATTAGAGGCCACGAACTCAAAGGTCACCTGGGTCCAGGTGGTGGCGGTCATGTACTTGTAGCAATAGCTGGTGCCGGTATCCGACGGGCTGTACAGCTTGACGTTGACGCCGCAGGACACCGCCTTGTACCAAAAGGAGAAGGAGTAGGTCTTGCCCGCCTCCACCTCCACGGTCTGATTGAGCAGACCGCCCCAGCCGCCGTTGCCCGCCAGTTTGACGCTGTAGCTGCCGCTGTGGGCATCCTCCTTGGAGATGGCGGTGGACTGATAGCTGGACCAGCCGTTGAGATTGCCGGTCTCAAAGCCGCCGTTGACCAGCAGCCCGGCATCTGCCGCCGAAACACTCGCAAGCCCACCCAGGGGCAGAAGGGCGCACAGCAGCACGGCGGCTGTCAGCGCAGCCACGATCTTGCGTACACGATTTTTCATAATTGAAACGCCTCCTTATGAATGATCAATATTGGTTTATTTGCTTCCCGTAGAGCCGAAGCCGCCCGCTCCCCGGGCCGTATCGGTCAGGCTGTCCGCCGGCTCGTAGACGGCGGTGAGATAGGGCACCAGCACCAGCTGGGCAATGCGCTCGCCGTGGTCGATGGTCTGGGTCGCCCCGCCGTGGTTGTGCAGAGCCACCATAATCTCGCCCCGGTAATCGGCGTCGATGACCCCCACCTTGTTGGCCGGAGCCAGGCCCCGCTTGGTGGCCAGGCCGCTGCGGGCACAGACCAGGCCCACAAAGCCCGCCGGGATCTCCACCGCCAGGCCGGTGTGCACCAGGGCGGTGTCGCCGGGGGCCAGGGTCAGGGGGGTATCCATCACCGCGTACAGGTCCGCACCGGCCGCCAGGCCGCTGCCGTAATGGGGCTCCACCGCCCGGTCATCCAGTTTTTGGTACCGTACCGTCTGTGTCATACTGCATCGCTCCGTTTTGCGTATTGTGTATATTCCATTTGCAGTGTACCACATTTTGGGTAAAAAGTCTATACCCATAGAAATAATACTTTTCTTTTTTGCCGGAATATGGTATGCTGATACGTGTATGAGAACACGGCACGGAGGTGTTGGCTATGAACCGGACTCTGCAACAGGAAAAAGGACGGGGACACGTTGCCTTTTTATTGGTATTGGCAATGGGTGTACTGCTGTTTATACCGTTCATACTCTACGACAAGGGGTACTTTATCTACTACGGCGACTTCAACGCCCAGCAGATCCCCTTTTATCAGCTGGCCCACCGGGCCATACGGGCCGGCGAGATCGGCTGGAGCTGGGTCACCGACCTGGGCGCTAACTTTGTGGGGTCCTACTCCTTTTACCTGCTGGGCAGCCCCTTCTTTTGGCTGACCCTGCCCTTCCCCACCGACTGGGTGCCCTATATGATGGCGCCTCTGCTGGCTCTCAAGATGGCCTGCGCCTCGCTGACCGCCTATGCCTATACCCGGCGGTTCCTACGGCCGCAGCTGGCGGTGCTGGCCGGCGTGCTGTACGCCTTCTGCGGTTTTTCCATCTACAATATCTTCTTCAACCACTTTCACGAGGCGCTGATCTGGTTCCCGCTGCTGCTGCTGGGCATCGAGCAGTATATGCAGGACGGGCGCCGGGGGCTCTTTGCCTTTGCGGTGCTGATGAGCGCCCTGTCCAACTACTACTTTTTCATCGGCCAGGCTTTTTTTGTGATGATCTACTGGGTCATCCGGGCCCTGTCCAACGACTGGGAGCACCGCGCCCGCCGGTTTTTCGGCCTATGGCTGGAGGCCCTGCTGGGTGTGGCCGGTGCGGCGGTGCTGCTGTTGCCCTCCTTTTTGTCGGTCATCCAGAACGGACGCACCGAAAATCTGCTGGAGGGCTGGGATCTGCTCATCCACTCCTCCGAGCAGCGCCCCTTTGACATCATCCACAGCTTTTTCTTCCCGCCGGACCACCCGGCCCGGGCCAACTTTTTCCCCGACGCCAACAACAACTGGTCCTCTATGTCCGTATGGATCCCGGTGTTCGGGTGCACCGGCGCCATCGCCTATTTCCAGTCCCGGCGGCACACCGACTGGCTGCGCCGCCTGCTCATCCTGCTGGTGATCTTCACACTGGTCCCCGGTCTCAACGCCCTGTTCCAGCTGTTTAATTCCATGTACTACGCCCGGTGGTTCTATATGCTCACCCTGATGCTGCTGCTGGCCACCCTACGGTGCTTTGAGGAGGACACCCGCATCGAGTGGGGACGGGCCATCGGCTGGTCCGGCGGCATCACCGCCGCCCTGGCTCTGTTTGTGGGCCTGACCCCCAAGAGCTGGACCCCCGACGAGCAGACCGGCAAAATCACCCTGGGACTGATGAAAAACACCGGTCGCTTCTGGGTGTTCGTAGCGGTGGCCGGGGTGTGTCTGCTGCTGACCGGCCTGTTGGTGCGGCTGGTCCGGCGGAACAAGCAAGCCTTCTTCGCCACGGCGCTGTCGGTGTGCGTGCTGGTCAGTCTGGCCGGCGGCTGGGCCTATCTCACCTTTGGTAAGATCACCGGCTCCTATCCCAGCGACTACGTGGTGGACAAGCTGCTCAACAACCCGGAGTTTGTGCTGACCGGGGACGACACCTTCAGCCGGATGGACACCTACAAGGGGATGGACAACCAGGGTATGTACTGGAACCGCCCCACCATCCAGGCCTTCCACAGCATCGTGCCCGGCTCCATTATGGACTTCTATCCCTCGGTGGGGGTGACCCGGTCGGTGGGCTCCCGCCCGGAGACCGACCACTACGCCCTGCGGGGGCTGCTGTCGGTGCGGTGGCTGTTTGACTATACCCAGCCGGCGGACGACGTGCAGCTGTATAACAAAAAGACGGAGGAGCTCTTCTCCACCGATGGCGTGACCAAGATGCCCGGCTGGGAATACCACGACTCTCAGAACGGCTTTGCCATCTACGAAAACCGGTATTTTGTACCCATGGGCTTCACCTATGAGGGATACATCACCCGCACCGAGTACGAGGCCCTGGCCAAGACCGAGCGGGAGCTGGTACTGCTCAAGGCCCTGGTGGTGGAGGACGGGGACGTGGACGAGATCGCCCTCACCCTGCCCCACCTGGATACGGGGCGGATGATCTTCTCCGACGCTCAGTATCTGGACGACTGCACCCAGCGGGCCGCCACAGCCGCCCATTCCTTTGCCACCGACCGCACCGGCTTCTTTGCCCGCATCCACCTGCCCGCCGACAATCTGGTGTTCTTCAGCGTGCCCTATGAGGGTGGCTGGTCCGCCACCGTCAACGGCCGGCCGGCGGAGATCCTCAAGACCAACGTGGGCTTTATGGCGGTGAAATGCCCCGCCGGACAGAGCGTAGCCATTCGCTTTGACTACGAGACCCCCGGCCTGCGGTACGGCGTGTACGTCAGCGGCGGCGCCCTGCTGCTGCTGGCGCTGTACTGGCTCATCTTCTGCCGGCGCAGAAAGGCCGCAGAGCCCGCCCCGGAGACGGTGCCCCTGCTGCCGCCCTCCCGGCGGCCGGAGCCCGGTGACTTTGACCTGTATGCCATCTACCGTCCGAAAAAGGAATAAAAGCAAAGAATAAAGGTAAAAAACGGCAACCTCATCGGTTGCCGTTTTTTATTCGATTGCGTTTATTGACGCTTCATCTGCCGCAGGAACAGCAGCACCGCCGCCGCCAGCACCGCCACGGCATAGCCCAGCACCCACCAGAGATGCGGGAAGATGCCGGAGAGATCCCCCAGCAGCGCCGCCCGCTCCATCTCCACCGCGTGGACAAAGGGGAGCGCGTACGCCACCCTCTTAAAGACGCCGCCCACCAGATCCAGATCGAACCAGATCCCGGACAGCCAGGCGGATACATTGGTGAGCAGAGCGCCGCAAACACCGCCCACCTGCTTGTCGGTGAGCACGCTGCCGCACAGAAGACCCAGCGCAACGTACAGCACCGACACGGGAATAATCAGCAAAACCGCCCAAAGAAGATTCACCGAAGGCTCTAATCCCAGCGCCAGCGCGACCCCATAGCAGATCACGCACTGGAGCACGGCGATGGGCACCACGGGCAGTGTGTAGCCCAGAATGAAATGAACGGAAGAGAGCGGCGCGGTGTACAGCCGCTGCAAAAGAGAATTGCCGCGATCCTTGGCAATCAGGGTGGCGGAAAACAGCGTCATAAAGGACAGACCGAAAACCGAAACGCCCGGGGTGAGATGCTGAATCTCGAACATCGACACAGGGATATTGGCCTGAATGACGCTGAGCAGGAATAGCAGCACCAGCGGAAATCCCAGCCCAAAGGCCAGATTCAGCGGATCCCGCAGGATCTCTCTCGCATTTCTTACAGCCAGCGTGTAGGTTTTCATTGCTCCGCCCCCTTTACGATCTGCACAAAGGCCTGCTCAAAGCGGTCGGTACCCGCCGCCGCCTTGATCCCCTCCACCGTATCGCAGAGGAGCAGCCGTCCGTCCTTCATGATCGCCACCCGATCGGACAGGGCCTCCGCCTCCTCCATATAATGGGTGGTAAGGACGATGGTGCGCTTTCCCTTCATAGAACGGATCCAGTCCCACAGATCGCTGCGGGCCAGCACGTCCAGGCCCAGGGTCGGCTCGTCCAGAAACAAAATCTGCGGGTCGCTGATCAGCGCCATAGCCAGACTCAGGCGGCGCTGCCAGCCGCCGGACAGCTTGCCTGCCTTTTTATCCAGCACCGCCGTCAGCTTCAGCTGCTCGGAAATGGAGGCGATTTTGGCTGCCGCCGTTTCCTTATTCATCCCGTGCACGCCGCAGATCAGCTCCAGATTCTCCCGGGCGGTCAGGCCGGCGGCCACGGCGGTCTCCTGAGGGGAAACGGCGATAACCGATTTCACCTCATCTGGCTCGCGACAGATGCTTTTTCCGTCCAAAAAGGCGTCGCCGTCGGTGGGACGGGTCAGGCAGGACAGCATCTTGATGGTGGTGGTCTTTCCGGCTCCGTTGACACCCAGCAGCGCCAGCAGCTCCCCCTGCTCCACCGAGAGGGTCAGCCGATCCACCGCCACCGTGTTTTTATAGCGTTTTGTCAGATTTTCGATGCGAATGGCTTCCACAGCTTATACCTCCAATCCATATTGCCGTCTGAGGCCTTGATAGGCGTTGGTCAGCATTTGGCTCACCAGCGCCCAATCCAGATCCAAAAAGCCTGTGGCGAACATAGTGGCGATCCCGTGCACAAAGGCCCACATCTCCAGATGGAACAGCTTCATCTGCGCACCGTTCAAGCCGGTATGTTCCTGTACGATGGTCTCCATCTGCTCGCCGAATTCGATCTTTTCAAAATCGGGATCCTCGGTTCGGTCCCGCATATACAGATATCGGAATAATTCTTTTTCCTCTTTTGCAAAACGGATATAGGCCATACCGCTGGCCTTATAGACCGGGTACTCCCCGCTCTCCGTCTCCCGCTGTATATACTCCTCACACAGCCCATTGACCCGCAGCAGCACCGCCCGATCGAGGGCGTCCATAGTGGCAAAATTGGAAAACACCGGCTGAGTGGAGCAACCCAGCGCGGCGGCCACCGTCCTGGCATTGAGCCCACGGACACCGCTTTGGCGCAGGATATCCACCGCCGCCTCCACGATCTCTTCTTTGGTAATTTTCACCTTGGGTGGCATAGAAACCCTCCTTGAAATAGCAACCGTTATATATCGCTTGCTATTTTATCACACATAAAAGCAGTTGTCAATAGCCAGCCGCCATTTTATCCTACGATTCTTACCACAATACGGGTTGAACTGTGCCGTAAAATATGCTATACTGATGTACAACACAGAAAGGAGGTGCCGCTATGCCCTTTTTACCCATCACAAAAGCGGATATGGAGCAGCGTGGCTGGGAGCAGCCGGATTTTGTGCTGGTAACCGGTGACGCCTACGTGGACCACCCCAGCTTTGGCACCGCCATCATCTCCCGGGTGCTGGAGAGCCACGGGTACCGGGTGTGCATCCTCCCCCAGCCCCAATGCGACGGGGACTATCAGAGGTTTGGCACGCCCCGGCTGGCTTTTTTAGTCAACGGCGGCAACATCGACCCCATGGTGGCCCACTATACCGCCGCCAAGCGAAAGCGCAGCCAGGACGCCTATTCCCCCGGCGGCCAGGCGGGGCTCCGCCCCGACCGGGCCACCATCGTGTACAGCCGGGCCATCCGCCGTCTGTTCGGGGATGTGCCCATTGCCATCGGCGGTCTGGAGGCTTCGCTGCGGCGCTTTGCCCACTACGATTATTGGGACGATGCGGTGCGGCCCTCCATCCTGCTGGACGCCCGGGCGGACCTGCTGATGTACGGCATGGGCGAGCGTCACATTGTGGAGATCGCCCAACGGCTGAACGAGGGCGAGCCCATCACCGCCCTCACCGACGTCCGCGGCACCTGCTACGCGGTGGACGCCGCCGACTATCTGCCGGGTGCCTGCGCCGAGTGCCCCTCCTATGAGCTGGTCAGCGCCCCCACCGACAGCGGCAAGCGGCAATACGCCGTATCCACCCGCATCCAGCAGGAGGAGCACGACCCGATCCGGGGCAAGACGGTCATCCAGCGCCACGGCGACAAAATATTGGTGCAGAACCCGCCCTCACAGCCCCTGTCCACCGAGGAGATGGACGCGGTGTACGGACTGCCCTATATGCGGGATTACCACCCCTCCTACGAGCCTCTGGGCGGTGTGCCCGGCATCGAGGAGGTCAAATTCTCGGTCATCCACAACCGGGGCTGCTTCGGCGCCTGCAACTTCTGCGCCCTGGCCTATCACCAGGGGCGGCAGATCTCCTCCCGCAGCCACGAATCGGTGGTGGATGAGGTGCATAAGATCGTACAGATGCCGGATTTCAAGGGCTATATTCACGACGTGGGCGGTCCCACCGCCGACTTCCGCGCCCCTGCCTGCGACGCCCAGCTAAAGCGCGGCGCCTGCAAGGACAAAAAGTGTCTGGCGCCGGAGATGTGCCCGGCGGTGAAGGTGTCCCACGACGACTATCTGACCCTGTTGCGCCGGCTGCGGCAGATCCCAGGGGTCAAAAAGGTGTTTATCCGCTCCGGCATCCGGTTCGACTACGTCATAGCCGACCGGGACGAGCGGTTCTTTAAGGAGCTCATCCGCCACCACGTCAGCGGACAGCTCAAGGTGGCCCCGGAGCACGTATCCGACCGGGTGCTCAAGTATATGGGCAAGCCGTCCTTTAAAGTGTATGAGAAATTCCGCTCCCGTTTCTACGAGCTGACCAAAAGTGAGGGCAAAAAGCAGTATCTGGTCCCCTATCTCATGTCCTCCCACCCGGGCAGCACCGTCAACGACGCCATCCAGCTGGCCCAATTCCTCAAAAAAGAGGGCCTGCACCCGGAGCAGGTGCAGGATTTCTATCCCACCCCCGGCACCGTGTCCACCTGTATGTTCTACACGGGGCTGGACCCCTACACCCTCAACCCGGTGTACGTGCCCCGCACCCCCCAGGACAAGGCGGAGCAGCGGGCGCTGCTGCAATACTACCGGCCGGAAAACCGACAGTTGGTGCTGGCCGCCCTTAAAAAGGCCGGTCGCTACGACCTCATCGGCACCGGGCCCGGCTGTCTGGTGGCTCCCGACCGACCGGCCCCGGGCACGCGCCCGCCGGTGGGCAGCCGCACCGGCATCAGGCCGGCCAAAAACAAATTCAGCCGGTACAGCCGTAAGAAAAAATAGAAAAGGAGCAACCGTATGGACTTTTTGTACTTTCTGGAGGGGCTGCGCAATCCCGTGTGCGACGCCTTTTTCTCGGTGGTCACGCAGCTGGGCGAGGAGACCGTGTTCATCCTGCTGGGCCTTCTGTTCTTCTGGTGCATCAATAAGTGGGAGGGCTATTACATCCTCACCGTTGGTCTCATCGGCACCGTCATCAACCAATTTCTCAAGCTGTGGTTCCGTATTCCCCGCCCCTGGGTACGGGATCCCAACTTTACCATCGTGGAGAGCGCCCGGGCCGAGGCCACCGGCTATTCTTTCCCCAGCGGTCACACCCAGTCCGCCATCGGCTCCTTCGGCAGCATCGCCCGGTGGAACAAGCACACCCTGCTGCGTTGTCTGTGCATCGCGGCGTGCGTGCTGGTGCCCCTGTCCCGGATGTGGCTGGGGGTACACACCCCAGCGGACGTAGGGGTCTCCGCCCTGGTGGCGTTGGCGCTGGTGTTCGGTCTGTATCCCCTCATCCGCAAGGCCCAGACCAGTAAAAAAACCATGCGCATCCTGATGGGCGTGCTGGTGGCCATGACGGTGGGTTTTCTGGTGTTTGTGTACGTCTACCCCTTCCCGGCGGACATCGACCCCCACAACTACGAAAGCGGTATGACCAACGCCTATAAGATGTTGGGCTGTATGCTGGCCCTGTGGCTGGCCTACGAGGTGGACACGGCGCACACCCACTTTGACACCAAGGCCGTGTGGTGGGCACAGATCCTCAAGCTCTTTGTGGGTCTCATCCCCGTGCTGCTCATCAAGACCTTTCTCAAGGCACCCCTCCACGCCCTCATCGGTGACCAGTATATCGCCGACGGCATCCGCTATTTCCTGCTGACCGGCTTTGCCGGTACGGTATGGCCCATGACCTTCCGCTTCTGGCAGAAGCTGGGCAATAAATAAGAAAATGCCAAGCGCACCCCGTGTGACCACGGGAGAGCTTGGCTCTGCCGCATTAAAAAATCCACCGTCCCGGGGACGGTGGATTTTTTCGCGTTATAAGGTGGGATCAGGCCCAGAACATCTCGCCCGGTGCCTCGTAGATGAGCACGTCCTTCAGGAATTTGATGGCCTTGGTCAGGCCCTCGTTGCCGGACATCAGGCTGTCCTCGTGCTCGATGCTGATGGCGTAATCGTAGCCGGCCAGACGCAATTCGGAGATGATCTCCTTCCAGTAATCGGCGCCGTGACCGTAGCCGACGGTGCGGAAGATCCAGGAGCGCTCCAGCTCGTTGCCGTAGTGGCCGGTATCCAGCACACCGTTTTTGGCGGTGTTGATGGCGTCCACATAGGTATCCTTGGCGTGGAAATGGAAGATGGCGCCGGCACGGCCCAACTCACGGATGCAGGTGCGCAGCTCCATACCCTGCCAGATCAGGTGGCTGGGATCCAGGTTGGCGCCGATCTCGGGGCCGGCGGCCTCACGCAGGCGCAGCAGCGTGGCGGTATTGTACACACAGAAGCCGGGGTGCAGCTCCAGGGCGATCTTTACGCCGTGGGCACGGGCAAAGGCGGCCTTTTCCTTCCAATAGGGGATCAGCACCTCGTTCCACTGGTAATCCAGGATCTGGCTGAAATCGTCCGGCCAGGGGCAGGTGACCCAGTTGGGGGTCTTATCCTCCGGGCTGCCGCCGGGACAGCCGGAGAAGGTGTTGACCACCGGCACGCCCAGCTTCTCCGCCAGCAGGATGGCGTTGGTGAAATCCTTCTCGTACATAGCGGCCACCGCCGGATCGGGATGGATCATATTGCCGTGGCTGCTCAGGGCGCTGATCTCCAGGCCGTTCTTATGGACCGCGTCCAGCAGCTCCCGGCACTTGGCGTCGTCCGCCAGCAGCGCCGCCGCATCGCAGTGGGCCTTGCCGGGGAAACCGCCGCAGCCGATCTCCACCATCTGCACGCCCTGCTCGGCCAAAAAGCGGCAGGCCTCCTCCAGAGGAAGTCCTCCCAACGGCACCGTCAATACACCCAGTTTCATAACTATTACCTCCTAAACTGTCCAGTATGGATCTCTAAGATGAGTATAGCACTCGCCATTCAAAAGAGCAAGTGAAAAATATAAATTCAACAACAAAATACGATGATTTTATCATAAATATCCATAAAAATCCCGGGCAAAAGCCTCTGACCGCTCATTGAGAGCCGCCAGCAGATTCTCCAGCCGCTCCGGCGCCGGCCCGTCCACCGGATACTCGGACAACAACACCCCCTGATTGTGGCACAGCCGCATATAGACGGGATAATAGTGATCCAGCAAAAACCGTGCCAGCTTCACAAGGCGATAGGGCCCCTGTATCCGCTCCGGGTCGCCCACGGCGTTGACCGCCAGCGAGCGTCCCTCCCGGATGGCCTGCAGGATCTCCCCCTCCGACCGGTCGGGGGCAAACACCAGCGTATAGCCCCCGCGGGCCGGGCGCTTGGGGTCGTCGGCATTGGTAAAATGAGAGTCGGTGCAGCCCACCACCGGGATGGTAACGCCCTGCGCCCGCATCTCGCTCCACAGGGCGACGGTGGTGTCCGCCTCCTGGTCGGTGATGTCCAGGGCGTCGTATACGCCGTCCAGCAGCAGCTGGCGGGTGATGGCAGACGCCATAAAATACACGTCGAACCAGATCCAGTGGGGATGGGTCAGGATGGCGATGCCGCCAAACTCGTGGGCCTTGCGGGCAACCCACACCCGCCAGGCATAGTCGTTCTTGTTAATGCTTTCGGGCAGGTGATCCAGTTCCTTTTCTATGGCGGCCACCTCGGCGGCGGCTTTTTCTTTATCGTTGCGGAAGCAGGCGTTGACGCTCTCCCGCCCACCCATATGCACGATGTGGATCTGCTCGGTGGGTACGTGGCACTCCTCCCCCAGCAACAGGGTCATATCCACCGGCGCCCGGTCAAACAGCCGTTTGGCCTTTTCCGCACCCATGGTGATGTAGTGGTCGGTGATGGCCAAAAAATCATAACCGGCGGTACGGTAGTTGCCCACCGTGTGGCACACGTCCTGCACCCCGTCGGACTCATAGGTGTGGCAGTGGACCTCACCCTTAAAGGCGCGCATACCGTACAGATCCGCCTGCAGAGAATACACACATAGCAGCGCATCCTTGTTCTCGTGGAATTTGCCGCGGTTGGTGATCTCCCGATAGGGGGTGGCGTCCAGATCCTCCTGGGGGCGCTTGAGCAAAATGGCGTGGCGCTGCTCCCCGACAAAATGGTGGCGGATGACCAGGTCGCCCGCCTCGTTAGGGATCGCGTTGTACCAGGTGACCGGCAGATGGGCATAATCGGCGCAAAAGGTCTCTACCCCACGAATCTCCACCGTGTAGGTGACGCCGGGGATAAACTGCGCATTCTCACCCAGCGGATGAATGGTGATCACCGACTCGGTATCCGCCGGCACGATGGAAGGGTACACCGCATAATTGAATATCTGTCGATTCATACAAACACGCTCCTTTGCCCTTTATTGTAGCACAATCCCGTTACCGGAGCAACCACTTTTACGAAAACTAAGAGGAAATAAGGCACATAGGATTTATCTAACTTTCATGTTGATGATGGTCCGATACATCAGCACAAGTCCTGCGCTGAGCAAAGCACCACCGGTAATATCGGTAATCCAATGCACACCTGAGATGAGTCTGCCGATCACCATAAAAACGATAAACGCGGTAGTTGCAAAAGCGACGCATCGTTTGAGAATATTGTTTTTGATACGGACATTAAATTGCATAATAGCAGTCGGCATCACACACATTACAAGCATGGTTGTTGATGATGGATAAGAGGCTTCCAGAATCCCATCAATCAACACAGGTCTGTAATTGACAACAAACACCTCAAAGAGGACATATGCCGTCATCACAACGATATAGAAACCACCAAGAATAAGGATATTGTGATCCACCTTAAAGAGATGCTTTCTCTTAATCCATTGAACAAGTCCGAGCAATGCAAACCCCATCACAAAAACGAATGGCATCAAACCCAACCAATCTGTGATAGTATATAGGGACATATGCACACCTATAAGGTTATGAACGAACTGGTTAATCGTTGCAAATCCAACAGATGATTCTTGTGGTCCGATTGCTTGCACATCAACAAATCGAATTGCTACCGTCCATAACAAAAATGCTAAAAGCATGCATGTTGCCATGCAAAAGTTTCTCTGGTTCTCTTTTTTCATTTGTTCAACCTTCCTTTTCGTATTTGGCTCTCGCCTAAACACATATTAAGGGAAGATATGAGCAACCACAAGAAACGGGGTATCACAACGATGATACTCTTCGTATCATTGCCATCTTACAAGCATTAACACCTTTATTACCAAGAATATGAACAAAAATGTTGCTGCATACGGTTGCGAACTAATGATAAAAAGGAGCGCTCCAACTGCATTTAATGCTAACGATATTTTACCTTTTTTCTTCACCCAAAATGCTTGAAAACAATTTTGCAGAGCAAGGGTTAAAATTCCAAATATTATAATTCCAATTACAACAACCAAATATGCCGTCTTCAAATACGGTGCAATTTCGGTAAGTGATAAAAGAGACACTTCCTGTATAATCGCATCTGCTTTCTGCCCAAAGAACGGCAGAAAGAAAAACATTGCAATACTACAATCGAGCAATCCAAATACCAAGTCACAAAAATGCTTTTCCTTTTGCTTGGTATCTTCTTCTGCTATGGTCAGCAATTCATCGCCAGACAGCAGTTCATCAATTGTTACACCGAAAAACTTTGCAATTGCTTTCAAAGAATCTATATTGGGGTACCCTCTGCCCGTTTCCCGTACTTAAAGATATTGG
>JAFQKB010000050.1 GCA_017397125.1 Clostridia bacterium | reverse complement strand
CTGGCGCCTTTTCGAGGTTCATCATCGCGCAGATACAACAAAAAATAAGAGGTAGGCGGATGCCTACCTCTTATTTTTGGTCGAGATGACAGGATTCGAACCTGCGGCCTCTTCGTCCCGAACGAAGCGCGCTACCAAACTGCGCTACATCTCGATATTAGAATGTTTTACATAGGTGGTCGCTGTTTTGCTTGTGCGGGCCGTCGGTTGGAGTGACCCCTCTTGCGGTACCCGAAATTCGCAACGCTCGCTGTCGCTCGGCGAATTTCGACCGCTGCGCCTTTTCGCACTCCCTGTATCCGCCACCGGCGGCGGTCGTGCTCAAAGCCCGAACGAAGCGCGCCCAACGGCTCTGCTCCGGATGGGGGAGAATGGTGCGAAGCGCCATTCTTGAGGGGCGGCAGAAAAAGGTGGGGGACGGTACGGCTACGAGCCGCCCCGCTGCGCTACATCTCGATATATTGCTCAACGAGCCTATTTATTATAGTATGGGTTTTCCGGTTTGTCAATGCTTTTTTTGCGGAAATACCGGGGTGGCGGGCTTTTCCCATTGACAAACGGCGACCAATAGCGGTATACTAAGGGTTAATAATGGAGCAATGTATACCTAACCCCCGGAATGTAAAAGGAGTGATACAATATGAAGGATATCCCCGCATTGTTTGGCAGTATGGTGTTTAACGACCAGGTGATGCAGGAGCGTCTGCCGGCGGACACCTATCAGGCTCTGATGCGCACCGTGGAGAACGGGCGCCGGCTGGATCCTTCTGTTGCCGCCGTGGTGGCGGGTGCTATGAAGGACTGGGCCATCGAAAAGGGCGCCACCCATTTCACCCACTGGTTCCAGCCCATGACCGGCATCACCGCCGAAAAGCACGACAGCTTTATCTCTCCCGTCCCCGGGGGCAAGGTGATCATGGAATTCTCCGGCAAGGAGCTCATCAAGGGCGAGAGCGACGCCTCCTCCTTCCCCTCCGGCGGCCTGCGGGCCACCTTTGAGGCCCGGGGCTATACCGCCTGGGACGCCACCTCCTACGCCTTTATCAAGGACGGCACTCTGTGTATCCCCACCGCCTTCTGCTCCTACGGCGGCGAGGCGCTGGACAAAAAGACCCCTCTGCTCCGTTCTATGGAGGTGCTGGGCAGGCAGGCCCTGCGGGTGCTGCGCCTGTTCGGCAATGAGGACGTGAGCCTGGTGCGCACCACCGTCGGCCCGGAGCAGGAGTATTTTCTCATTGACAAGTCCATGTACGACCGGCGCAAGGACCTCATCAACACCGGTCGCACCCTGTTCGGCGCCCGCCCCTCCAAGGGACAGGAGCTCCACGACCACTACTACGGCGCCATCAAGTCTAGGGTGGCCGCCTATATGCGGGACCTGGACGAGGAGCTGTGGAAGCTGGGGGTGCTGTGCAAGACCGAGCACAACGAGGGTGCCCCCTCCCAGCACGAGATGGCGCCCATCTTCACCACCGCCAACATTGCCGCCGACCACAACCAGCTCACCATGGAGATGATGAAAAAGGTGGCGGCCCGCCACGACCTGGTGTGCCTGCTGCACGAAAAGCCCTTTGCCGGCGTCAGCGGCAGCGGCAAGCACAACAACTGGTCCCTGACCACCGACACCGGCGTCAACCTGCTGGAGCCGGGGGACACCCCCCACGAGAACGCCCAGTTCCTGCTGTTCCTCTGCGCGGTCATCAAGGCGGTGGACGAATATCAGGATATGCTGCGGGTGTCCATTGCCTCGGCGGGCAACGACCACCGTCTGGGTGCGGCCGAGGCGCCGCCGGCGGTTGTGTCCATCTTCCTGGGGGACGAGCTGACCGCCATCCTGGAGTCGCTGGAGAACGAGACCGCCTACGACGCCAAGGAAAAGGTGCAGATGCGGGTGGGCGTTCACACCCTGCCCCGGTTCCCCAAGGATACCACCGACCGCAACCGCACCTCGCCCTTCGCCTTTACGGGCAATAAGTTCGAGTTCCGTATGCTGGGCTCCTCCCAGCCGGTGTCCGAGCCCAACGTGGTGCTCAATACCGCCGTGGCGGCGGCTCTGGACGAGTTCGCCACCGAGCTGGAGGCGGCGCAGGATTTCAACGGCGCCCTGGGCGCCCTCATCCGCCGGGTCATCCGTACCCACAAGCGCATCATCTTCAACGGCAACGGCTATGACGAGGCGTGGCTGGCGGAGGCGGCAGCGCGGGGTCTGTGCAACTATCCCACCACGGCGGACTGCCTGCCCTGCTACGTGCTGCCCAAGAACATAGCGCTGTTTGAAAAATACGGCGTCTATTCCGAGACCGAGATGCGCTCCCGGTACGATATTTATCTGCAGAATTACGCCAAGGTGCTGCACATCGAGGCCCATACCATGGTCAGCATGACCCAAAAGGACATCATCCCGGCGGCGCTGCGGTACGGCCGCGAGCTGGCCCAGACCATTGTCGCCAAGCGGACGGCGCTGCCCGGCCTTGCCTGCGCGGACACCGAGGAGACCCTGCTGAAAAAGGTGAATGCCCTCACCGATCGGCTGGCCGGCTGCCTGGACACCCTGCGGGAGAGCTTGCACCGGGCGGACGAGCCCGGCTGGACCTCCCAGAGTCTGGCGGAGTATTATCGGGATGGTGTGGTACCCGCCATGGAGGCTTTGCGCACCGCCGCCGACGGCCTGGAGGTGCTGGTGGCCAAGGACCTGTGGCCCCTGCCCTCCTATGGCGATATGCTGTTCTCGGTACGATAAAACAGCTAAGACACGACCATCGTATGGTGGTCGTGTCTTTTTATGTGTTATCCGCTGTGTAGCGGATATACTAACCGAGAAAAAAGGAATTGCCAAACGTATATGTTTGTGCTATAATTAATCTGTTATTTTGTGTCCATATGGAATACAGGCAGTAGAAAGGGGCGAGAAGCCCGATGAAGAAAGAAAAAAGCAGCCCGAGTCCGGCTCCGCAGAGCCCCGTCTCCGGCCGGAAAAAGAAAAGAAGAACCGCCTCCCGGGTGCTGCTCACCCTGCTGATCGTGCTGGTGGCCATAGGGGCGGCGGTGGCCATCGCCATCCGGTCCATCCCCAAGGCGATCATCGACTCCAACATCCAGCACACCAGTGACATGACCGAGAGTGAGGTGGAGGTGACCCCGGACCTGCCCCCGGTGTGGGAGGTGCGCAACATCGCCCTCTTCGGCGTGGACCAGGAGGCCGGGTCGGTGGGCCGGTCGGACGCTATGATCATCGTATCCATCGACCGGACCAATAATAAGATCAAGATGACCTCTCTGTCCCGGGACAGCCTGGTGCCCATCGAGGGCCACGGCGAGGAAAAGCTGACCCACGCCTGGGCCTATGGACAGGCTCGCCTGGCCATCAAGACCATCAACCAGAATTTCGGCATGAATATCACCGATTACGCCTACGTGAATTTTGGAGAGCTGATGGGGGTCGTGGACTACATCGGCGGCGTGCAGCTGGATGTGGATGCAGCCGAGATGTCCTTTCTCAATGAGAACCACGTGTACACCCAGGGCTTTTACGACCAGACCATCGAGCCGCTGTCGGCACCGGGCGTGCAGCAGCTCAACGGTGCCCAGGCCCTACTGTATGCCCGCGACCGCACCAATGGCGGGGATACCACCCGCACCGCCCGCCAGCGGGAGGTGCTGATGGCCATGTACCAGCGGGTCCGGGAGCAGCCCCTGTCCAAGCTGCCCAGCACCCTGGCCCGGGTGCTGCGGCTGTGCCACACCAATATGAACAGCGACGAGCTGCTGGACATCGCCACCTGGGCGCTCACCGCCAACCCCACCATCACCAGCCTGCACATGCCCACCGAGGACATGGAGTGCTGGAACGGCATCATCGACCGGGAGCGGGGCTGGGTGCGTGTCTATGACCTGGACCAGGCCAAGACGGTGCTGCACAACTTCATTTACGAGACCGACACGGAAGCCGACGCCACCGTGTCCGATACCAGTACGGATACCACCACGGGGGACACCACCTCCGACCCGGAATAACAGACAGCTGTACGTAAAGGGAAAGGAAGCGTATACACTATGGTATGCAAAAAGTGCGGAAAGCGCATCAAAAAGGACGCGGAGTTTTGTCCCCATTGTAACGCCTCCCAAAAGGAGACGGTGAGTCTGGGCGCCATTGCCGCTCAGGACGGAAAAAAGAAAAAAGAATTGTCCCGGCACCAGCGGATCCTGCGCATCGTGCTGATCGTGGTGGCCAGTGTGGCGGCGGCGGCCGTTTTGGCGGTGGGGGCAGTGTGGCTGTTCCTGGACAGCAGCATCCAGCATGGCAGCGAGCTGGACGAGAGCCAGCTGGGCATCAACGAGGAGCTGCCCACCGAGGGCGTGGTCAATATCGCCCTGTTCGGCCTGGACGACCGGGATTCCTCGGCGGACGGACACTCGGACGCCATCATCATACTCACCATCGACCGGGCGCATAACAAGGTCAAGATGACCTCCATCGCCCGGGATACGCTGGTGCCGGTGGATGGCTATCCCAGCCGTGAGCACAAGACCAAGATCACCCACGCCTTTAGCTACGGCGGGGTCAATCTGGCGGTCAAGACCATCAACCAGAATTTCGGCATGAACATCAAGGACTACGTGTACGTCAACTTCCTGGAGTTTGCCGAGATCATCGATTATCTGGGCGGTGTCACCATCAACGTACAGAAAAAGGAGCTCAACGAGCTCAACAAGCACGTCTACTGGATGCGCATCGAGTGCGACATGGACATTGATAAGGTGGAGCGGGCCGGCGAGCAGCGGCTGTCCGGTGGACAGGCCCTGGCCTATGCCCGGGTGCGCAAGGTGGATAGTGACATCCAGCGGGGCAACCGGCAGAAGGATGTTCTGCAGGCCATGTTCAACGAGGTGAAGAACCAGCCCATGTCCAAGTTCCCCAACCTGGTCAATAAGATCCTCAGCATCTGCCACACCAATATGTCCAGCGCCGAGATGATCAGCATCGCCACCTGGGCGCTGTCCTCCTCGCCGGAGATCGTGAACTACTCTCTGCCGGACGACACCTGTAAGTCCTGGGGCGGCAGCCACCCCTATTACGATTGGGTGTGGATCTACGATCTGCAGTACGCCACCGCCCGCCTGCACGATTTTATTTATGAGACGGATACGGCGTCCCTGATGACTCCGTCCCGGTATTATCTGAATGCGGGCACCACCAGCACCACCGCCCCGTCCACCACCACCCGCACCACCACCCGCACCACCGTTATGGGGGTGAGCAGCACCGACAGAGGGGACGTATCCGCTCCCACCGGCACCGGGACG
>JAFQKB010000049.1 GCA_017397125.1 Clostridia bacterium | reverse complement strand
CAGCTCAAAGCTGGAGCCGTGGTCCAGGTGCAGGGCGATGGGCAGACCGGTCTCCTCAGCGGCGGTCTTGACCATGCTGTACAGATAGGCGTGACGGGCATACTTGCGGGCAGAGCCGGAGACCTGCAGGATGACGGGGCTGTTCAGCTCCTTGCAGGCGTCAACGATGCCCTGGATGATCTCCATATTGTTGACGTTGAAAGCGCCGATGGCGTAGCCGCCCTCATAGGCCTTCTGGAACATTTCTTTGGTGTTTATGAGTGCCATAATTACTTCCTCCTTGATGGTATAATACCTTGTTGCTCTTATTATAACTTATTTTTATGCTCGGTACAATAGTTTTGTTAAAAAATTATCTCTTTCGGTTTGCCGAAAAACTTGTGCAAAGTGCCAAAAGTTGTTACTTTTCCTTCTCCCACGGGATCATGCAGAGCGCCTCGCATACGGGATCGCTCATCCAGATGGAGGGGGTGACCCGCAGCGTAAAGCCCTGCCCGGGGTTGGCCAGGCAGTCCTTGGGGTCCAGCCGGGGCAGTCCGTACAGCTGTAGGAGCATCGTAATAACACCGCCGTGGGTGCAGATCACCGCCTCGGTGTCGCCGGCGTGGATGAGGTCGTTGACGATCCCCTCAAAGGCGGCGCATACCCGGGCACGGAAGGCCTCGCTGTCCTCGCCGCCGGGGATGGACTGGTCGGACCCCTCCATCCAGCGGAGAAACCGCTCGTCCCCCTTGAGCTCCTGCAGGCGCTTGCCCTCCCACTGGCCAAAATCGCACTCGGACAGCCCCTCCACCAGGGTAGGCTGGCAGCCGGGGTACAGCACCTCCAGGGTCTGGCGGCACCGGGTCAGGGGGCTGGTGAAAAACCGCACACCGCCGGGGTATTGGTATTTCTCCTTGAGGGCCAGCAGGGCCGCCAGGCCCTCCGGGGACAGGGGCAGGTCGGTGCGGCCAATGTAGCGGCCGTCCTGGTTGGCCTCGGTCATACCGTGGCGGATGAGATGGATCTTGTAGGTTTTCATACTGTCTGCTCCTATTCAGCAAAAATTTCCGGGTATTTTCTGTGATAAAAGAATAAAAATCAACTATCTGTAAAATTTTACTTGACTTTTGCCGGGTTTGTGGGTACAATTTCCAATGCACCCCATTTTTTCGGGGATGCCATTACAGACAGGAGGTGCCGCGTATGAACAGCGCCTTTCCCCGCATTATGACCCTGCTGCGCAAGGAGCGCGGCATCAGCCAAAAGCAGGCCGCAGCCGACCTGCACATCTCCCAGGCGCTCCTGTCCCATTACGAAAAGGGTATCCGCGAGTGCGGTCTGGATTTTGTGGTCAGCGCCGCGGATTACTACGGCGTATCCTGCGACTATCTGCTAGGTCGCACCGCCGACAAGTCCGGCACCATGATCGCCGTGGAGGAGATCCCCGAGCAGGACCCCGCCATCCGGGACAACCGGATGCAGGCCGGCGGCGTGTTGCCCATCCTCAATAAAAAGCTGATCGTCAATTCTCTGCAGATCCTGTTTGACCTGCTGCAAAAGTGCAACAACAAAGCGCTGACCGCCGAGGTGTCCAACGTCCTCATCCAGACCACCTACGTGGTGTTTCGCCAGATCTACAGCGCCAACCCCAAAAATCCCCGGGCGATGTTCTCGGTGGAGGAGTATCTGTACCAGACGGCGGCCATGGGCGCGGCGGCCCGGTCGGCGGCCAAGGCGGGCCAGCTGGCCCGGGGCGTGGCGGTGGACGGCAACCCCGGTGTGGAGGCCGGTCAGCTGCCGGGCATCCTGCCGGATGAGCTGACCGCCCGGTATCCCCAGTTTGCCACCTCGCTGCTCAATCTGCTGCGGACAGCGGAGAAGAGCCTGGACAAATAAATGCACCTACACGGCGGAGCGACGGCTCCGCCGTTTCTTTGTCTTTACCATTATAATCCGGCCGGCGGCAAAAAGCAAGCCGGGACGCAAAAAAGCGGTGTTTTCACACCGCTTTTTCTCATAGAGCCAGGTACAATAGCGCCAGCAGCAGCTCGGTGCGGCAGCCGGCACGAAACAGCAGCAGAGCCAGCCCCAGCAGCAGCCATTGCTCCGGCTCCAGACGGGGCAGGGACAGGGTGACCGGCGGTGGTGCCGGCGGCTGGGGTGCCGGACACGGCACTGGCTGCGGCTCCGGCACAGGTGACGGCCGTTCCGGGCGGGCGTACAGCCCCGGGGAGTGCAGCTCCTCCGACCAGGCGGGCTCGGTCAGGGGGGTGGGGGCATGGCCCTGGTGGGCCTCAAACACCCGGCGGGAGTGCTCCTGCATCTGCTGCACCCGCCGGGCGGCGGCCCGCTGCATCTGCAACAAATCATCCGCCATGGCTGCTCTCTCCCGTCCCTTTCAGGATACCCTGCTCCTGCAATAGGGGCAGTAGCTTTGTCAGCCGCAGCAGGCGCACGGCCTCGTCCAGCCGCTGCTCCCGGGGCCCGTGGAGATAGGGCCGCAGCGCCTGTAATAGCCGGGTGTCCTCGCTGTCCTGGCCCATGCCGGATAATAGGGGCAGTAGCCTGGTCAGCGCCGCCATGTCCGGCAGGCCGCCGCCATCCCGGGGCGGCGCCGGCTGCACCGGCTGCGCCGGGGCAGGGGTGGGGGTTTCCTGGCCGCCGGACAGAGCGGCCATGGCGGACTGGATCTTGGCCATCCCCTCCGGCGAGGACAGCAGCCGATTGAGCTTTTCGTTCAGGTCGTCCATCAGGGCACCCCTTTCTAGCCGAGTAATTGGATGAGCAGCCGCTGGATGGCCGGGTCCTGGAGCAGGTTGGCGGCTTTCTCTTTGTCCGCTAGCAGGGTCTCTGCTTTGGCGGCGTCCTCCGGGGTCAGGGCGGCGGAGATCCCCCGCAGCCCTCCTTTCTGAAAGGCAGCGCGCAGGGCGTCGGGGGTGGTGCCCAGCCGCCCGGCGGCCAGAGACAGCAGTTTTTCCATTTCCTGAGGGGAAAAGGCCGATTCGTTCATGGGTATGCCTCCTTTTTTTCGGCGGCGGGATTGCCCTGCCGCCGGGATTGTGGTATACTGTATGAAATGCAGCGGGCAATTATGTGAGGAGGCGTGTCGAATGCGGATATTGGTGGTGTCGGACGTGCACGGCCGGGAGAGCCTTTTGCACGAGGCCATCCAGCAGCAGCCCACCGCCCGGACGGTGCTGTTTTTGGGGGACGGCATCCGGCAGGCGGAGGCGGTACAGGAGCGGTATCCGGACCGCACCTTTTATCTGGTGCCGGGCAACTGCGATATCGGCTGCAGTCAGCTGCCGGTGCGGCAGGAGACCCTGGGTGGTAAGCGGTTTTATTTCACCCACGGCCATCTCCACGACGTGAAGTACACCCTCTACCGGCTGGATCTGGCGGCCCGCCAGGCCGGGGCGGACATTGCCCTCTTCGGCCACACCCACACCCCTTATGAGGAATACGCCGACGGGCTGTATCTCTTTAACCCCGGCAGCCTGGGGTATGGGCGTACCTACGGCTTTGTGGATATCCAGGGCGGCGGCATCCGCACCGCGGTGGTATCGTTGCGCTGACAGTATATGCCAGACCCGGACAGGACGTGCAAAAAAGGCCAGCAATCGTCACACACGATTGCTGGCCTTTTGCTGTGTATCAGAATAGGGGCGCGGTGCGATAGGTCTCGCCCGCCAACGTTTTCCAATAGAAGGTGCCGTCCCGCAGCAGCAGATAGCTGTGGGGGCTGTCCTCCTTGGGGATGGACACCGAGCCGGGGTTGAGCAGCCACCAGCCGCCGGGGGTGTGCTGGCACAGGGGCACGTGGGTGTGGCCCTGGAGCACGATGTCGCCGTCCTGCACCGGCGGCGGGTTTTGGTTATCGTACAGATGCCCGTGGGTGAGGAACAGGAGCTGCCGCTCCACCGTCACCGCCTCATAGTCCGCCATTAGGGGAAAATCCAGCACCATCTGGTCCACCTCGGCATCGCAGTTGCCCCGCACGCAGGTGATCCTGTCCGCCAGGGGATTGAGCAGTGCGATGACCCGCTTGGAGCTGTAGCCCAGGGGCAGGTCGTTGCGGGGACCGTGGTAGAGAATATCCCCCAACAGGAGCAGGCGGTCCGCCCTCTCCCGGGCAAAGGCATCCACCAGCCGTTCGGTGTAGTAGGCGGAGCCGTGCAGGTCGGAGGCGATGAGATAGACGGGGTGGGACATAGAGGCACCTCTCTTTCGTGTAGTACAATACCAGTATACACCACCCCGGCAAAAAATGCAACGTCGCTTTTTCTTTCGTGGAAAAACCCCTTGTCAAAAAACGCAAAATAGGGTATACTATAAAGTCCCCCCAAACCAAACACCAAGCGAAAGGAGGCGGCAGGATGCCTCTGTATCCTCTTAAAAAAATCAGTCTGCTGGCGGAGAGCCGGCAGGCTTATCTGCGCGGCATCAGCGGCTACAATACCGGCTGGGTGCGGGATTTTGCCGCCCTTCCGGACGCATTCTACGACCAACGGGTCACCGCCCGGGTGGAGGAGCCGGCCGCCGCCTATGAGGTGGAGGTGGGCTTTGACCGGGCCGGCGAGGTGGAGCACCTGGCCTGCGGCTGCAGCCGCTACCGGGCTACCCACCGGGCCTGCAAGCACATCGTGGCCACGCTGGTGTATAAGTATTATCAGGATATGACCCAGCCCCAGCCTCTGCCCACCCCCCAGGCGGCTCCGGCGGCGGCTACCGACCCGGCGGCGGCGCTGATGATGGACCGCTATCTGTCCGGGGAGCGGGTGCGGCTGACCGCGGCGGAGGATATCGACCCCGGCGTGGGGCTGACCCCGGTGCTGTGTCTGACCGGCTCTATGCCGGCGCTCACCTTTACGGTGGGGCGGGAGCAGCCCTATATCATCAAAAATCTCTCCCGCTTTGCCGGCCAGATGACCCGGGGTGAGACGGCGGAATACGGCCGCCACCTGACCCTGCTGCACCACCGGGACAGCTTTGCCCCGGAGAGCCGGCCGCTGCTGGATTTTCTGCTGGCAGAGGTGGAGGAGCACCCGGATGTCCCCGGCACCGTGCCGGCGGGCGGCGTGGGGGAGCTGCGGCTCACCCCCGGCGGCTTTGACCGCTTTTTTGCCCGGATGCAGGGCAGCGGCCTGACCCTGCGGGATGCCACCGGAGAGCGGCGTGTGACCCTCACCGAGGGGTATCCCATCCTCACCGTGACGGTGGAGCGGGAGGGGGAGGGCCTGCGCCTCTACGGCGACGAGAGCCGTCCCGTGTTCGGCGCCCGGGTGCTGTATCTGGTGCACCGGGGTCATCTCTACCGCACCGGCTCGGACTATACCCGCCGCATGGCGGAGTGGGTGCGCACCGTGTCCCGTGCCCCCGGCGGGCTGTACATCGCCCCGGAGCAGCTGCCGGCCTTTTGCGGCGGGGTGCTGCGTGCCATACGCCCCTATGTGCGTCTGCAGGGGGACGTGGAGGCGCTGGATGCCTATACGCCGCCCCGGCTGGATGCCGAGGTGTATCTGGACCGCACCCCCTTTGGGATGGTCACCGCCCGGGTCACCTTTGCCTATGGCGGTCGGGTGGCCTATTACGACGGCGACCCCCAGCCCTGGCAGGACACCCTGGCCGAGTGGCCGGTGCGGCTGGTGCTGGATCGCTATTTTGCCGGCCGGCTGGAGGACGGCACCCTCACCGCCGAATGGGAGGACGACCGGCTGTACGACTTTCTGACGGTGGGGCTGGAGCGCCTGCGCCAGCTAGCCCGGGTGACCGTGTCCCCCGCCTTTGACCGGGCCGGTCTGGCGCCGGTGCCGGCGGTCTCTCTGGGGGTCAGCCTGGTGGATGATCTGCTGCAGATGAGCATCGCGCTGGACGACCTGGACCCGGCGGAGCTGTCCGGCATCATCACCGGCTACCGCAGCAGCCGGCCCTATCACCGGCTGCGGGACGGTCGGCTGCTGCCCCTGGATGGGGGCGTGCTGTCCGCTCTGTCCGACCTGGCGGAGGGTCTGGGCCTGTCCACTGCGGACCTGCGATCCGGTCGGGTGGAGTTGCCCCGGTACCGGGCACTGTATCTGGATGGGGTGCTGCGCCGCCAGTCCCTGACGGTCACCCGGGACCGGCTGTTTGCCCGGCTGGCACAGCGCCACCAGCAGGCGGCCGAGGCCACCTATGCGGTGCCGGCGGCCCTGGCACCGGTGCTGCGTGGCTATCAGCGCACAGGCTACCGCTGGCTGCGGGCCATGGAGGAGCTGGGCTTTGGCGGCATCCTGGCGGACGATATGGGTCTGGGTAAAACGATACAGGTGATCGCCCTGATGCTGGCGGCCAAGGAGCGGGGGGTCACCACCCCGTCCCTGGTGGTGTGCCCCACCTCGGTGGTGCTGGGCTGGGAGCGGGAGCTGGAGCGCTTTGCTCCTCAGCTGACGGTGCTGTGCGTCATCGGCGACGCCGCCGAGCGCCGTCGCCGGCTGGCTATGGCGGCGGAGTACGACGTGGTCGTCACCTCCTACGATATGCTCAAGCGGGACGTGGCCCTGTATGGGGAGCTGTCCTTTCACTATCACATTCTGGACGAGGCCCAGTATATCAAAAACAGCGCCACCCAAAACGCCCGGGCGGTCAAGGCGGTGCGTTCGATCCAGCGGTTTGCCCTCACCGGCACCCCGGTGGAGAACCGACTGGGCGAACTGTGGAGCATCTTCGATTTCCTGATGCCGGGGCTGCTGTTCTCCTACCAAAAATTCCGCAATCGTTTTGAACTGCCCATTCTGCGGGGAGAGGACCCCCGGGCGCTGGACCGGCTGGGGCGGCTGGTATCCCCCTTTATCCTGCGGCGTCTCAAGCGGGAGGTGCTGGCGGAGCTGCCCCCCAAGACCGAGCGGGTGCTGCCCGCCACCATGGAGCGGGCTCAGCGGCAGGTGTATCTGTCCGCCATCGCCGACCTGCGGCGGCAGATCACCGGCAGCGGCCGCATCACCGGCCGGCAGCGGATGACGGTGCTGTCCCAGCTGACCCGCCTGCGGCAGATCTGCTGCGACCCCCGGCTGTGCTGCGAGGGCTACACCGGCGACAGCTGCAAGCTGGAGGCCTGCGTGGAGCTGCTGCGGGAGGCCACCGCCGGCGGCCACAAGGTGCTGCTGTTCTCCCAGTTCACCTCTATGCTGGCGCTGCTGCGCCAGCGGCTGGAGGCGGAGGGGATCCCGCATTTCCTGCTGCAGGGTTCTACGCCGAAAGAAGAGCGCGCCCGGCTGGTGGACGCTTTCAACGAGGATGACACCCCGGTGTTTCTCATCTCTCTCAAGGCGGGCGGTGTGGGACTCAATCTCACCGGGGCGGATATGGTGATCCACTACGACCCCTGGTGGAATCTGTCGGTGGAGAACCAGGCCACCGACCGGGCCCACCGCATCGGGCAGAAGAATCCGGTGCAGGTGGTGCGGCTGATCGCCCGGGATACCATCGAGGAGAAGATCCTGCGGCTGCAGGAGCAAAAATGGCAGCTGGCGGAGCAGGTGGTGGGTGCCAAGGCACCCTCCATCACCGACCTGACCGCTGAGGAGCTGCTGGAGCTGTTGGAATAATCAAAAAAGGAGCAGACACACGCCGTGTGCCTGCTCCTTTTGCTTGTCTTAATCCAATTCCCGTTTGCCGGTGTACAGCTCGTAATAGCGGCCGCCGAGAGCCAGCAGCTCCTCGTGGGTGCCCCGCTCGATGATGCGGCCCTGCTCCAGCACCAGGATGGCGTTGGCGTGGCGCACCGTGGACAGCCGGTGGGCGATGACAAAGGTGGTGCGGTCCCGCATCAGCCGGTCCATGCCGTGCTCGATGTGCCGCTCGGTGCGGGTATCCACCGAGCTGGTGGCCTCGTCCAGCACCAGGATGGGGGCCTTGCTCAGGGCCGCCCGGGCGATGTTCAGCAGCTGCCGCTGGCCCTGGGACAGGTTGGAGCCGTCCCCCTCCAGCCGGGTCTGGTAGCCGTCCTTGAGCCGCATAATGAAGGAGTGGGCGCTGGCGGTCTTGGCGGCGGCGACCACCTCCTCGTCGGTGGCATCCAGTCGTCCATAGCGGCAGTTTTCCATCACCGTACCGGGAAAGAGGTGGGTGTCCTGCAGCACCATGGCGATGTTTCGCCGCAGGTCGGCCAGCTTATAGTCCCGGATATTCACACCGTCGATGGTGATGGTGCCCTCCTGGATGTCGTAAAAGCGGCTGAGCAGGTTGGTGACCGTGGTCTTGCCGGCGCCGGTGGAGCCCACGAAGGCGATCTTTTGGCCCGGGTGGGCGTAGAGGGAGATGTCGTGGAGGATGGTCTTATCCTCGTTGTAGCCAAAGGTGACGTGCTCCAGCACCACGTCGCCCCGGATGGCATCTGCGGGGGCGGGATCTTCCACGTCTGCCGGCTCCGGGTCGGCGTCCATCAGGGCAAAGACCCGCTCGGCACCCGCCAGGGCGGCAAAGAGGGTGGAGGTCTGCATGGCGATGTTGTTGATGGGCATGGCGAACTGGCGGGAGTAGTTGACAAACACGGTCAGACCGCCGGGGGTGAGCAGACCAAAGCACATCAGGATGCCGCCCAGACCGATGGTAATGCCATAGCTGATCTGGCTGGTGTTGTGCATCACGGGACCCATAATGCCGCCGTAGAACTGGGCCTTGAACTGCTTATCCCGCAGATCGTCGTTGAGCGAACCGAATTCTTCCACGCACTCGTCCTCGTGGTTAAAGACCTTGATGACCTTTTGGCCGGAGATGGTCTCCTCCATATAGCCGTTGACCGCGCCGAGGGCGGCCTGCTGGCCGCTGTAATACTTGCTGCTGCGGCGGGCGATGGTCTGGCTGCACAGCAAAAACAGCGGTATGAACACCACCGTCACCAGGGTGAGGATCCAGCTGGTGGTGATCATAAAGATAAAGGTGCCCACCAGGGTGACCACACCCGATACCACGGTGATGAGGGAGTTGTTGAGCATCACGTCGATGTTGTCCACGTCGTTGGTGTAGCGGCTCATGATCTCGCCGGTGGGACGGGCATCGAAATACCGCACCGGCAGGGCCTGCATCTTTTCGAACAGGTCGTTGCGGATGCGCTGCACAGACCCCAGGGACACCGCCATCATCAGGCGGCTCTGGATATAGGTGGTGGCCAGACCCACCAGATAGATCATCACCAGGATCAGCAGGGCGGTGAGGACGTACACCGGGATGGCGGTAAAGGTGTCGGTGAGAAATTGCGCCACCGGGGTGTCCATCAGGGCGGTGATGATGCGATCGATCTGTTGCTCTGCGGCGCTCATATCCGGCATCTTACCGGTGACCAAAAAGGTGAGATGATTGATGATGGGGGCGATCATATAGCCGCCCACCAGAGAGGTGACGGTGCTGGTGAGCATACACAGCAGCACCCCCAGCAGGTGCAACTTAAAGCCCTTGAGATAGCTGAGCATCCGCGCCACGGTGGCGCCCATGTTCTTGGGCTTGCCCTTGGCCCGGGGTCCGTGCCCGCGGCCGGGTCCGCCGCCGCGGGGGCCGGGTCCGCCGTGCTGGCTGGCACGGCTGTTGTATTGGGCCTGCAGTGTTTCCAATGACCGTGCCATATTACGCACCCTCCTTATCCATCTGGGAATAATAGATCTCCTGATACTCGGTGTTGTCGGCCAGCAGCTGCTCGTGGGTGCCGATGCCGGAGATGACCCCCTCGTCCATCACGATGATGCAGTCTGCCTCTTTCACCGAGTTGATGCGCTGAGCGATGATGATCTTGGTGGAGTCGGACAGCTCCTCCCGGAACGCCCGGCGGATCTGGGCCTCGGTGGCGGTGTCCACCGCGCTGGTGGAGTCGTCCAGAATGAGTATTTTCGGCTTTTTCAGCAGCGCCCGGGCGATGCACAGCCGCTGCTTCTGTCCGCCGGACACGTTGGTGCCGCCCTGCTCCAGGGGGGTGTCGTAGCCCTGGGAGAAGGAGCTGACGAACTTGTCCGCCTGGGCAAACTCTGCCATGCGGCGCACCTCCTCGTCGGTAGCGTCCGGGTCGCCCCAGCGCAGGTTGTCGGCGATGCTGCCGGAGAACAGCACGTTCTTCTGCAGCACCATGCCCACGCCCTCCCGCAGATTGTGCAGGGAGTAATCCCGCACGTCCACGCCGTCCACCAGCACCTGGCCCTCGTCCGGGTCGTACAGCCGGGGGATGAGGGATACCAGGGTGGTCTTGCCGCAGCCGGTGGAGCCGATGATGCCCACCGTGCTGCCCGGCTGGATGGTCAGGTCGATATTGGACAGCACACGCTCCTCGCTGGTCTTATAGTAGCGGAAGGACACGTTCTTAAACTCGATGCGGCCCTCGGTGACCCGGCGGTCGGGCTGGGCGGCGGTCTCGTCGCTCAGGTCCAGTTTTTCGTCCAGCACCTCGCCGATGCGGCGGCCGGAGGCCAGGGCACGGGAGGAGAACATCAGCAGCATGGTCACCATCATCAGCGAGAACAGGATCTGGTTAACGTAGGAGATAAAGGCGGACAGGTCGCCCACCTCCATGCCGGTATCCAGCACCATGGGGGTGCCTACCAGCACCACCGCCACAATGGTGATGTTCATAAACAGCGTCACGATGGGATGCATAAAGATCATCACCTTCATGGCGGACATACCGGCGTCCTTCAGGTCACCGTTGGCCTGGTGAAATTTGTGGATCTCCTTTTCCTCCCGGACAAAGCTCTTGACCACCCGGATATTGGTGATATTCTCCTGGATGGTGGAGTTGAGCCCGTCGATCTTTTGCTGCTGCTTTTGAAAGCGGGGAAAGCCCACCGCGATGGTGCAGCCGATGGTGATGAGCATCACCGGGATGCTGACCGTAAACACCACAGACAGAGAGGGGCGCAGAGAGATGGCCATCACCAGACCGCCGATCATCATGCCGGGGCTGCGCAGGGCCATACGCAGCAGCATATTCACAAAGTTCTGCAGCTGGGTGACGTCGTTGGTGATGCGGGCCACCAGAGAGCCGGTGGAGAATTTGTCGATATTGGCAAAGGAATAGCTCTGGATCTTTTTATAGGCGTCCTGCCGCAGGTCGGCGGCAAAATTGACCGATGCCTTGGCGCCGAAATAGGCGCCGCCCACGCCGCCGGCCATCATCACCAATGCCAGCAGCACCATCAGCAGACATACTCCCAGGCTGTTCTCCACGGTGAGGGTGCCGGCGTTGCCGCGGTTGATGACCACCGCCAGCAGCCGGGGGAAAAAGATCTCGCCCACCACCTCTATGATCATGCACAGAGGCCCCAGTATGAAATAGGGCAGATAGGGCTTTACGTACTTGAACCAGCGTTTCATATCATTCATCCTTTCCTTGGGGCGGTTCCGGCAGGGTGGCGGCGGCCGCCTGCAGGTTGCGGATCATTTTGTCCAGGGCGGTGTACAGGGCGGCAGTCTCCTCTTCGGTCAGTCCCTGGTACAGGGTCTCGATGAGAAAGTCACGCCCCCGGGCGCAGGCTGCGTCCAGCTCCTCGCCGGTCGGGGTGAGATAGAGGTGGGTCACCCGCCCGTCGGCGGGGTCGCCCTCCCGGCGGATGAGGCCGGCGGCCTCCAGCCGCCGCACCGAGGTGGTCACGCAGGCCTTGGATATCTCCATACATCCGGCCAGCTCCTTTTGGGTGATACCGGGCTGCCGGCGCAGATGAAACAGCATAGCCGGGTGGCCGTTGAACATACCGATGCTGCTGAAATACCGCTGCATGGTGCGGCGGCGCTGGCGCACAAAGGCGGCCAGCCGATCCTCCACCTGACCGATGTCCGGGTGTTGGTTATTCATATCTATACCTCCCATTGCAGAAAGATATTCGAGAACACGTTGGGTACTATTATAGCAAATAGTTAAACGGATAACCATTCGCAAAATGACGATAGTTATCCGTTTAACCATTTGTTTGTACAGCAGAATACACAAAGGCCCCGGCAGGGGGTGTCCTGCCGGGGTCGATTGCGTTGTTTTTTGGGAGACTTATCCCAGTAACACGTCGGTGGCCAGCATCAGGCAAAAGCCCACCAGCAGCGCATAGGTGGCGCCCCGCTGGTGGCCGTGGGCGTGGGTCTCGGGGATCATCTCGTCGCTGATGACATACAGCATGGTGCCGCCGGCAAAGGCCAGGGCAAAGGGCAGCACGGCGGAGGCCACGCTCACCGCGAAATAGCCGATGAGGGTGCCGGCCACCTCCACCAGGCCGGTAAGCATACCGTATACAAAGGTGCGGGCGGGGGATACGCCCGCCGCCAGCATCGGCCCGATGATCACCATGCCCTCGGGGATGTTCTGCAGAGCGATGCCGCCGGCGATGAGCAGCGCCTGGGCGGGGTCGTCGGTGCCAAAGCTGACACCGGCGGCGATGCCCTCCGGCAGATTGTGGATGGCGATGGCGGTGACGAACAGCAGCACCTTATTGAGCTGGGTGCGGTTGTGTTCCTCTGTATCGGGGCCGGCCAGCTGGTGCAGATGGGGCACCAGTTTGTCGATGAGGTTGAGGCATAGAGCACCGGCAAAGATGCCAGCTACGGCGATGGGCAGGCCAAAGGAGCCGCCGTATTCCAGAGAGGGGATGATCAGCCCCAGCACGGCGGCGGCCAGCATCACCCCGGCCGCGAAGGAGAGAACGATATCGGAAAATTTATGGGATGCCCTGCGGAATACAAAGCCGATGAGAGCGCCGATGATGGTGGCGCCTCCCACCCCCAGGGCGGTTAATAATACCAGTTTCATAGTAGCTCCTTACAAAAAGAAAGTGCGTGGGCTGTGTGTTACGGCATCAGATACCGTCACCGCTGCCGGTCCAGTCGATGTCGTCTTCTTTGGCCCATTCGTGTAGCCGCCGCAAATATTCTTCGTGTTCCTTCTGTGACTGAATGTACCACTCCACCATATATTGTCTGTATTCTTCGTCTTTGCGTTTCTGTTCTTCCCATTTGCGGGCTTCGATTTCGTCCTGACGCTTTTTGTTTTCCTGCTCCTCCGGGTCGACGGCCACCCACTGCTCATAGAACGCTTTGGCGGCGGTGTCCAGAGCCGTATAGCGGGAGACCCAATGCCGTCCCCAGTACAAAGGGCTAAGTATTTTATCCAGCAGCAAATATAGGCAGAGGGACGCAAACCAGAATATAAGGGCGAGCACGAGTATGGCCAGCAGCTCGATCCAGATTGCGGGTTGCCCCTCGGCGTCGATGATCGCACGGCCTATCTCTGTCAAAAACAGCAAAAGGATCGGCACCACCGCGAACAGGCCAGCGGCAATATAACCGGGCCAAAGGCCCAGATCCGAGCCGTTGGAATGGTATTGTCGATCATACAGATAGCGGGTGCGCAGGGTCAGCAGCTTTTTCTGCGGGATCTCCTCGGTGGGCAGATGCGGCTCTTTTTTTGACTGCAGCAGGCGCGGTACCAGCAGCAAAACCAGCACCTTAGCCAACAACGCCAACATACAGGGGACGACCAGCACCAGTACCACGGCGCCCGCCAGCAGGATATACCAGGGGTAGGAAAGGGCTTCCAGCCACTGTACGATGGCGGTATTTTCCAACAGCGGCTGCACCTGCTCATTCTTTAACAGCTCAGCTAACAGGGATTTGCATAACAGTGTGTGGGACACCAGCACCATCAGAATGTAATAGGAAATCGTGCCGGTGAGCATGGTGGTGTTTGCATCAGCACGGCGCAGGGTGATCTTTCGATCCAATCGGTTGAGTATGGCCCAGTTCTCCTTGGCGGATTTGTTGACCGGGTCCAGCGCCTGAAACAGCTTCATAGTACACGCCTCCTCTTACCTGAATTATATATGAGGAGAAAAAGACTGTCAAGCGGCATTACGAAAAGGCCCCACACCGTCCATTGGACGGTGTGGGGCACTCTGTCTTATTCCTCGCTGAACATATCCTTGCCTACGCCGCACAGGGGGCAGGCAAAATCCTCCGGCAGATCCTCAAACTTGGTGCCGGGGGCGATGCCCAGGTCGGGGGCGCCGGCGGCCTCGTCATACTCCCAGCCGCAAGCGTCGCACACGTACTTTTTCATTCTCATTCACCTCCGTTTGTTGGTTTATTACTGAATTTTTTCAAAATCCGCCGCGCCATGCTTGCACAGGGGGCAGATGAAATCCTCGGGCAGCGGCTCACCCTCGTAGACGTAGCCGCAGATCTTGCAGACGTAGCCGGTCTTGCCCTCGGTCACCGGCTGGGGCTTGACGTGCTCGTGGTAGTAGCTATAGGTCATGGTCTCCCGGTCGGATATGACCCGGGCCTCGGTGACCGAGCAGATGAACATGCCGTGGGTGTCCAGGTCCACGTACTGCTCCACCTTCAGGGACATAAAGGAGTTGATGTAGCGGGGCAGGAACACCAGCCCGTTATCCGACCGCAGCGGCTCGCACTCGGCAAACTTGTCCACGTTGCGTCCGCTGACAAAGCCGAAGGTCTCGAACACCTTAAAGGGGGCGTCCACCGTCAGGCAATTAACGTTCATTCTGCCGGTCTGCTTGATGATGTGGTGGGAATAGTTTGCCTTGTTGATGGTCACCGCCACCCGGTTGGGGGTGTCGGTCACCTGGGTGACTGTGTTGACGATGAGGCCGTTGTCCTTTTTGCCGTCGTGGCAGGTCACCACGTACAGGCCGTAGCCGATATTAAACAGGGCGGACAGATCGTTTTTGTTGGCGGTGGCATCCTGCTGGGCCAGATAGTCCCGGCACAGCTCGTCCGCCAGAGCATCCAGCTGGGTGGCGCTTTGCTCGTTGAGGGCCGATAGGATCTTGACACCACCTTCGGTGTAGGTGAGGTTTTTGCAGCCCTCCAGCATGCTCCGCATCACCTTGGTGGCCATGGGCGCCCAGCTGCCGTTTTCCATAAAGGCTACGGTGCGGTTGGAATAGTTGCGCTCGGTCAGGTGGTGGATAAACTCCCGCATAAAGGGGAATATGTCCGCATTATAGGTGGTGGTGGCCAGCACCAGCTTGCTGTACCGGAAAGCGTCCTCTACCGCCTCGTGCATATCGCACCGGGCCAGGTCGTTGACCACCACCTTGGGGCAGCCGTTCTGCCGCAGGCGCTCTGCCAGCTGCAGCACCGCCTTTTTGGTGTTGCCGTAGACAGAGGTGTAGGCGATGACGATGCCCTCCTCCTCCGGCTGATAGGAGGACCAGGTATTGTAGAGATCCCGATAATAGCCCAGGTTCTCATTCAGAACCGGGCCGTGGAGGGGGCAGATGGTGGCGATATCCAGACCGGCGGCCTTTTTGAGCAGCGCCTGCACCTGGGCGCCGTATTTGCCCACGATGCCGAAGTAGTATCGCCGCGCCTCGCAGGCCCAGTCCTCCTCCACGTCCAGGGCGCCGAACTTGCCAAAGCCGTCGGCGGAAAACAGCACCCGGTCGGCGCTGTCGTAGGTGACCAGCACCTCCGGCCAGTGCACCATGGGCGCGGTGACAAAGGTCAGGGTGTGGCGGCCCAGGGAGAGGGTGTCGCCCTCGCCCACCACCACCTGCCGGTCGGCAAAGTCGGTGCCGAAGAACTGACCCATCATCTTAAAGGCCTTGGCAGAGGAGACGATCTTTGCCTGGGGATAGGCTTTGGTAAAGTGGACGATGTTGGCGGAATGGTCCGGCTCCATATGCTGGACGATCAGATAGTCGGGGGTGCGGCCCTCCAGGGCGTTCTGGATGTTGTCCAGCCACTCGTGGGTAAAGGCAGCGTCCACCGAATCCATGATGGCGATCTGCTCATCAATAATGGCGTAGGAGTTGTACGCCATGCCGTTTGGCACGTCGTACTGGCCCTCAAACAGGTCGATGCGGTGGTCGTTGACCCCCACGTACAGAATGTCTTTAGAGATAAACATAGTGTGTCCTCCCGATACGGTTCAATGCATTTGCGGGGCACTCGGTGCCCGCCCGAATGGGACTATTATAGCACAAAGGCAACGTCCATAGCAATACCCAAAGTGTGCGATATTATCAAAAACAGGTGCCGTTTTTGCAATCCTCGGTGCGGCCGCCCCGCCAGCACACCTCGTTGGGGCATTGTCCGTTTTTGGCAAAGGTCAGCAGGTTGCCCACGGTGGTCTCGGCGATGTTTTCCAGAGCCTCCTCGGTGAGAAAGGCCTGGTGGGAGGTGACGATCACGTTGGGCATGGAGATCAGCCGTGCCAGCACGTCGTCCTCCAGGATGTGCCCGGAATTGTCCTCAAAGAACAGGTCACCCTCCTCCTCGTACACGTCCAGGCAGGCAGCCCCCACCCGGCGGGATTTGATGCCCTCCAGCAGAGCCTCGGCATCCACCAGCGCCCCCCGGGAGGTGTTGAGCAGCACCACGCCCTTTTTGCACCGCTCCAGGGCGGCGGCATCGATGAGGTGATAGGTGTCCTCGGTCAGGGGGCAGTGGAGGGAGAGAATGTCGCTGTCCGCCAGCAGCTCGTCCAGCTCCACGTACCGGATGGTGTCGCCGCTGTCCAGGTCGGGAGCGGGATACTTGTCATAGGCCAGCACCCGCATACCAAAGCCCCGGCAGATGTCGATGAACACCCGCCCGATGCGGCCGGTGCCGACCACCCCCACCGTCTTGCCGTGCAGGTCAAAGCCGGTCAGATTGGAGAGGCTGAAATTGAAATCCCGGGAGCGGATATAGGCCTTGTGGATGCGGCGGATGGAGGTCAGCAGCAGGGCCATGGTGTGCTCCGCCACCGCATAGGGGGAATAGGCCGGCACCCGCAGCACGTGCAGGCGACCGTTGGCGTATTGCATATCCACATTGTTAAAGCCGGCGCACCGCAGAGCCAGCACCCGGATATCCATCTCGCCCAGCCGGTCGATCACCGGCCGGTCCACCGTGTCGTTGACAAAGGCGCACACCCCGTCGTAGCCCCGGGCCAGGCCCACCGTGTCCTCGTTGAGCTTGGCCTCCAGGTATTTGAAGGTGATGCCGTTGGCCTCGCCGTGCCGGTCAAAGGACGGCCGGTCGTAGGGCTTGGCATCGAAAAAGGCGATCCGCATACAAAATCCTCCTGTTGTTCAGATACCAGTAGTATTCTACCGCCTTGTCAAAATATGGGCGGGGGAGCGGATGCATATTTTTCCAAAGGCCACGGCGGCTTGTGCAACAGAAAAGGCGGCAGGAGGTGTTCTCCTGCCGCCCATAGCGTTGTTTGTGTCTTGTGATTACACCCAATAGCCGTTGGCGTTGACGTAATAGCCGTCGACCCACGTATCGTACACCATCCGGCCGTTAGCATCCAGATAGCACCAGCCCTTGCTGTCGGCCACCCACTTATTGGTGACGCAGTAACCGTCGCCACCTACGTAACACCAACCGACGCTATCCTTGACCCACTTATTGGTGACCATACGGCCGCTGCCGTCCAGATAGCACCAGCCCTTGCTGTCGGCGACCCACTTATTGGTCACGCAATAGCCGTCGGCACCCACATAGCACCAGCCGACGCTATCCTTGACCCACTTATTGGTGACCATACGGCCCTGATCGTCCAGATAGCACCAGCCCTTGCTGTCCGCCACCCACTTGTTGGTCACGCAATAGCCATCGCTACCCACGTAGCACCAGCCAACGCTGTCCTTAACCCACTTGTTGGTGGCCATCTTACCGTTGTCACCCAGATAGCACCAGCCCACGGAGTCTTTCTTCCAGGTGTTGGACACCATATAGCCGTTGTCATCCACATAATACCAGCCGCCGTTGTAGCTGACCCACTTGTCGGTCACCTTGTTGCCGGACTCGTAGTACAGCCAACCGAAATCGCTCTTGACCCAGCCGTCCAAAGATACGTCCTGTCCCTCGGTGGCATACTCCGGCTTGAAGAGACGCATATTGTCGATCAGCGCTTCGCCGCCCTTATCGCAGAACGCGATACCGATACGGGTGAAGGCGTCGGTGTTAATAAGCATATGGAAGTTAAACCAGTCGCTGCCAAAACTGCTTTGGTCAAAGTCAAGCCCCAGCACCGCGACGGGGCCGCTCATCTTATCGTCCAGCAATTCCAGTCGACCGTTGCCATCCTTCAACACCTTGACATCCACCGAGAAGACATAGTCGGTGTCCGGTTCTACATCAATCCACTTGATGTAGTAGATGCCTTTGGAGTTTTCGCCACCGGTATATTTCAGGGCGGGGCCATAGCCGCTTTGGGTATCCTCCAGAGAAAGGAAACCGTTTTTCCAGCCGCCACCGGACTGCCAGAAGTTAGAATCTGGATCGTCCATACGGACGTTTTCGATAAGACTGTCCTCCGGCTCGCAATAGTTGTCGTCGGTGAGATTAATGGTGACCACACCCTGCATATTCTCGCCAAAATAGTGAATGCCCTGGTCGTTCTCGTACATAGCTACGCCGTCTACCCACAACCGGCTGGAACGGCCAAGCAGACCGATGGTTATCTGGGTTTCGTTGCCGCTGTTGAAGCCGACGGCTCGCAGATGCCAGCGGGCATCCCAGGATCTGGGGTGTATCTGCTGATAGTCGCGGGAGGAACGGGTACTCAACTCCTGACAGATCATAAATTTTTGGGTTGCGGGATTGAGCACACCGATACTGGCTGCAAAGCGGTTGTCATCGCTGATGAAATCGCCCTTAATCCAAGTGGAGAAGACATAGTTGGTATTGGGTTGCACGTCCACCGTAAAGGTGTACCAAGTATACTCCGGATTGTCGGAGGAGTTAAAGAAGAGAGTGTGGGTACCCTCCGGGGCGGTGGAATCCTCCACCACCTGCATGCCATTCCGCAGGAAAATGCTGTTGTTCCACTGGCCGCCAGTAGTGTTCTCGAAGCTGCCGTTTTGGATCATGTTCACCTCATCGTTTTGAGGGCGGTCGTTTACCACGCCGTAATGAAACAGTTTCAGGAAAGAGGCGTTTTCGGGGATTGGGCCGGCTGCCGGAACATCGGGACGCTTGAGAATCTCAATATCTGTCTTTTTGGCGGTTTGGACGTACTTGGTGGCGTCTGAGGGGGCGTTGGACACAGCCGACTCCACCTCGTTGCCTCGGTTGTCCCGGGCAATGATCTTATAGATTGAATTTCTGGTGCCATAGTCGTCCGAATACAGGCACTTGTAGCCGACCATAAACGTGTCCTGCTTTTCGTTATTTACGATGGTTTTCCAGGTTTTTCCGCCGTCGTTTGAGCGGAGAAGATCCATAGAGGTGGCCTGGCGAGAGGGGAGCCATTCAATCTCTTGAGTATTATTGACATAGAAGAACGTGGGCACATCCATAGCGTCTTCCTTACCACGGTATGCGTTACGGTTGTCGGTAACGTACCAGCGTAGTTTGTACATATATTCGCGGAAATCGGTCAGAGACTGGGCGCCCTTGGCCAGCAGATCGGCACATCCGCCAGAGCCGTTTATGGTAGGCTGCCAACACCACGTGAAGCCACCGTGATAACCGCAGGCCTTCATGTTTTCGCGAAAGTTGATGTGAACCTGCAGAAAACGTTCTTCGGATGGCGGCGGATCAACATCTAGGTTAAACTCAGTTAAAATCATAGGTGCGGTGGCATAGTAATGATCCATAGAGTCACAGCCGCCCAGATTGTCATAGCGATTGCGGCCGATGACGTCCAGATCCAACTCGCTGTAGGTGGCCAGATCGTTGAAGTTGGCGGCCAAAGTGCGGGCTACGCCGGGCAGTTCCTCTTTCACCACGTCGTTAATGGAGGAGACTAGATACACCATATTTTCTTTGCTCATACCGTAAGAGATGGCGTGGCCGTTGCCGGTGGTCTTGTTACCGATCTGGGAGTCGTTCATCTCGTTTTCAATCTCGTCCACGAGAGCAATCATCGCTACGATGTCAGTATACTCGGCCAATACTTGGCACACGGGGCGTACGAACCGCTCTATATAGTGATCAGTCACCTCGGGGTTGCAATACAGCTGGGACATAATCGCCCATGCATCAAAGCCGTAATAGTCATGGATCGACGAAGAGTGCATCAGGATGTTCCACATCACCGGCATCCCGATTTCGCGGCACATATCCAGCAGACGACGCATATTGACCAGATAATCCTCTTTGACACCCAGCACGTCGCCGTTGTCATCCATTACGACTCCCTCAAAATAGATAGAGCCGGGATAGGCCATCATATTGTAGCCCAAGGCTTTCAGATTGTAGATCTCTTTGTATACCTTGTCGGCGCCGTAGGCATCCAGACCGACGGTGTCCATACTATACCAGTTGTTATCGATCATCTTGTGGCCCATATCGTTGGCGGTGAGACTGCACCCCAGATAATCGTGGGTGAACCAGGGGAACCAAATGCCTTCGAGGAAGCCGTCCCGTTCTAGGATTTGCTCGTACAGAGATTTCTCCTCGGTCGGCGCCGCAGCTGTATCGGCCGCCACCGGCATCACCGTGGTCAGACCAAAAAGCATAGCCAGGCTGCATAGCATGCAAATCCATTTTTGAACATAGTTTTTCATTGAGGGTTCACGCTTCCTTCTATAATTTGCTTTATATACTGTTTCTTTGCGGAATTCCAGTTAATATTTTGCGGAAAGTTTGGATTATCTTGACGTTCCTGACTGTGCGCAACCTGTGCTTTTGTGATTATGTCTTACTCGACCCAATAGCCGTTGGCGTTGACGTAATAGCCGTCGACCCACGTATCGTACACCATCCGGCCGTTACCGTCCAGATAGCACCAGCCCTTGGAATCCTTGACCCACTGGTTGGTGACGCAGTAGCCGTCGCCGCCTACGTAACACCAACCGACGCTATCCTTGACCCACTTATTGGTGACCATACGGCCGTTTTCGTCCAGATAGCACCAGCCCTTGCTGTCCGCCACCCACTTATTGGTCACGCAATAGCCGTCGGCACCCACATAGCACCAGCCGACGCTATCCTTGACCCACTTATTGGTGACCATGCGGCCCTGATCGTCCAGATAGCACCAGCCCTTGCTGTCCGCCACCCACTTATTGGTCACGCAATAGCCGTCGGCGCCCACATAGCACCAGCCCACGCTATCCTTGATCCACTTGTTGGTGGCCATCTTGCCGGAGTCGGTCAGATAGCACCAGCCCACGGAGTCTTTCTTCCAGGTGTTGGACACCATATAGCCGTCCTCGTCCATATAGTACCAGCCGCCGGAATACCGGATCCACTTGGATACCGCCGGATAGTGATTTTCGTAATACATCCAGTTGCTGGTCTCCTCATATACGTCCTCAACCAGGACCCAGCCGGACAGATCGTCCTCATAGGCGCTGCCATCCTGTTCTTCAAACAGGCGGATGTTATCGATGTAGGCCTCACCGCCCTTGTCGATGACGGCGATGCCGATACGAGTAAAGGCGTCTGAATTAAAGGCCATTATCAGCGGGAACCAATCCTCGCCAAAGAATGATGAGTCAAAATCAAACCGAACAAAGGGGTTGGGGCCATTCTTTTTGCTGTCCAGCAGGGCAAAGGCTCCTTTGCCGTCTCGCAGCACCTTGAGGTCTGCCGAGAACACATAGTTGGTGTAGGGCTTTACGTCCACCCACTTGATGTAATAGTAGCCCCAGGTTTGCTCGGCACCGGTGTATTTCATTACGTTGCCGTGCTCGCTCCCCGAATCTACGATGCTCAAAAAGCCGTTCTTCCAGGCTGCGCCGGTTTGCCAAAAGTCCGAGGTGCTGTCGCTCATATTCACATTTTCAGTCAGGCTGTACGCGGGATCGCAGGAGCTATACTCTATATCGAAGAAGGGGGATACGCTGCTACCCAGATTATCGCTGACATATTTAATGCCTTTGTCGCTCCTGAACAGAGCCATATCGTCCACCCACATCCTGGAGGAGTGGCCGTATAGGGCGATGGTCACCTTTGTCTGGTCACCGCTGTTAAAGGACACCGAACGCAGGTGCCAGGCCTCATCCCAGGAGGTGGGATAGATCTGCTGATTCAGACGGGAGGAGCGGGCGTAATCCCGGTAATACTCCCAATAGACCATATACATGCCGGTATCCGGGTCAAGGACGCCGATGTTGCCGCGGGCTCGGTTGTCGTCGGCGATGTACGCACCCTTGATCCAGGTGGAGAACACGTAGTCGGTGTTCGGCTCTACCTCCACCGTAAACTTGTACCAGATGTCCTCGGTGGTGGAGGAGGTGTTAAAATACAGGCTCTTTTTGCCGTCGGGGGCGGTGGGGTCCTCCACCACCTGGACCTCCGGGCACAGGAAGGACCGGTTGTTCCACTGACCGCCGGCCGCCTCCTCAAAGCTGCCGTTGAGAATGAGGTTGTCCTCCTTGCTCAGGGGGCGGTTGTTGAGCACGCCGAAGGACAGGAGCTTAGCCTGATCCTGCTTAATGCGGGGCAGCTTGTCAACGGCCAGATCGCCCACGGGGAGGCCGGAGGGAACCGGCTCCCGCTTATGGGCCTGGTCGGCGCCAGCCTTGTTGGAGGGGACAGACTCGGCCACGTTACCCTTGCCGTCCCGCACCACGATCTTGTACATATAGCCGGATTTGGGGGCGGTGGTGTCCTTGTATACGCCCTTGCCGTCCGCGTCGGTGTACCGGGCGGGGTCCACGTTGTCCAGCAGCTTTTCCCAGGTCTTGCCGTCATCGGTGGACCGCAGCAGATCCATAGAGGTGGCTTGGCGGGCCGGGATCCATTCCACCGTGCCGCTGCCGTTTACGCAGAACAGGCTGGGGGTATCCAGCACCGTCTCCACGCCCCGATACTCGTTGCGGTAGTCGGTCATAAAGTAGTACAGATCGTACACCGTGGAGCGGAAGTCGGTCTCGCTTTTGCCGCCTTTTTTCTGCAGGTAGTGGGCGCCGTCAAAGTTGTCCGGCAAAAAGCACCACTGGAAGCCGCCCACATAGCCCTCTTTCATCATGTTCTTGCGGAAATTGGTCAGAACGTTGGTATACTCATCGTCGGATATGGTGCTGGCGTTAGGGTAGTTGTACTCCGCCAGGATCATAGGGGAATCCACCAGATAGTTGGAGATGCCCCACGCACTGCCGGTGCTGTCGTAGCGGTTGCGGCCGGCCAGATCCAGATTCAGGGCGCCGTGGAGGGACAGATTGTCCGAGTTGGCGGCCATGGTGCGGGGCACGCCCGGCAGCTCTTCCATCACCACGTCGTTGATGGCGGACAGAAAATACTCGTATTTCTCCTGGGTGGTGCCGTATTGAGAGCTGCGGGTGTCGAAGCGGTTGCCCACGTCGCTGTCGTTCATCTCGTTCTCGGGCTCGTCGGCGATGGCCACCAGTGCCACCACGTCCGGATACTCTGCCAGCAGCTTACACAGAGGGCGCACGTAGCGCTCGGCGTAGTGGTCCGCCACCACGGGGTTGGCGTACATCTGGGTGATCAGGTGCCAGGTCTCGATGCCGTAATAGTCCGGCATGGAGGAGGAGTGGAAGCACACGGTCCACATAAGCGGTACGCCGATCTCCCGGCACATATCCAGCAGCCGGCGGGCGTTGTCCAAATAATCCTGCTTGATGCCCAGCACATCGCCATTGGAATCGTAGATGACGCCCTCGCCAAACATAGAGCCGGCGTAGCTGACCATATTGTAGCCCATAGCCTTTAGATTGTAGAGGCTGCGGTACACTACGTCGGCGCCCCTTTCGTCGATGGCGGCCTGGTCCCATTTGTCTCCGTGGTACAGGGACATAACGTCATTGCCGGTCAGATTGAAACCGCCGGTGCCGTTGAACAGCCAGGGATACCAGATGCCGTCCAAAAAGCCGTCCCGCTCCAGGATCTGCTCCAGCAGGGTGGTCTCTTCTCTCCAGGGGAATGTGCCGTCCTTGGCGGCAAAGGCGGGGGTGACCATGCTCATCAGCAGAGCCACAGCGCACAGCACCGAGGTCAACATTTTTATTTTGCTACGCATACAAACATCACGCTCCTTTTTTTCTTTCAGTATACTAAATATTTCCATTATAGTCAACAAAAAACAGCGGCAGGCTTTTGTACAAAAAGCCTGCCGCTGTCCATAGCTCAAATCAAAGCGCCGGAGGCGTCAAAGGTGTATTGTTTGCCGCCGATGGTCTGCTTGCCGGTGACCATATAGCCGCTGGCGTTGATGTAATACCGCTTGCCGCCGTGGTCCACCCACCGGCTGTACACCATCCGGCCGTCGCCGTCCAGATAGCACCAGCCCTTGGAATCCTTGACCCACTGGTTGGTGACGCAGTAGCCGTCGCCACCGACGTAACACCAACCCTTGCTATCTTGGACCCACTTATTGGTAACCATACGGCCGTTGCTATCCAGGTAGCACCAGCCCTTACTGTCCGCCACCCATTTGTTGGTGACGCAATAGCCGTCGCCGCCCACGTAACACCAGCCAACGCTATCCTTGATCCACTTGTTGGTGACCATGCGGCCCTGATCGTCCAGATAGCACCAGCCCTTGCTGTCGGCCACCCACTTGTTGGTTACGCAGTAGCCGTCGCCACCGACGTAACACCAGCCAACGCTGTCCGTAACCCACTTGTTGGTGGCCATACGGCCGCTGGCATCCAGATAGCACCAGCCCACAGAATCCTTCTTCCAGCAGTTGGTCACCATATAGCCCTCCTCGTCCAGATAGTACCAGCCGGAGCCGTCGTTGATCCACTTGGAAATGGCCGGATAGTGGTTTTCGTAATACCGCCAGCCGAGGCCGTCGTCCGCCCAGCCGGACGGCTCGTCCCGGTAGGCGCTACCGTTCTGAGCCTCAAACAGGCGGATGTTGTCCAGAAGCACCTCGCCGCCGTCGTCGAAGATGGTGATGCCGATGCGGGTGTAGGCGTCGGAATCAAAGGCCAATCCGATATGGAACCAATCTTCGCCAAACCAGTCGGTGTTAAAATCGTATTGCATAATGTGGCGGGGTCCGGCCTTTCGGTCGTCCAACAGCATAAGCCGTCCGCCACCGTTACTCAGCACCCGAATGTCTGCCGCAAAGATGTAATCGGTATGCGGATTGACGTCGATCCATTTGATGTAATAGAAGCCACGCGTTTCCTCGACGCCGGTGTATTTCAGCACCGTGCCGTGGCTGCTGTTGGAATCCACCAGGCTCAGCGTGTCGTTATCCCAGGAGTCGGACAACCAGTAGGTTGAGGTGCGGTCCTCCATGGTCACGTTTTCGGTGAGACTGTATTCCGGGGCACAGGAGTCGTATTCTATATTCATTGATATGGACACGCTACCGCCCAGGTTTTCACTGGTATACTTAACACCCTGGTCGCGGCGGAACAGGGCCATATCGTCCACCCACATCTTGGAAGAATAGCCGCGCAGAGCGATGGTGATCTGGGTGTACTCGCCGCTGTTAAACACCACCGAGCGCAGATGCCATTCGTTATCCCAAGAGGGCGGATAGATCTGCTGATCTCGGCGGGAGGCCCGGGCATATCCGCTATACAGATCCCAGTAGACCATATACATCCCGACCTCGGGGTCGATGATACCGAGGTTGCTCTTGGCCCGGTTATCGTCGGCGATATAGGCGCCCTTGAGCCAGGTAGAAAATATGTAGTCGGTGTTGGGCTCCACATCTACAGTAAAGGAATACCAGCCGTCCTCGCCGGTGGCGGAAGTGTCAAAATACAGGCTCTTGTTGCCGTTGGGGGCGGTGGGATCCTCCACCACCCGGATGTACTCATTGAGGAACGTGTTGTTGTTCCACTGGCCGCCGGTGGTCTCCTCAAAGCTGCAGTTGAGAAGAAGGTTGTCCGAGGCGTTCATAGGACGGTTGTTTAGGGCACCGAAGCTGAGCAACTTGGCCTGTTGCCGTGAAATGCGGGGCAGCTTATCCTCACCCAGATCGCTGATCGGCATGCTGACGGGGAGCAGTTCTCGTATATGAGCCTTATCGGCGCCGGCTTTGTTGGAGGGGGTGGAGGCTACCTCGTTGCCCTTGCCGTCCCGGACCACGATCTTGTACATATAGCCGGATTTGGGGGCGGTGGTGTCCTTGTATACGCCCTTGCCGTCGGCGTCGGTGTACCGGGCGGGATCTACGTTGTCCAGCAGCTTGATCCAGGTGTTGCCGCCGTCGTCCGAGCGGAGCAGATCCATTTGGGTTGCCTGTCGGGCCGGGATCCATTCCACCTTGCCGCTGCCGTCAATGCAGAACAGGCTGGGGGTATCCAGCACCGTCTCCACGCCCCGGTGTTCGTTGCGGTAGTCGGTCATATAATAATAAAGATCGTATACGGTGGAGCGATAATCGGTTTCGCTTCGTCCGTTTCTTTTCTGCAGATAGTGGGCGCCGTCAAAATTGTCCGGCAGGTGGCACCACTGAAAACCGCCTACGAATCCCTTTTGCATCATATTTTTGCGGAAAGTCTGGAGCACCATCGTATAGGTGTCATCGGCCAAAGAGCCGCCGTTGGGGTGATTATACTCGGTCAGGAGCATAGGTGCGCTGGTCATATAGTTGGACATATCCGGCACCAAGCCGATGCTGTCGTAGCGGTTGCGGCCCACCAGATCCAGGTCCAGCGATCCGTAGAAAGAGAGGTCGTCCGTATTGGGTGCCACCGTGCGGGGCATATCGGGCAACTCCTCCTTCACTGCGTTGTTGATCGCGGTGACGAAATATTGAACGTTTTCCTGGGTGGTGCCGTAATGGGAGCGGTTGCCGTCAAAGCGGTCGCCTACGTCGTTGTCGTTGATCTCGTTTTCAGGCTCATCGGTGATGGCAACCATCGCCACCACATCCGGGTATTCGGCCAGCATCTGACACAGAGGCCGCACGAAACGGTCGGCGAAGTGATCCGCTATTGTGTGGTTGGCGTACATCTGCGTGATATAATGCCACGCCTCGATACCGTAGTAATTGGATATATCGGAGGAATGGAAATACACCAGCCACATTACCGGCATACCGATCTCGCGGCACATATCCAGCAGACGGCGGGCGTTGACGAGATAGTCTTCTTTGATGCCCAACACGTCGCCGTTTTGGTCATAAACCACGCCCTCACCCCAGAAGGAGCCACCGTAGGCCATCATATTGTAGCCCATAGCCTTCAGATTGTAGATGCTGCGGTATACGATATCGGCGCCTTTTTCGTCCAGGGCGGGCCGAGCCCATTCGTCACCGTGGTACAGCGCCATAAATTCGTTGCCGGTCAGGCTGTGTCCGCCCTGACCGTTGAACAGCCAGGGATACCAGATGCCGTCCAGAAAGCCGTCCCGCTCCAGGATCTGATCCAGCAGGGTGGCCTCCTCTTTCCGGGGAAGGGCACCGTCTTTGGCAGCAAAGGCCGGGGTGACCATGCTCACCAGCAGAGCCACAGTGCACAGCACCGAGGTCAGCATTTTCATTTTGCTACGCATATAAACATCACGCTCCTTTTGGGTTCAGTTTACTGAATATTCTCGATGCTGTCAACTAAAAAGAGAAGCGGCAGATCCGAAAATCTGCCACTTTCTATCAACTGGCTGAAAAAGTGCTAAGAAATCAAGAGATTTTACAAGAACCGTTCTGATCAAAGGTGTATTGTTTGCCGCCGATGGTGTGGGTGCCGGTGACCATATAGCCGCTGGCGTTGATATAGTACCGCTTGCCGCCGTGGTCCACCCACCGGCTGTACACCATCCGGCCGTCGCCGTCCAGATAGCACCAGCCCTTGCTGTCCTTTTGCCAGGCGTTGGTCAGGCAGTAACCATCCTTGCCGATGTAGCACCAGCCCTTGCTGTCGGCGACCCACTTGTTGGTGACCATCCGGCCATTGCTATCCAGGTAGCACCAGCCCTTGCTGTCCGCCACCCACTTGTTGGTGACGCAATAGCCGTCGCCGCCAACATAGCACCAACCCACGGAGTCCATGATCCACTTGTTGGTGACCATCCGGCCGCTACCATCGAGATAGCACCAGCCCTTGCTGTCCGCCACCCACTTGTTGGTGACGCAATAGCCGTCGTCCCCGACATAGCACCAGCCCTGGCTGTCCTTGACCCAAGCGTTGGTCTTCATAATGCCATCGGCACCGACATAGCACCAGCCGATGCTGTCTTTCAGCCACTGGTTGGTGGCCATATAGCCGTCTTTGTCGAAGTAGTACCACTTACCGTTAATCATTTTCCATTTGTTCGTGACTACATAACCATCAACGTCAATATAACACCTTTTTCCGTCTTTAGTAGCCCAGGTTTCAAACCAGCGAGATCCCTGGCCGCCGCAATAGCCCCAGCCGTAGCTGTCATAAACCCAGCCGTTAGTATCTCGCATCATCCTTCCGTATTCGTCCATGAAATACCACATATCGCCATAGAATACCCAGCCACTGATCACCATATAGCCGTCGTCGCCCACATAGTACCAGTCGTGATCGCTCACGATCCAATTATTATAAACACGGTCGCCATCACGGTCTACGTACGAATACCCGTATTCGTCCAGCACCCACGTGTTTTTAGCGATATGGCCTGTCTCATCCAAGAAATACACCTTGCCATCGCGCTCGGCCCAACAGTTAAAGGCCCGATAGCCGTATTCGTTCAGGTAGCACCAGCCGATGTCGTCCTTGACCCATTGGTCGGTGACCGGCATGCCGTCGGCACCCAGATACATCCAGACGCCCATCAGCTCGAACCACTGGTTCGCCACCAGCTCGCCGTCCGGGGTGTAGAAGGCCTCCTCGCCCACGGTCCAGCCATTCTGCAGGCCTAGGCCATAGGACTCCAGATGGAAGTCGGTCATCAAAAAGAAATCGTTTTCTGCCCCGAACTCCAGCACAAACATATCCTCCAGCGTGCCGCCATACCACACATCCGTCAGGCTCTCGCACTCCTGGAAGGTGTAGTTCTGAATTTGCGTGATCGCTGCGGGCAGATAGATCTCCTGTAGCCCAAAGCACTGATAGAATGCGCCCTCGCCAATGGCGGTGACCGAATCCCACACGGTTATATCCGTCAGATGCAGGCAACCCTGAAACGCCCAGGCACCAATCTCCTGTACGCCGTCCGGTACCACAAACGAGCCCTCCAGGCCGCCGGGGCAGCACAGCAGCACCGTGCCGTCTTTATTGTACAGAACACCGTCGCGGGAGGAATAATTGGGGTTGCCCTCCTCAACCACGATCTCCGTCAATGCCGGGCAGGAGGCAAAGGCGTCGCCGGGCATGTCCACCACGCTGGCGGGCACCACAATCTGCGTCAGAGCGATGCAGTTGACGAACAGGTTCCACTCCAGGGTGGTGACACCCTCACCCAGATCCACCGTCTCCAGGGCGGTGCAGCCTAGAAAGGCCTCGTTGCCGATAAAGCGGACGCTGTCGGGGATGATGAGGCTGGTGATCTCTTCACAATTAATAAAGGCCTGGGTACCGATGCTCACCACCGGCTGGCCGTCCAGCGTGGAGGGGATGACCAGGGCGCCGGAGGGTGTGCCGGTATAGCCGGTGATCTGCACACCACCGTCCACCGCCACATACTGGTATTCAAACTCGGCCGCATAGGCGGTGATCGCCCCGGCGGGGATCAGCAGAAGCAGCAGCACCATAGCCAATAGGGTGGATAATACTCGTTTCATACGCACACTCTCCTTTTTGTTTCTGTATGGGTATTTTGCTTGATTTAATAATAGCACGAGGGTTTATATTATGTCAACCGTTTTTGGGAAAATTTTGGGAGGTATGCAAAATAGCCGGGGCGTCGCACACGACGCCCCGGCTTGCGGTGCTTTTGCTTGTTTTATTTCGGTAGGATCAGCCGGAGATACACGCGCCGGAGGCGTCAAAGGTGTATTGTTTGCCGCCGATGGTCTGCTTGCCGGTGACCATATAGCCGCTGGCGTTGATATAGTACCGCTTGCCGCCGTGGTCCACCCACCGGCTGTACACCATCCGGCCGTCGCCGTCCAGATAGCACCAGCCCTTGGAATCCTTGACCCACTGGTTGGTGACGCAGTAGCCGCTGCCGTCCACGTAGCACCAACCCTTGCTGTCGGCGATCCATTGGTTGGTGGCCATGCGGCCGTTACCGTCCAGATAGCACCAGCCCTTGCTGTCCGCCACCCACTTGTTGGTGACGCAATAGCCGTCGCCGCCAACATAGCACCAGCCGACGCTGTCCATGATCCACTTGTTGGTGACCATCCGGCCGCTACCGTCCAGATAGCACCAGCCAACGGAGTCAGCGACCCACTTATTGGTGACGCAGTAGCCGTCACCGCCTACGTAACACCAGCCGACGCTGTCCATGATCCACTGGTTGATGGCCATATAGCCGTCCGCATCCAGATAGCACCAGCCGACGCTGTCTTTTTTCCAGGCGGCTTTGACCTTGCGTCCGTTCTCGTAATAGGCCCACTGGCCGTTTTCCTGATACCAGCCGTCCGCCCGGGCCACAAAGGTGTCCTCGCCGGGGGCGCCGTCCTCGGCTTCAAACAGACGGACGTTATCGATCAGCGCCCGGCCGCCCAGGTCGCACACGCCGATGCCGATGACGTCAAAGGCATCGGTGTCAAAGGTGAAGCACAGAGAGAACCAGTCGGCGCCGAAATCCTCTGAGGAGAAGGAAATCTCCATAAAGTTGGTGCAGCTGCGTAGCTTGCCATCCACCAGTGTCAGCATACCGGCGCCGTCCTGCAGGATCTTTACGTCCGCGGAGAAGGTGTAGCGGGTATGGGGCTTTACGTCGATCCACCGGATGTAGTGCAGACCGTAGGCGTTTTCGCTGCCGGTGTACATCAGGGAGCGACCGTATTCGTACTGGTTGTCTGCAAAGCCCATAAACCCGTTCTGCCAGCCGTTGCCCGTCTGCCAGAAGGTAGACGCCGTATCCTCCATGGTGGCGTTTTGGATCAGGCTGTCGGCGGGGGCGCAGACGATCTTATGCTCCTCCGCCGTGGGGGAGATCATCGCGTTCATAGTGTCGCTGGTGTACTTTTTGCCGTCCCCCACCTCAAAGAGGGCCAGGCCGTCCACCCACAATTCGGTGCCGTAGCCGTACAGAGCGATGCCCACCGTGGTCTTCTCCTCGGTGTTAAAGGTGACCGAGCGCAGGTGCCAGCGGCCGTCCCAGGCGGTGGGCACCAGCTGGCGCATGTTGGTGGAGAACATACCGCCGGCCACGTCCCGGTTCTTCTCGGGCATGGTGAGGAATTTTTTGTTATTGGGGTCTATGACGCCGATGGTGGCCCGTCCCACGCTGTCGGCGGAGAGGAAGGAGCCCTTCAGCCAGGCAGAGAAGGTGTAGTTGGTGTTCTTCTCCACCTCCACCCAGAAGACGTGCCACTCCGGCTCGGTGGTGCCGGAGGTGTTGAAGAAGAGGGCCTGCTGGCCGTCGGGGGTGGTGCTGTCCCGCACCACCGACACCCGGTCCGATAGGAAGGTGTCCACTGCCCATTGGGCGCTGGCGGCGGTCTCAAAGCTGCCGTTGTCGATGCGATTTTTGCTCTCGGTCATGGGGCGGTTGTTGACCACGCCGAAGGAGAGCAGGGTCAGCGGCTCTGCCGGCGGCAGATCGGGCTGGTCCGGCTCGGTCCCCTCGGGATACATGGTGATCTCGTCGATGTACACCGACTCGGCCGTGTTGGTGCCGCCACCGCTGAAGTTGATGGCCATTTTGGTGTCGTCGGTGGGGGTGACGGTGTAGGTCAGCTTTTTCCAGGAGGTGTTGGAGATCCACAGGTCGTTACTGCCCTGGGCCGGCGCATAGCGGGTGTCGGTGGAGGCACCGAAGAACAGCAGGTTGGCGCCCACTGCATTCACCTTGGCCCAGAACGTGATCACGTAGGTGGTGCCTTTTTGCACCGTCACGTCCTGGCGCAGCATACCGCCCCAGCTGCCGTTGCCGGTCAGGTGGACGCCGTAGTTGCCGCCGGCGGCCGCGTCTTCGGATACGGCGGTGCCCTGCCAGGCGCTCCAGTTATCCAGGTTGCCGGTCTCAAAATCGCCGTTGAGCACCCAGTTGCTGGCCTTTACCGATCGGGCGGCAGGGGCCAGCGCCGCCATAGGCTCCGCCTGCGCCGGGGTGCACAGAGGGAGTGCGGCTATGAGCATCACCGCCGCCATCAGAATGAACAGGTGTTTTACAGATCGTTTCATGACGTTCTCCCTCCTTTATCGCACTTCGGTCAGGGTGACGTTGTCGATATAGAAATGCACACCCTTGATCACACGGAAATCAATGCCCAGCTTGGTGCCCTCGTTGGTACGGAAGATAATCTCTTCGGTCACCCATTTGCCATTGATGTTTTCGACAGTACCCTTGTTGAGGTAGGCGCTGGCCAGCACCTCGTCATTGATATCGCCCAGGCCGTTGCCGCTGTCGTCCGCACCCAGCCCGCGGATAAAGCAGTAGCCGGATTTGGAGGTGGCGTCGTCGCACAGATAATACTGATAGGTGACCTTATAATTGGTGTTGGGCTTGACCTCGATGCCGCCGTTGCACAGGCCGTACCAGTCGTTGGTGGTGTACTTAAAGTCCAGCACGTAGTCGCCGTCGGGGGCCAGATCGGTCTTGAGGGCGGCGCCGTAGAACTGGTCGCCGTTGGTGCCCCAATCGGTCCAGCCGTCCAGGCCGTTCTCAAAGCTGCCGTTGACCATCAGATCCACCGCCGGCCCCAGGATGGTGGCCTCGTTGCCGATCTCGGAGTCGGCCCGGTTGCCCTCGTCGTCGTAGGCGACCATCTTGTACATCACCTTGCCGCCGTCGGTCTTTTGGGCGATCTCCTGGTCTACGTAGGCGCCCTTAAAGTCGCTCTCATAGTCGTAGGGGCTTACCCGATCCAGCAGCTTGACCCAGGTCTGGCCGCCGTCTGTGGAGCGCAGCAGATCCAGCGCCGTGGCCTGGCGGGAGGAGATCCACTCCACCGTGCCGGAGCCGGTATTGCAGAACAGAACCGGCGCATCCAGCACCGTTTCCACGCCCCGGTGCTCGTTGCGGTATTCCTCAATATAATAATGCAGGGTGTAGGCAAAGGCGCGGAAATCCGTAGTGTTCAGCGGATTTTTGTTCAGCAGGTCGTGGGGGCCGCCGCCGGTATTGGGGGTCCAGCACCAGTATATCCAGCCTTTATACCCGTCGGCCTGGAAATTGTCCCGGAAGGTCATTTGCAGGATGGTGAGGGCCTCATCGGTCACCGTGGTGCGGTCACCCAGACCAAACTCGGATACGATCATCGGCCGGTCCGCCTTCATATCGCCGATATCAAAGCTGTTGCCGGCGTAGTTGTAGATCTGCCGCCCCAGATAGGTGAACTCAATATCCTTGTAGATGGTCATATCGCTGGAATTGGAGCAGAGGGTGCGTTCCACGTTCGGCAGCTTTTCGGCCACGGTGTCGTTGATCTGCTTAATGAAATACAGCATGGCGTCCTGGTCCACGCCGTAGAGCAGGCGGATGTCTTCAAAATGGTTGCCGATGGAGCTGTCGTTGATCTCGTTCTCCGCCTCGGAGGTGGCGGCCACCATCACCACCACGTCCGGATACTCCGCCAGCACGTCGCACAGAGGTGCCACAAAGTTTTCTGCGTACTGGTCGGCCACCGCGGGGTTGGCATAGGCCTGGGAGATCACGTCCCACGCATACTTGCCGTCCTCGTAATAGTCGTTGAGGGTGGTGGAGTGGCAGCAGACGGTCCACAGCACCGACATTTTGGCCGCCCGGCAGATGTCTAGCAGCAGCCGGACGTTGTTGAGGTATTCCTCCTTAATGCCCAGTACGTTGCCGTAGTCGTCGTAGATGACCCCTTCGCCGTAGATGGAGCCCTCATAACCCAGGATGTTAAAGCCCAGGGCCCGGAGGTTGTAGATCTCCCGGTAGATGCTGGTGGTGCCGTACTGCTCGATGCCCACCGTGCTCCAGGTATCGCCCACGTACTTTACCATCAGCTCGTTGGAGGTGAGGCCGTGGCCCAGATTGTGGTGGGTCAGCCAGGGGTACCAGACACCCTCCAGGTATCCGTCCCGCTCCAGGATGGCGTCCACGCCGGTGGGCTGATCCTGCCGGATGGCGGTGACCCCGCCGGCCACCATCAGGGTACCCAGCACGCTGCACAGCAGCGCCCCGCAGCACAGGATCGGCACAAGCACTTTCATACGTATCTTGCTCATGATGTATACGCTTCCTTTCTTATGTAGACTCATATCTTGAAACGGACCGAAAAGGCCGTTACGAATCGGTGAGAAACCGGTCCACCACCAGTTGGCGAAAGGCTGGAGACAGACTGGCAAAATAGGCAGTAAAGCCGGTTACCCGCACCACCAGATCCGGATGCCGTTCCGGGTGGGCGTGGGCGTCCAGCAGGGTGTCCTTATCCAGTACGTTGATGTTGATGAGGGTGCCGCCCTGGCGGAAATGGGCCTGGATCAGCTCCAGCACCCGGTCCACGCCTCCTTCCTCGGCGGTGATGCCGGGGTCAAACTCCAACTGTAGCGGCGCGGTGTTGCCGTGGCGGCATTGCACGGCGGCGATGCCGTTGGCCTGGGCGGTCACCGCCCCATCCCGACGGAAACCGGGGTTGGGATTGGCGCCGTGGGAGATGGGTTCTCCTGCCCGTCGCCCGTTAGGTGTGGCCCCCACCGCCGCACCGTATTCCAGGGTCAGTGCCCAGGAAAACCAGCCGGGTATGAGCTGCCGTCCGGCCGGCATGGGCTGTGCCTTGATGTGGCGCACCCAGCTGTCGGTCAGCCGCACCGCCCATCGATCGGATACGGTGCCGCCCTGACAGTAGCGGGGGGCGGACTGCAGCATAGCCTGGATCCGCTGGTCGGCAAAATTGTCCTCCAGCGCGGCAAAAAGCTGCTCCCAGGTCAGCACGCTTTCCTGTTCGATGCGGGTTTCGATGGCGCCGAAGGAATCCGCCACCACCGCCAGACCGGCACCGTCCACGCCGATGGAATAGAGTTCGGCGCATTGGGAAATGTCCAGACCCTGTTCGAGGGTGTTCTGCATCATCAGATTCATCACCAGCTCCGGGGTGACCTCCCACTGATGATCGATGTGCAGATTGATCCCCGCCGCCGTGATCTCGACGGCTTTCTTGAGGTGGGTTTCGTATAGTTCAAACAGCCGCTCTGCCGAAGGATCCGGCTCCCGCCGCAGGTCCCGGAGTGCCTGCTCCAGCACCTTGGCGATGTTGATCTTGACCACGTCGTTCATAGGGAACTCTTTGCCGGGGACGCACATCCAGTTGCACCCCACGGCGATGCGCTCGTTGGCGTCCTGCAGAGAGTAACCGTTGCGCATATAGCCCTCGGTCAGCGCCTGGTCGCCGCAGAAGCGGGGCCAGCCGTTTTTGTTTTTGAACAGATATTCCACCGCCCGGCGGAGGAAGGCGGGGTCACAATTGTCGTGAACTCGGACGGTGAGATTGAGGGACACGTTGATGGCGTCTGCCGCCTCCAGCACCAGATAGGACAGGTGATTGGTCAGGTCGTTGCCTGCGGCGTCCACGCCGGAGAGCTGATAGTAGTGGGGATCGTTGAGCAGCAGGGAGGCTAGCAGAAATTTCACTTTTTCGTCGTCCAGTATGCCGGCGGCTCGGTCGTTTTCGTAATAGGGGAGCAGGATGGTATCCAGCTGGAATCCGGCTCCATCCCGAGTATACACCCGGGATGCACAGTTGAAGTGAGCCACCCATTGGCAGGCCTCGTGGAGGGTGCGTGGCGGCTGGGTGAGGATGTGGCGGTTGACCACCAGCATTTCCTCTAGGCTGTCCCGTAGCACGGGGTCGGTCTGCTGGGGGATCAGGGCTTCGATGGCGTCGATATGGCGCTGGATGTAGTCCATAATGGCCCGCACCACCCGTTCCTCTGCGTCGTAAAAGGCGGTCTTGTCCGGGTTGACGGTACGGTAGTGGCGGATCTTATCCAGCAGACCGCCGAAGCCCAAAGAAAGGCCGATGCGGTAGTCGCAGCACAGATGGGCGTCGCTGTCGATGCCGGAGGAGATGTTGTACATCTCCTGATAGGGTTTGAGATGGTCGTAGGGGAATCGCTCCTCGTCCCAGCACTTGCTCCATTGGCTGGTCACCTCTTGGTCAAAGTCCCGCTGGGAGGCGTCCTGCTTCATCCATTCGGGACGAAAGAGCAGGTTGCCCCGGTAGTTGACCAGCATATCCCGCCACCGCCCACACAGGGGCTCCATGGGGTCCACATAGGGTGGATGGGCAGCCAGCACCCGGCAGAAGTTCTCCGCCATACCGTCGTAGCCGTAAAAGCTGCCGTTGCGGCTGTTGTACCAGGGCTCTACGTGATAATCCGGCGGCAGGGGCACCGTGCCGAAATCGTCCATATCCGCGCAGCCGTTCTGCTGCAACTTTTGTTGGGTGTGTTCCAGCTTGGTGCGGCGCATAGCCGCCAATCGATCGGCGTAGGTCAGCATCGGCGTTGTCCTTTCTATAAGTCTATTTGTTAAGTACAGCGCAGGCCCGCAGGGCTTGCATCTGTTCGGTGGTGGGCACCGAAAACCGCACCGGCTCCCGCCCCAGTGCCTGCCACTTATCCTCCCCAAAGGGGTGATAGGGCAGCAGCTCGTAGCCGACCACGTTCTTTAAGGACCGGGCAAAATCCCGGATGGCGGTGATCTCCGCTTCGGTGTCGTTGACCCCGGGGATGACCGGGGTGCGGATGAGCAGGGGCACTCCCAGCCCGTCCGCCCGGCGGATATGCTCCTGTATGGGGCGGTTGCTGGCCCCCACGTATTGCTGGTGGAGGCGGTCGTCCCATATCTTGACGTCCGCCATGATGAGATCCAGCTTTTGCAGGATCTCCGGGTGGTACACCGCCATAGAGGTTTCGATGGCGGTGTGGATCCCCTCTGCCCGGCAGGCGTCCACCAGCGCGTTGAGAAACTCCGGCTGGCATTGGGGCTCGCCGCCGGACAGGGTGACGCCGCCCTCGGCGCCGTAATAGGGCTTGTCCGCCAGGATGGGCGCCATCACCTGCTCCACGGTCATGTCCTGCCCGCATAGCTGCCGGGCGCCGGTGTAGCATCCCTCGGCGCACCGGCCGCAGCCGATGCACTTTTCGGGATAATACATCTCTTGGGGCGCAAAGGCCCAGCTCTCCGGGTTGTGGCACCATCGGCAGCGCAGGGGGCAGCCCTTAAAGAATACCACGGTGCGGATGCCGGGGCCGTCGTGCATAGCGCTCCGCTCTATATCAAAGATGATCGCCACAGACATCCGCTCCTTTCCTTATCTAGTATAGTGTGCGACGGATGAGCTCCTGCTGCACCACCGGCTGCAGGTCCACAAACCGGGCGCTGAAGCCGCCCACCCGCACCACCAGGTTGCGGTATTTTTCCGGCTCTTTGAGCGCCGCCTCCAGGTCGCCGCGGCTGAGCACCGTGATCATACTCTGGGCGCCGCCCCTGCGGAAATAGGTGTTGAGCAGCCCCTCTAGCTTGGGGCGCAGGGTGGTGAACATCTCCCGGGAAAAGCGCATATTCTGCACCGCGCCCGCGTGGACGTGGGTGTCTAATTTAACCAAGGAGTTGAGCAGGGCGGTGACCCCCTTTTGGTCCATGCCGCTCATGGGGTTGTTGCCGTTGGCCATATACTGCCCGGCCCGCCGTCCGTCGGCCGAGGCGCCGGTGGCGGTGCCGAATACGGCGTTGAGCTCGTTGTTGATGATCACCACCAGATAGGAGTCCAGTCCCGTCTGAGGGGCGCAGTCCCGGACGATGGTGCACACGTCCCGGTGCAGGCGGGCGGTCATCTCATCCGCCTCCGGGTGGTCGTTGCCGTATTTGGGCTGGTCCAGCAGCAGGCGGCGCAGGGGCTCCTGCCCCGCAAAGTCGGTTCTCAGCGCTTCGGCCATCCGGGCCGGGGTGACCGTGTGCTGCTGATATACCAGCCGGCGTATGGCGGTGAGGCTGTCGGCGGCGTTGATGTTGCCGTACACCTCCAGGGTGCCGCCCAGGTGGCGCAGGCCGCCCTCCAGCACACCAAGCCCTCGCTCCAGGCAATCGTCAAAGGCGATGCTGAAATACAAAAAGGCACACTCTCGGCCGCAGACGTCGTACTCCAGTTTTTGGTGGGCCGCCTGATAGCGGGCCAGGTGGCGTATCCGGTCCAGATACCGGTTGTACAGCTCTTCAAAATCGGCGGCGGTCAGAAACGCCTCCGCCCGGTCGCCGTACAGCAGCTCGTTGAGGACGTGGAGGGTGTGCAGGGTGCCGCTGGGGGTGCCGATGCTCTGATTGCACAGCACGTACTCCCCACAGCCAAAGGGCACGTAGCCCTGGGCCGTGGCCGCGTCCACCCCAAAGGCATCCATCACGGCGGGTATATTCACGTCGTCATTGTACAGCATGGGGAAGGTAGTGCCCTCGCCGATCACGTCCAGGGCCGTATCGTACAGGCGGCGGTCCATGCCGGTGTAGCACCGCAGGGTCAGCTGGGGCACCACTCCGCGGCGGCGGCGGGTGGTCTCCATAGCCAAGAGGGCAAAGGTGTCCGCCCCCTTTGGCCGGTCGCAGCCTCCCAGGATGACCCGGGAGTCGAAATAGTCGTTGCGCTCCTCTATGCGGCACCACAGATCGGACAGAAGGTCCAGCGCCTCCTCCTCGGTGAGGGTGCCCGCCGCCAGATCCCGGTGGAGATAGGCGCCCAGGTATTGGTCCATCCGGCCGTAGTTCCAGGTGCCGGACACCACCATAAACAGATAGGCCAGCTGCAGCGCCTGGCGAAAGGTTGCGGCGGGCTGCCAGGCGATGTGGCGCAGGTCCGCCTCCAGATCGGGACGCCCATTCTGCTGCGCCTGATCGGCATACCGCAGACACACATCCCGCAATAGCAGCAGCGCCTGCTGAACACCGGCATAAAAGGCAGGATTACCGGTGCTTTTCTCCCGGACCAGGTCCAGGAGCCCTCCCACGCCCAGCCGCAGCAGCCGGGTGGGGTCCATCTGAATGCCGCTGATGCGGTGCAGCAAAAAGCCGTTGGTGGGGGTGGTGTAGGGCACCTGACAGGCAAATTCCTCCGTCCATTCGGGCGGATAGGCGGCCACGATCTTGGCGCGGGTGTTTTCGGTGTGCCAGAAGCGGATGAGCTCCTGTGCCTGCTGCTGCTCCGGGGCGGAGAGGGTCTCGTCCCGGGTCAGGGCACCAAAGGCCGCCTCATCCATATAGTAGCCCAAACCCCAAAATTCTTGGGGCAGCACGCCCAGGGGCAGGCGCCGGTGGCGTCCCGCCACCAGATCCGTGGGCTCCATGGGCAGCAGGCTGTGCCGCAGCTGCAGCTCCAGGCAGGCGGCCTCCCGGGTGTATTTATCGGTGGCGGTGCGGTACCGCTGGGTGAATTCGACTCCGTAGCGCAATAGTTTTTTTGCTTCCATACGGCACCTCCTTTTGCGTGGTTTTCATAATGCTGCTCTCATTATATAACAATATATTGATGAATTCTACTTGACTGTTGATTTTTTATGTGTTATTTTGATATCGGGTGATACGATGAACCAATTGTACAAGCAGGATATTTTTCCCAATCAAGAGTTTCACGTTGAGCGCACGCTGATCGTGGACAATGGGCGCACTGTCCCCCACAGCCACGATTTTTACGAGGTATTCATCGTGGAGGAGGGCGCTCTGGAGCACGGCCGGGACGGGATGTGCGAGGATATGTCCCCCGACTGTATGGCGCTGGTGTTCCCCCAGGAGAGCCACACCTTTGTGCGGCGGGGCGGTCAGCCCCTGCGGTTTTTCAATCTGGCCTTTTCCGCAGAGGTGTACCGGCAGGCCCTGGCTCTGGCCGGGCAATGCGCCGACGGGGTGCAGGAGCCAGCGGCTCGCACGGTGGTGCTGCCCCACGAACTCAGCCGCCAGTTTTTGCGGCGAATGAAGTGGCTGCGCAACGAGAGCGGCCGGATGCCGCCTGCCGTCCAGAGCACCCTGCTGACCACCCTGCTGGCGGATATGCTCACGGTGGTGGCGGTGGGCAGCGGCCCCGTGCAGACCATGCCCCAGTGGCTGCGTACCGCCTGCGACGAGATGCGCAAGCCGGAGAATCTGCCCGGCGGCATCGCCCGGTTTGTGGAGCTGTCCGGCAAGTCCCAGGAGCACCTGACCCGGTGCATGAAAAAATACTGTGGCCAGACCCCCTCCGCCTATGTGAATTCCGCCCGGCTGGAGCGGGTGGCGGAGGCGCTGACCGGCACCGACAAGCCGGTGTTTGACATCATGCTGGACGTGGGATTTGAGAACACCTCCTATTTCAACAAGCTGTTTAAGGAAAAATACCATATGTCCCCCCGAAAATACCGCTCCGGCTCGTTGGCGCTGTTTGGTAAATGAGGATAAAACAAATCGCCCCGGTACGGTCTTCGTACCGGGGCGACGCTTACAATTGGAACATTATAAGTCGGCTCAGACGGGTGTTCATCCGCCGGCCGGTGCGCAACCCTTTTCGGTTAGTGACTGAAACCGGCGGGTCCTCTGAACATCACAACAGCGTTTCCAGATAATGGGTCAGGGCGATGAGCAGCGGCATGGTGATCACCGACGCCAGGGTGCTGACCGACACCAGGTTGACCGACAGGTGGGTGTCCCGGTCGTAGCGGGTGGCAAACATGGTGCAGGCGGTGGCCACCGGGGTGCTGATGCAGATCATGCAGGAGGTCAGCACGTGGCCCCGCACCCCGCACAGCAGCAGCAGACCCATGGCCACCAGCGGCATACCGATCAGCCGCAGGCCCATACACAGATAGCTGCGGCCGTCCCGCAGGGCGGCAGGCAGGTTGGTATGGGCCAGATAATAGCCCACGATGAGCATGGGCAGAGGGGTGTTCAGATTGGCCATGTGGCCGATGGCGTCCTGCACCAGGCCGGGCACCGGCACCGAGAACAGAAACAGTACCAGACCCGCCGCCACGCCCACGATGCCGGGGTTGATGAGCACCTTGCGCACCGACAGCTTTTCGCCGGCGCCGCCCATCTCCACGATGCCGTAGGTCCACAGAAAGATGTTGAATACGATGACGTAGGCGGCGCAGTAGAATACCCCCTCGTCACCGAGGATGGCCTGCTGGAGCGGGATAGCCATATACCCGGCGTTGGAGAACACCGTGGCGCAGCGCAGCACCCGCCGGCGTCCCTCCTGGGAGTCCTTAAAGCACAGCCGGGCCACCAGGATGAGCACGATGTGATTGACCGCCGCCACCGCCACCACCGTGAGAAAGCCCCACAGCATGGCCGGGTCAAACTCCCGGATGCAGGACTTGATGATGACGCAGGGGGTGGCGATGTACAGCACCAGACTGGCCATCCCCTTGACGGCGGCCTCGCTGAGCAGCTTTACCTTGGCGCACAGGACACCCACCCCGATGAGGATGAACAGGGTCAGCACGTTCTGTGCCACCGTGAGAAAATCTTGCAGCATATGAAAAACCTACTTTTTCTTTATAATAACGCGCCGCAACGAAGGCGCAGGCGGCTCTTTGCCTATTATACCACGGAAAAAGCCTCTCCCATACCCGCAAAAATGGGTAAATCCGGCAATTTGGCCGGATGTAAGCCGATTTGCGTAGAATATCCGCCCCAAACGGCCGCCGGCGTAAAAACACGCCGCCTTGCATATAAAACACAAAAAAATTACCATTTTTGCAAATTAGCACTTTACAACGTTAAAGCGATGGTGTATAATGCTGTTACGAACCAGGGGAGAACCCCTGCAAGAGAGGAGAAACCGTTATGAAAAAAGTATTGAGTGTATTGTTGGCTATCACCCTGCTGGCCCTGGGCCTGACCGCCTGCGGCAGTGCCGGATCGGATCTGGAGTACGTGCAGGATAAGGGCACCCTGGTGGTGGGTATCACCGATTTTGCCCCGATGGATTACCAGGATGCAGACGGCAACTGGATCGGCTTTGACGCCGATATGGCCAAGGCCTTTGCCGAGGAGCTGGGGGTCAAGGTCCAGTTCCAGATCATCGAGTGGGACAACAAGGCTTTCGAGCTGGAGGGCAAGACCATCGACGTGGTGTGGAACGGTATGACCCTGACCGATAAGGTCAAGGCCGCCATGGACTGCTCCAACCCCTATTGCAACAACCAGCAGATCGTCATCGTCAAGGCGGATGTGGCGGATCAGTACCAGACCAAGGAGAGCGTCAAGGACCTGAAGTTTGCGGTGGAGGATAGCTCCGCCGGTCAGGAGCAGGCGGTCCTGCTGGGCGCCAAGAACGTTACCCCCGTGCTGGATCAGGCCACGGCCCTCAATGAGGTCAAGGCCGGCACCGCCGACGCAGCCATCATCGACAGCCTGATGGCCGGCGCGATGGTGGGCGAGGGCACCGGCTATGCGGACCTGACCTATACGGTGGGTCTCAATGACGAGATGTACGGCGTGGGCTTCCGTAAGGGCTCTGACCTGGTGGAGAAGCTCAACGATTTCTTCAAAAAGACCTATGCCGACGGCACCATGATGCGCATCGCCGAGCAGTACGGCGTGCAGGCCTCCATCATCGAGCAGAAGTAATCCTATCCGCCAATCATACAACCATCCAAGCAGAGGGCCGTACCGGTCCTCTGCTTGCTCTACCTTATACAAGGATACGTCATTATGTTTATAACCGTTATCAATGCCCTCAACGAGGGCTTTTTACAGACGCTGAAGCTGTTTGCGGTCACCCTGGTGGGCGCTCTGCCCCTGGGTCTGGTCATCTCCTTTGGCTCTATGTGCCGGTTTGGGCCGCTGCGGTGGCTGACCCGCACCCTGGTGTGGATCGTCCGGGGCACCCCGCTGATGCTGCAACTTATCGTCATCTTTTACGTGCCCGGCTTCATTCTGCCCCAAAACCCCTGGGCGGTGACCGACGGCCGCTTTTGGGCGGCGGCGGTGGCCTTTATCCTCAATTACGCCTGCTACTTCTCCGAGATATTCCGGGGCGGCGTGCAGGGCGTGCCGGTGGGTCAGCAGGAGGCGGGCCAGGTGTTGGGCATGACCCGTAGCCAGATCTTTTTCAAGGTGACGCTGCTGCAGATGATCAAGCGCATCGTGCCCCCCATGTCCAACGAGATCATCACTCTGGTCAAGGATACGGCCATCGCCCGTATGATCGCCTGGCAGGAGCTCATCTACGCCGGCTACGCCTTTCTCAAGGGGTCTCACGGCCTGGCGGGTCTGTACTGGCCGCTGCTGTTCACCGGCCTGTACTATCTGCTGTTCAACGGCCTGCTGACTCTGCTGTTCGGCTGGATGGAGAAGAAAATGAGTTATTTTAGGAGTTAAGTGCTGTGGAAGTGTTACGCGTAGAAAATATCGTCAAGAATTTCGGCCGGGTGGAGGTGCTGCGGGGCATCGACTTTTCCCTTCAAAAGGGGCAGGTGCTGTCCATCATCGGCTCCTCCGGCTCCGGAAAGACCACCCTTCTGCGGTGCCTGAATTTTTTGGAGACCCCCCAGAAGGGTCGCATTATCGTCGAGGGGAAGACCCTGTTTGATGCCGAGGACCGGCAGAAGATGAGCGACGCCGCCATCCGGCTCAACCGGCTGCATTTCGGCCTGGTGTTCCAGCAGTTCAATCTGTTCCCCCAGTACACCGTCAAGCGGAATATCACCCTGGCGGAGGAGCTGCTGGCCAAGGAGAAAATCAAAAAAGAGGGCAGCTACAACGGCCACACCACCGTGCGGGACGCCCTGGCCGCCATCGACCAAAAGGCGGACCGTCTGCTGGAGGAGGTGGGTCTGACCGTCAAGGCGGACAGCTATCCCTGCCAGCTGTCCGGCGGCCAGCAGCAGCGGGTGGCCATCGCCCGGGCGCTGGCGATGGAGCCGGACATCCTCTGCTTTGACGAGCCCACCAGCGCCCTGGACCCGGAGCTGACCGGCGAGGTGCTGCGGGTCATCCGGGAGCTGAAGGACACCGGCCGCACCATGATCATCGTCACCCACGAGATCGGGTTTGCCCGGGACGTGTCGGATACGGTGATGTTTATGGACGGCGGCGTCATCGCTGAGATGGGACCGCCGGAGCAGGTCATCGAGAACCCCCAGAACCCCCGCACCCGGGAGTTTTTATCCCGCTTTACCGAGAGATAAGACAAGAGGCCGTAGCGTGAGCTACGGCCTCTTTGTATCATTCTTGGGGTGTGCCCGGGTCGCTCCATTGGGGCGTCGGCGGAGTTTGGGGCTGCGCCGGCGGGGCATAGGGGGTGTTGGGCGGAATATACGGTGTGTTGGGCGGGGTATAGGTGTTCACAGCCGGGGTGTAGGGGGCGCCGTAGGTGTTGGCCGGTGCGCCGTTGGGCTGGCCGCCGTCGTAGGGGGGATAGGGCATGGGGGGATTCGTCCAGGGGTCGCTGGGCGGCAGCTGACCAAAGTCCTCCCAGGTGAGACGGCCGGACTGGATGGCCCGCCACTTGAGGTCCTCGTACACGCCGGCGTGGGCCACGCCAATATAGGGATTGACGTACAGGATGCCCACGATGCCGGCGGTGATGACGGACAGTAGATTCCAGCCAAAATAACTCAGATAGAAAACAAACAGATCGCCCTTGTAGCCGTCGGTCATTTTCTTACTCATCTTAATGGCCTGGTTGGCGGTCAGATTGGGGTTTTCATAGATGATGTAGGGCACCATGCTGTAGGCGTAGCTCTTGATGATGCCGGGGATGACAAACAGCAGGCTCCACAGGAATACGTAGAGGTTTTTCAGCAGCATGGTCAACACCGAGGGCTTATAGATGCGGAAGGAGGCGAACACCTCGCCGATGGTGGGGGTCTCACCCCGCCAATAGCGCAGCAGCCAGCCGTGACCGCCTACGGTCATCACGTTGCCCACAAAGATGCTCAGCGCCAGCACTGTGATAAAGACAAAGGCCATAATAGCGAAGAGTGTGCCGAAAAAGACGGACATGCCAGTTCTCAGGTCCACGCCCATCTGGGCGCTGAACGCCTCCATGATAGCGTTCCACTCGGCAGCCAGCTCTTTCCATATATCGGACGGGGTGTATTCCTCCTCGTCCGTCCACGGGTCGTCCTCCCAGACGTCTTCGTCGGCGCCGGGTGCCCAGATATCCACGTCCGGGTCGACGGTGCCGGTGTCCTGGCTGCCGGAGGGCAGATTGATCTCAAAATTGCCTGAGGTGCTCCAGCCGCCGGCTATGGTGCCGCCCAGCAGATAGGTGATCAGCACCGCCAGCGCCACCATCCAGTGGCTGCGCTTAAGGGCTGCCTTGGCGGCCTCTTTGATTCTCGCACGGTCAAAATACATAGTCGTTCCTCCTTTTGGTTTGTGGTTATATATCCAGCGCCGTGCCGTCCAGGGCGGCGGCGGTCAGGGTATCTCCGGTATACTCCAGCTTGAGGGAGAAAAAGGGAGCGTCCTGGGCGATGAGCCGCAGAAAGATCCGATCCCCCTCCCAGGTGGGCAGGGTGGGGACGGTGGCGTTGTCCACCCATTCCAGCACCCCTTCATCGCATTCGCGGAGCTGTCCCGTGAAGCCATCGGCGGTGAACAGGTGCATATACTCGGTCTCCCATCGGTCGGATACAAAGGTGACGATCCCCCGATAGCGGTAGCGGGTGAGGGTCAGGCCGGTCTCCTCGGCCACCTCCCGGAGCAGGCACTCCTCGGGGCTCTCCTTGTCCTCAAAGGCGCCGCCCACGCCGATCCACTTGTCGCGGTTGAGATCGTTCTCTTTTTTGATGCGGTGGAGCAGCAGGGTCTGCCCCCGGTCGTTTTGTATGTAGCACAGCGTGGTGTTGCGCATGGCGGCCACCTCCTCTCAGCCTTCTGCCGCCATTATAGCACAGTGAAGCGAAAAAGAAAAGAAAAAATGCGGAAAAAGACTGGAGGAATGTCGAAAAAACGGGTCGCGGCCAAAATTTATCCCCAACTGTTCATTGACTTATGCAAATAAATATGCTACAATACTAAAAAATCAAGCAAATAGGAGGGTTATCCTTATGAAGCACATCAAGACTCTGGAGACCAAGAATCTGTGCGACAGCGCCAAGAACGGCGGCTGCGGCGAGTGCCAGACTTCCTGCCAGTCCGCTTGCAAGACCAGCTGCGGCATTGCTAACCAGGAGTGCGAGAACAAGTAATTGGCTCTGACCGAATGTCGCCATCGCGAGATGGCGACATTTTTTATGACTATTTCAGGAGGGGTACATGATGGTACACCGTTATCAACTGGGCGGACTCAACATCGTGCTGGACATCTGCTCCGGCTCGGTCCACGTGGTGGACGAGATCGCCTACGATATGATCGGCGCCTACGAGCAGACTGAAAAAGAGGCGCTGCTTAATGAAATGTGGGAGAAATACGGCCACCGGGAGGACGTGACCGCGGAAGAACTGGCAGAGTGCTACGACCAGATCGGTCAGCTGAAGGCCGCCGGCCAGCTCTTTACCCCCGACACCTTCCGCCCCATGGCGGACACCCTCAAGCAGAAGACCGCCGGGGT
>JAFQKB010000048.1 GCA_017397125.1 Clostridia bacterium | reverse complement strand
TGTGTTGGCGTCTACCTATCTTACCGGGCCGCTTCCAGCCAAGTATTGTCGGCACGAGTGAGCTTAACTGCTGTGTTCGGGATGGGAACAGGTGTACCCTCACCGTCATCAACACCAACTAATTGTTCGGGGCCGACGCATTGTCGGCCCCGAAGTGGTGACCCGTAGCGGATTCGAACCGCTGTTGCCGGCGTGAGAGGCCGGAGTCTTAGGCCACTTGACCAACGGGCCATATAATGGTGCACCTCCAGGGACTCGAACCCTGGACACCCTGATTAAGAGTCAGGTGCTCTACCAACTGAGCTAGAGGTGCCTGTCACTACGGCTTTCGCAAACCGCTTGACTATAATACACTATGGTTTCCGTTTTGTCAATACCTAAAATAAAAGTTTTTTGACTTTTTTATCCTGCCCCATTCAGCGGAAAATATGCAACAGTGCTTCCAGCCATTCCATCACCTTGAATTTGACGATGTACCGGTCGCCCCCGGACACCAGCGCCTCCTGGGATGGGTCCAGCACCTGGGACAGGGTGCTGCGGTCGGTGGCCGCCCCGGCGCACAGGGGCGGATACACCACGCACCACCAGTTCTGACCCGCGCCGGCGCCGATGGTGACCCGCACCGCGTCGTAGGTCCCTGCCGGCAGGGTGACCGTGTCGTACTGCCGGGTGGTGAAATACATCCGGGTCAGCTCCACCCTTACCGGATAGTCGTAGCCCGCCGTCTGCACCGTCTGCCGGGCCACCGCCTCCAGGGCGGGCAGCCGTGCCTCGGCCGCCGCCAGCGCCTCCTCGGTGGTGGCGGCGCCGTCCAGCCATCCGGCGGCGGCCTGCACCACCGCGTCCCGCACCTGCAGCTTCAGCGCCTGGTCCTCCCGGCTGTCGGAGTTGGCCAGCACGTGTAGCCGCACCACCCGCTGCCGCACCCCCTCGCACCGGCCGTACAGCCCGCCCAGGGAGAGCAGCAGGCACAGCGCCAGCCCGCCGGTGATGGCTTTGATCATCTTTCTGTATGGAAACATAAAAAACCGCCCTTTCTGTCACGTACCGACAGTGTGGGCGGTTTTGTTTGGGTTTATGCAAGGCTTGTCAAATAATTCCGGTGCAGGGCCGGCACACGGTGGCGGTGGGATAGTCCTCTGCCAGTGCCGTCCGGCAGGCCTCGGCCGCCGCCCGGTCTGCGAACACGGCGAACACCACGCTGCCGCTGCCGGTCATCTGACTGCACAGAGGGCTAAACCGCTCCATCCGGCGGCGGATGTCGGCGACCCCCTCCAGCCGGGTGGCGGCTTCAAACACGTTGACCGCCTGCCGGCACACGCCTGCCAGGTCGCCGGCCTCCAGCGCGGCGATGGCGGCCTGGTTGTCCGGGCGGGCCAGGATCTCGGCCCGGTCCACGGCGGTATAGGCCTCCTTGGTGGAGATGCCCTGGTGGGGCCGGGCGATGACGATATGGCACTCCGGCAGAGGCGGCAGAGCGGCAATTCCCTCGCCGATGCCGGTGACGTAGGCGGTGCCGCCCACGATGCAAAAGGGCACGTCGGCCCCCACCTGCAGCCCGATCTCGCACAGCTGCCCGGTGGTCAGCCCGGTCTTAAACAGCCTATCCAGCGCCACCAGCACCCCGGCGGCGTCGGCGCTGCCGCCGCCCATCCCCGCCTGGGTGGGGATACGCTTTTTCAGCGACAGATGCACCCCTTTGTTCAGCCCCGTGTACTTGAAAAACGCCACCGCCGCCTTGTAGGCGGTGTTTTTGGCCACCGGGCAGTCGCACCCGGGCGCGTCCAGCGTGACCCTTTGCCCCAGTCGCTTGCGGGCGGTGACGGTATCGTAGATGTCCACCGACTGAAAGATGCTCTCCAGCAGATGATAGCCGTCCTCGCGGGTGCCCACGATGTCCAGGGTGAGGTTGATCTTGGCCGGGGCGTGGACGGTTACTGACATAATCCGTTCTCCTTCAGGAAAGCGCCGATGCGGCGCAGCGCCTCGGTGATATGCTTGAGGGAATAGCAGTAGGAGATGCGCACAAAGCCCTCGCCGGAGTCGCCAAAGGCGTTGCCCGGCACCACCGCCACGTGCTTTTCCTCCAGCAGGCGGCGGCAGAACTCCTCGGAGGACAGACCGGTGGCCTGGATGGAGGGGAACACGTAAAAGGCACCCTCCGGCTCAAAGCAGGTCAACCCCAGCTTGTTGAGCTCGTCCACGATAAAGCGGCGGCGCATATCGTATTCGTCCCGCATCTTCTCCACGTCCGCGTCGCCGCCCGTCATAGCCTCGATGGCGGCGTACTGGGCGGTGGTGGGGGCGCACATAATGGCGTATTGATGCAGCTTGGTGAGCATCTGCATCACCGGGGCGGGACCGCAGGCATAGCCCAGCCGCCAGCCGGTCATGGCAAAGGCCTTGGAGAAGCCGGACACCAGCACGGTGCGCTCCTGCATCCCAGGCAGGGAGGCGATGCTCACGTGCTCCCGGCCGTAGGTCAATTCGCCGTAGATCTCGTCGGACAGCACCATGATGTCGGTGCCCCGAAGCACATCCGCCAGCGCCTCCAGCTCCTCCCGGGGCATAATGGCGCCGGTGGGGTTGTTGGGGAAGGGGAGCACCAGCAGCTTGGTCCGGGGGGTGATGGCGGCGGCCACCGCCTCCGCCTTCAGGCGAAAGGCGTCCTCCGCCCTGGTGACCACCGGCACCGGCACGCCGCCGGCCATCCGGGTCAGGGGATCGTAGCAGACAAAGCTGGGCTCCGGCACCAGCACCTCGTCACCGGGGGTGACCAGGGTGCGAAAACACAGGTCGATGGCCTCGCTGCCGCCGACGGTGACTAAAACTTCGGTTTTGGGGTCGTAGGTGACGCCGCTGTGCCGCCGGATATAGCCGGAGATGGCCTCCCGCAGGGCCAGCAGACCCGCGTTGGGGCTGTACCAGGTGCGTCCCTTTTCGAGGGTGTGGATGCCCTCCTGCCGGATGTGCCAGGGGGTCTGGAAATCCGGCTCGCCCACCGACAGGGAGATGACCTCCTCCATCTCGGCGGCGATATCAAAGAACTTACGGATGCCGGAGGGCTTCATCTCAGCCAGCGTCCGGTTCAGGAGTTTGTCGTAATTCATAAATTGCCTCTCTCGTCCTGCTCCTCGTCGGTGAACAGAACGCCGCGCTCCTTGTATTTTTTCAGCACAAAGTGGGTGGCGGTGCCCAGCACGCCGTCCAGGGAGGACAGCCGCTTGGCCACGAACATGGCTACGTCCTTAAAGGAGCGGCCGTTGACCGTGACCATCAGGTCGTGGCCGCCGGACATCAGGGACAGGCCCTCCACCTCCTCAAAGGACATGATGGTCTTGGCGATGCCGTCAAAGCCCTCGTCCTTGCTGGGGGCGATGCGCAATTCGATGATGGCGGTCACCACCTCCTCGCCGGTCTTTTCCCAGTCGATGAGGGGCTTGTAGCCGCGGACCACGCCCTCTTGCTCCAGTCGGGCGACGGCGGCCCGGATCTCCTCCTCGGTGGCATTCAGCATCACCGCCATCTGGGCGTCGGTGAGCCGGGCGTTGGTGTTTAGAAGTTTCAGCAGTTTATCCATAGGGATCATCCTCCTTGAGTTGGTTTACAGAGGTTTTTTACGACAGGTTAGTTTTGCGCTTGACCGGGGTGCGGTTGCCGTCCGGGTCCACCACCACGGTGTTGTCCAGCTGGGCGGTGAGGCTGGCCCGAAAGCCGGCTATGTATTCTGCCCGCAGGGCGGCCTGCTCCTGCGCCTCCTCGGGGGTGAGGCCCTCGGCCTTCTTTTTGCGGGCCAGCTGGTTGATGCGGTCGATTTTTTCTTGCTTCATGGGCTTATCCTCCTAGGGTACGTGTTAACCTTCCCTCGAGGGGAAGGTTATGGCGATGGCTTCTGCTATCGCAGCGGAGTTGCGAAAATCATTCGGCGCTCTCTCCGCTCTCCAGCAGGCTGGCGGCCTCGCTATCCGGCAGGCTGGTGACGGTGGCCAGACGGCGCTGGATCTGCCGGGTGCGCACACCCACCAGCTTGTCCAGCTCGTTGCCCGCCTGCTCCAGACGCTGCTGGGCGGCCTCCACCACGCTGCCGAATTTGTCAAACTCGGTCTTGACCGCGCCCAGCAGCTTCCACACCTCGCCGGAGCGCTTTTGGATCGCCAGGGTCCTGAAGCCCATCTGCAGGCTGTTGAGCAGCGCCGCCATGGTGGTGGGACCGGCGATATTGATGTGATAGTCGTTCTGCAGGGGCTCGATCAGCCCCCGGCGCACCACCTCGGCGTACAGGCCCTCGATGGGCAGGAACATAATGCCAAAGTCGGTGGTGTGGGGCGGCGCCACGTACTTATCCCGGATATCCCGGGCAAAGGCACGGATGCGCTGCTCCAATATGCTGCCGGCGGCCTTGACTGCGTCGGCATCGCCGGTGTCGTAGGCCTCCAGCAGATGGGCATAGGCGTCGATGGGGAATTTGGCGTCGATGGGCAGCCACACGGTGCCCTCGTCGGCGCCGGGCAGCTTGACCGCGTATTCCACGTAGTGGGTGGTGCCCGGCCGGGTCTTGACGTTGGCCTCGTACTGCTCCGGGGATAGGATCTGCTCCAGGATGGCGCCCAGCTGCACCTCGCCCAGCACGCCCCGGGTCTTGACGTTGGACAGCACCTTTTTCAGGTCGCCCACGCCGCTGGCCAGGGTCTTCATCTCACCCAGGCCCGCATACACCTGCTCCAGCCGCTCGTTGACCAGCTGAAAGGACTGGGTGATGCGGTCGTTGAGGGTCTTTTGCAGCTTTTCGTCCACCGTCTGGCGCATCTGCTCCAGCTGGCGGCTGTTCTCCTCCCGGATGCCGCTCAGCTGGGTGGTCATGGCCTTGCGGATGCTCTCCAGGTTTTCGTTGACGGCGGTGTTGGCACCGGTCTGGGCGGTGAGCAGCACCTGGCCCATGTTCTGCACGCTGCTCTGGATGGACTCGTTGCTTTCCTTGCGGCTGGCACGCTGCTCGTCCAGCAGCTCCCGCTGCAGGCGGTCCAGCCGCTGCTCCAGGGCGTGCAGCTGGGCGTTGTTATTCTGCCGCCGCAGCAGGGCGATCAGCAGACACACGGCCAGGGCCAGCAGCACCAGGCCGGCGATGATCAGATAATAGATTTCCTGCGGCATAGGATGTCGCTCCTCTCGGAAAGGGATCAGATGGTGTCGTCGTCGTCCTCGGTGGCCCGTACCCGGTTGTTAAAGCGGCGCATCTCCCGCTCGGAATACTGGCGGGGGATGTTGGCCGGCTCGGGGTCCGGCTCGGGGACGGTGTCGGAGAATACCGGCTCCTCTACCGGCACGGGGGCGGGGGCGTCGGGGTCCGCCACCTCCTCCACCTCCAGGTTGAGGTCCAGACGGGCCTGCTTGTCCGCGTTGGGGTTCTCTTTATAGTAGGGGTCGATCATCATTTTTTTGATGGCCGGGAAGATGCAGAACTGGATGAGGAAGGACCGGAACGCCGGCACCAGCGTCAGGAACAGCAGCAGCACCACCGCCTGCACCAGGCCGTAGTTGAGGAACAGGGCCAGGCTGATGAGGCCGCCGTACACCAGCAGCAGCACCAGGGAGATGATCAGGTTGGCCTTCAGGTTGACGGCGGCGAACAAAAAGGCGTTTTTGTACACCTGCTTGAGCTTGAGCTTAAAGGTGATCACCAGGAAGGGGATGTAATATTTCATCCAGGTGAACAGCATATAGCCGGCCATAGAAACGCCCAACACCACGATGTCAAAGGTGCCCAGCTCCACCGGCTCCGGGATGGCAGAGGGCTCTGCCCCCAGCAGCACGTACAGCACCGGCATGGTGGCGAAGGCGTAGAGACTGATATTGTAGAGGAGGATGCCGGTGACGATCAGGTTGATGATACCCACCGCCAGGGCCGGCCACCGGTTCTTCTTAATGGTCTCAAAAAAGTCCTCCCGGATAAAGGCGTGCTTTTCCCGGGTGAAATTGCGGGTGATAAAGGTCAGGCCGGCATCCGCCCAGCCCCGGGTCACGATGGGCAGGCTTACCGCCAGCCACAGCAGACCCGCCCAGATCAGCTTCCAGAATTTGCGTCCGTACAGCTCAAAGAACACCACAAAGCGCCGCTTGGGTGGGGCGTTTTTGGATACACCGGGGCCTTCCTTATCGTAATTGAACAATCCAAACATTCCTGCCAAAAGAATTCCACTCCTTTAATAATGTCCTAGTTGAGCAGCCGCCCGGCCAGCATGGACCGCAGCAGCACGTCCAGGCCGCTCACGGTCAGGGCGGCCAGTACAAACAATAAAAAGCGCAGGCTATACAGCCGAAAGCTCTGCCACAGACCACCGTCCCCGGTGCCGCCGGGCAGCAGCTGGCGGCTGAGCCGGGTGGACAGCCGCAGGCTCTCGGCCCCGGCCATGGCCAGCACCGCTGCGCTCAGCAGCCCCACCGGCATCACCAGCGCCGCCACGGTGGCCACGCCGGGGGCGCCCTTGGCGTAGTAATAGGCCTCGGTCAGCCCCAGGCCCAGCCCGTGGAACAGCGGCACCAGCAGTATAAATGGGGCGCCGCAGGCCCACAGCCCCAGCAGATACAGGGCGGCCAGCAGCAGCAGGGTGGAGAAGCAGCTCCCCCACAGGGCCGCCAGCCAGCCGGTCAGGCCGCCGCCCACCGGCGTCAGCGCCAGCAGGCCGTCCAGCACCGTCCCCGGGGGGCGGGCGGTCACGTACACCGCCACGCCGATGGCCACCCCGCCCAGGAACAGCCCGGCAAAGGGGAACAGCCGTCGGTTGTCGGCCAAAAAGCTTTTGATCTCCCGCCGTCGGCGGGTGGTTGTCCGTTTCATGGGCATCCCTCCGCCACAGCCTATGCGGCGCAGGGGAGAATTAGAACACCGGGGCGGCTGTGCCGCCTCGCTATTTTTCGGTAAAACAAAAACGGAGTAAGCCGGCCAAAATCGGTCGGGCCTACTCCGCCTCATTCAGCGTCGCTTGCGATTGACGCCCAATACACCGCCTATAGCGCCGGCCACGGTCAGCACCGCCAGCTTGATGGCGGCGTAGCCGGGGTCGATGCCGGTGGCGCGGGCCAGACCCGCCAGCAGAATGATGACAAACAGCAGGATGCCGCAGAGCGCACCCATAACCAGTCCACGGCGGCCGGCGGCCAGGGCCGCGGCCAATCCTCCGGCAAAGGCGCCGATACCGGCGGCCACGGTGGCCAGAGGGGTCACCGCCGCCCGGGGGATCTCCACCGAGCGGATGGCCAGGGCGGCCAGCAGGAGCAGCAGGGTGCAGCACAGCACCCCGACGCACAGCCCCACCAGCAGCGGGCGCACCCATTGCTGCAGGACGGTGCGGGTGGTTGATTGGGTGTTCATATGGCGTCCTCCCTGTTGCGATGTGGCCGGGGTGTCCCCCGGCTCTATCATCCTATGCAGCGGGCGCAGGGATTATGCTCCGGTCCGATCAGATGTCGTCATCGTCATCGTCGTCATCGTCGATGGGATCCTCGTGCTTGGTGTGGACGGTCTGGATGGCCCACTTCTCGAATTGCATCTTGGTGCGGTCGTTGCCGGTCTCCAGGGTGATGGTGTCGTCCTTGATGGATACCACACGGCCCTTGATGCCGCCGATGGTGGTCAGCTCGTCGCCCACCCGCAGGCTGTTGCGCATCTTCTGCTCTTCCTTCTGCTTTTTCTGCTGGGGACGGATCATCAGGAAATACATCACCACGATGATCAGCACCAGGGGGCCGAACTGGATCAGAGCGGCCATCCAGCCGGGGGCAGAGGGCTCTTGTGCCCCAGAGGACAACAGATTCATAAACAGATTCATAGGGAAATACCTCCAAATAAAAAATTATCTATCCTATTATAAGCGAAAGCTACCAAAAGTGCAAGCCTTTCTTATCAACCGGGCAAAAATTCACAGAATGTTCAGATACGCACGTCTAGGAAGTTGGTGTATCTCTGATAAAATTCCTCAAACCGACCCTGGTCCAGGGCCTCGCGGATGCGCTCCATCAGCCGGTTGTAGAAGTAGAGGTTGTGCTGGACGGTCAGCCGCATACCCAGCATCTCGCCGGCCTTGAGCAGGTGGCGCACATAGCTGCGGGAGTAGCGGCGGCAGGTGGGGCAGTCGCACTCTTCGTCGATGGGGCGGGGGTCGTCGGCGTATTTATTGTTGATGAGGTTGCGGTGGCCCTGCCAGGTGAAGACGTGGCCGTGGCGGGCGTTGCGGCTGGGCATGACGCAGTCAAACAGGTCCACCCCCAGGTGCACCGCCTCCAGGATGTTCTCGGGGGTGCCCACACCCATCAGATAGCGGATCTTATTCTCCGGCATATGGGGCTCCACCGCGTCGATGATGCGGTACATATCCTCGGCGGGCTCGCCCACCGCCAGGCCGCCGATGGCGTAGCCGTCCAGATCCAGCTGGGCGATCTCCTTCATATGCTCCACCCGCAGGTCCTCATAGGTGCAGCCTTGGTTGATGCCGAACAGCATCTGCCGGGGGTTGACGGTGTCCGGCAGGCTGTTGAGCCGATCCATCTCCGCCTTGCACCGGTGCAGCCACCGGGTGGTGCGGGCGCAGGACTCCTTGGCGTAGTTGTATTTGGCGGGGTTCTCCACGCACTCGTCAAAGGCCATGGCGATGGTGGAGCCCAGATTGGACTGGATGCGCATGCTCTCCTCCGGGCCGATGAACAGCTTTTTGCCGTCCACGTGGGAGCGGAAGTGGACGCCCTCCTCCTTGATCTTGCGCAGGGTGGACAGGCTGAACACCTGAAATCCGCCGCTATCGGTGAGGATGGGGCCGTCCCAGCCGGTGAATTTGTGCAGGCCGCCCATTTTGCGCACCAGGTCGTCGCCGGGGCGCACGTGGAGGTGGTAGGTGTTGCACAGCATCACCTGGCACCGCAGGTCGTCCCGCAGATCGTGGGCGGAGATGCCGCCCTTGATGGCGGCGCTGGTGGCCACGTTCATAAAGGCAGGGGTCTGTACCGTGCCGTGGGGGGTCTCAAAGACGCCCCGCCGGGCACGCCCCTCGGTTTTGATGATTTCCATATTTTTCTCCTTTTATACAATGAGGAATGAGTAATGAATCATATCGGTGTTGGCTGCCCCGACATTATATAATCCGTGCCGCAGGCACTCCTTAATTCCTAACTCCTAACTCCTCATTCCTAATTCTCACAGTATTGCCATCGCATCGCCAAAACTGAAAAACCGATATCGCTCCTCCACCGCGTGCTCGTACGCCGCCATCGTGTGGTCATAGCCTGCCAGGGCGGACACCAGCATGATCAGGGTGCTCTCCGGCAGGTGAAAATTGGTGATCAGCCCATCCAGCACCTGGAACCGATAGCCGGGATAGATGAAGATCTCGGTCCAGCCGTCGGCGGGCTGTACCACCCCGTCGGTCAGCCCCACGCTCTCCAGGGTGCGGCAGCTGGTGGTGCCCACGGCGATCACACGCCCGCCCCGCTGGCGGGTGCGGTTGATCACATCGGCGGTGGCGGCGGACAGCTCATAGTGCTCGGCGTGCATCTTGTGGTTCTCCACCACGTCCTCCTTGACCGGGCGGAAGGTGCCCAGCCCCACGTGCAGGGTGACAAAGGCCACCTCCACGCCCATCGCCCGCACCTCGTCCAGCAGTTCCGGGGTAAAGTGCAGCCCGGCGGTGGGGGCGGCGGCGGAGCCCAGCTCCCGGGAATAGACGGTCTGATACCGCTCGCCGTTTTCCAGCCGCTTTTTGATATAGGGGGGCAGGGGCATCTGGCCGATCTTTTCCAGAGTCTCGTAGAAATTGCCCTCGTAGGAGAATTGGACCAGGCGGTTGCCGCCCTCCAGCACCTCCAGTACGTGGGCTCTCAGCAGCCCGTCCCCAAAGGTCAGGTCGTACCCCGGCTTGGCCCGGCGGCCGGGACCCGCCAGCACCTCCCACACGTCGTTTCCGTGGGGGGTGAGCAGCAGCAGCTCCACGTTGGCGCCGGTGCCCACCCGCTGGCCCAGCAGACGGGCGGGCAGCACCCGGCTGTCGTTGAGGATGAGGCAGTCACCGGGGCGCAGCAGGTCTTTGATATCCCGAAAGGTGCCGTCGGTCAGGGCGCCGGTCTGCTTGTCCATCACCAGCAGCCGGCTGGCATCTCTTGGCTCAATGGGCTCCTGGGCGATCAGCTCTTCGGGCAAATTGTAGAAAAAATCACTTTTCAGCATAGAGAATACTCGTCTTTCTGTGGAAATGGGGCGGCTGTTGTTGACAATGCACCGCCAATGGTGATAAAATAGGGCTGTAGAAGGCAGAAAAGCGCAGCCCGCCGGCCACGCCGGCTCCATCCCGTCTATTATATAGGATGCACAGCGGTTTTTCAACGGTTTTTTGCCGGAATTTAGGCGGCGATGGTATTTCCCCGCAAAAAAAGGAGTCGATTTTATATGAACAAGCAGTTTAACGTGGGTATCGTCGGTTGCACCGGTATGGTGGGTCAGCGTTTTATGACCCTCTTGGACGGTCACCCGTGGTTTAACGTAACCTGTCTGGCGGCCAGCCCCCGGTCCGCCGGCAAGACCTATACCGAGGCGGTGGCAGGCCGCTGGGCCATGGATATCCCCATGCCGGAGAGCATGAAGGATATGACCGTGCTGGACGCCTCCAACGTGGAGGAGGTCGCCTCTAAGGTGGACTTTATCTTCTGTGCCGTGGATATGCCCAAGGCGGAGATCCGCGCCCTGGAGGAGGCCTATGCCAAGGCCGAGTGCCCCGTGGTGTCCAACAACAGCGCCCACCGCGGCACCCCCGACGTGCCTATGATCATCCCGGAGCTCAACTGGCAGCACGAGGAGGTCATCCACCACCAGCGTAAGCGTCTGGGCACCAAGCGGGGCTTTGTGGCGGTCAAGTCCAATTGCTCTCTCCAGAGTTATGTCCCCGCCCTGTACCCCCTGGACGAGTTCGGGGTCAAGGACGTGCTGGTCACCACCTACCAGGCCATCTCCGGCGCCGGCAAGACCTTTGAGCGCTGGCCCGAGATGGTGGACAACGTCATCCCCTACATCGGCGGCGAGGAGGAAAAGAGCGAGCAGGAGCCCCTGAAGATCTGGGGTAAGATGGAGAACGGCCAGATCGTCAACGCCACCAGCCCCGCCTTTACCGCCCAGTGCCTGCGGGTGCCGGTGACCAACGGTCACTTTGCAGCGGTGTTCGTCCGCTTTGACAATAAACCCTCCAAGGAGGAGATCATCGCCCGGTGGAACGGCTTCAGAGGCCGTCCCCAGGAGCTGCAGCTGCCCTCTGCCCCCAAGCAGTTCCTCAAATATTTCGAAGAGGACAATATGCCCCAGACCAAGCTGCACCGGGACCTGGAGGGCGGTATGACCGTCTCCCTGGGTCGTCTGCGTGAGGACAGCCAGTACGATTATAAGTTTGTGGGTCTGTCCCACAACACCCTGCGGGGTGCCGCCGGCGGCGCGGTGCTGCTGGCCGAGCTGCTGTGCGCCGATGGCTATATGGACTAAGCGGCGCATATAGTGTAAACGACAATCGATCTTGATGTGACAGAAAGGTGGCGATCCTATGAGTAAACCGATCCTCTTTACCGGCTCCGGCGTGGCGTTGGTCACCCCGATGTACCCGGACGGACGTATCAACTATGGGAAGTTGGAAGAACTGGTGGACTGGCACGTGGAGATGGGCACCGACGCCCTGATCGTCTGCGGCACCACCGGCGAGGCACCCACCCTCAAGATGGATGAGCACCTGGAGGCCATCCGCGTGGCGGTGGCCCGGGCGGCGGGCCGCATCCCGGTGATTGCCGGCACCGGCTCCAACGACACCGACCACTGCATCAACTCCTGCCGGGAGGCCAAGCGCCTGGGCGCCGACGGTCTGCTGCTGGTGACCCCCTATTACAACAAGACCTCCCAGCGGGGTCTGGTGGCCCACTACACCACGGTGGCCTCTGCCACCGACCTGCCCCTGATCCTGTACAACGTGCCCTCCCGTACCGGCCTGGACATCAAGCCGGAGACCATGGCGCAGATGTACCGGGATATCGACACGGTGGTGGGTCTCAAGCAGGCGTCCCCCGATATGGCGGCCACGGCAAAATTGGCGGCCATCAGCGAGGTGCCCATCTATTCCGGCAACGACGACCTGACCGTGCCGGTGATGGCGCTGGGCGGCCTGGGTGTCATCACGGTGCTGGGCAACGTGGCCCCTGCCATCACCCGGGATATCTGCCGGCTGTGGCTGGATGGCAATACCGACGCCAGCCGGGCTCTGTTCCTTCAGTGGATGGATCTGGCCCAGGGCCTGTTTACCGACGTCAATCCCATCCCGGTCAAAGAGGCTATGAACCGGATGGGCATGGAGGTGGGCGATTGCCGCCTGCCCCTGTATACGATGGAGCCGGCGGCGGCGGATAAATTGGCCGACCTGCTCCGCCGTCACGGATTAGTGAAGTAAAGGAGTTTTTCCTATGAAATTGATTCTCAACGGCTGCCTGGGCCGTATGGGCCGGGCGGTGGCCGAGCTGGCGCCCAGCCGGGACTGCACGGTGGCGGCCGGTGTGGATAAGGTGTCCGGAGAGGCCGCCTATCCCGTCTATACCGCCCTGGCCGACTGCCCGGCGGCGGACGTGGTGATCGATTTTTCCTCTCCGGCGGCGCTGGCAGAGGAGCTGGACTATGTGACCGCAAAGGGTCTGCCCCTGGTGCTGTGCACCACCGGCCTGACCGCCGAACAGATCGAAGCGGTGAAGGCCGCGGCGCAGACTGTGCCCGTCTTTTTCAGCAGCAATATGAGCCTGGGGGTGGCGGTGCTGTCCGCCTTGACCAAAAAGGCGGCGGCGGTGCTGGGCGACACCTACGACATCGAGATCGTAGAGATGCACCACAACCAAAAGCTGGACGCCCCCTCCGGCACCGCCCTGATGCTGGCGGACGCCGCCCGGGCGGGCCTTGCCTTTGAGCCGGAATATACCTACGACCGCCACACCCGCCGGCAAAAGCGGGACAAAAAGGAGATCGGTATCGCCTCTCTGCGGGGCGGCACCGTGGTGGGTGAGCACAGCGTCTACTTTGCCGGCGAGCAGGAGACCATCACCCTGTCTCACTCGGCTCAGTCCCGCAGCGTGTTCGCCTCCGGCGCCCTGGCGGCGGCCCGCTTTCTGATGGGCAAGCCGGCGGGTCTCTACACCATGGAGGACATCCTCTCCGGGGTATGAGATCGACAAACCAGAGCACGGGGGAACCGTCGGCAATCCGTCAGGGCCGCCGACGGTTTCTTTATAGTAAAAAAAGGAGCGAAATGCCATGAAATATCGGATCAAAGATTATCCCGAGGTGCGGGAGCAGATAGAGCGCATGAGTGTGGAGGATCTGCTGCGGGCGGTCATCTGCCCCAATATCGGCGCAGACCAGGACCCGCCCCGAAACACCAACACGGTCTTTGTGCACCCCACCACCACCGAGTACGCCAACCGGGTGGCGGACAAGATCAACCGGGGCCGGGAGAACCGGGCGCTGATCGTGGCGGACATGGAGAACGGTGCGGGCGACGCCATCGTGGGCGCCATTCCCTTTCCGTCCATGCGTGCCGCCTCCGAGGCGGGGGATCCGGCCCTGGCCTATGAGATGGGTGTCATCGCCGCCAAGGAGGCCATCAACGCCGGCTACCACTGGACCTTTGGCCCCTGCGTGGACATTCTGGGCAACCGGTACAGCCCCATCGTGTCCCTGCGCACCGCCGGCGAGGACGCCGACACGGTGATCGAATACGGCGGCGCCTATATGGAGGGCCTGCAGGGCAATGGCCTCATCGCCACCCTCAAGCACTTCCCCGGTGACGGTTATTCCTTTGACGACCAGCACCTGACTGTCAGCGAGAACCCCCTGAGCCGGGAGGAGTGGGACAACACCTTCGGCAAGGTGTACGGCTCTCTCATCCAGCGGGGTGCCATGGCCATTATGCCCGGTCACATTGCTCTGCCCGCCTACGACGAGCCGGACGACCGGGGTCTGTATCCGCCCGCCTCCGCCTCCAAGCGGCTGCTGACCGACCTGCTGAAAAACAAGCTGGGCTTTGAGGGCATCATCGTGTCCGACGCTGCCGAGATGGCCGGCTTTTGCGGGTATATGAACTTTCACCACGCCTGCGCCGCCTTTCTGGAGGCGGGCGGCGATTGTCTGCTGTTTGTGCACGAGAGCGAGGAGTTCCTTCGGGAGATGCAGCGGTGTGTCGCCGAGGGCCGCCTGACCCTGGAGACGCTCAGAGAGCGGGCCTACCGCATGACCTGCTTTGCCAAGGAATACTTCGAGAAGCATCCGGTGGGGCAGACGGTGGCCTTTGACCGTGACGCCGCCGAGGATGTGTGCCGGAGAATGAGCGAGGGCGCCATCAAGCTGGTGCGGGACCGCAACGGTCTGCTGCCCTATAAGGTGACTGCCGACACCCGCATCGCCCACGTGATTCTGTGCAATACCTGGTGCGATAACACCCGTGGCGCCGACCAACTCACCGCCGAGCTGGAGAAGATCGCCGGCAAGGTGGAGGTGCTGCGGGACCCCGGCCCCAATTATCTGGAGATGGTGGCCAAGAGCGGCGACTACGACCTGATCATCTGCTCGGTCATCGAGACCTGCAGCTGGGCCATCAATACCGCCCGGCTCAATGGCCCGGTGTGCCGCAATCTGATGCGGGGCTGGATGCGGTACGGCACCCCCGTGGTGTTCATCTCTAACCACAGCGTGGCCTTTGAGGATACCTACAAGCCGGTGGTGGACACCCTCATCAACACCTACGGCGTCACCAAGTATACGTCGCCGGCGGTGGTGGACAAATTCTTCCGATAAAACAGAACGAACCCCCGGCTGCCTGCGCAGCCGGGGGTTCTGTCATACAGTGTGTTTATTTGTTGGCCATCGCCTTGCGGGCCTCGTCCCGGGCGCTGACCTTGCCCTCGGGGCGGATCTCGCCGGCTTTGAGCAGGGCCTGCTTGGTCAGATAGGGGCCCACCAGCTCGTAGATAAGCACCGAGAACAGGGTGATGTTGGCCACGATGTGGCCCGGCTCGCCCAGGGCCTCGGCCTTGATGGCCATACCCAGAGCCACACCGGCCTGGGGCAGCAGGGTGATGCCCAGATACTTGACGATGGTGGGCTCGCACCGCACCGCCCGGGCGGAGAGACCGGAGCCGTAATATTTACCCAGGGAGCGGAACAGGATGTACACCAGACCCACGCACACGATGACCGGATCCCGGAACACGCTCAGCTCCAGCTCGGCGCCGCTGATGACAAAGAAGAGGATAAAGATGGGGGCCACCCAGCGGTCGATGCGGTCCATCAGCTCCTCGGAGAAATCGCACACGTTGCAGAAGACGGTGCCCAGCATCATACACACCAGCAGCGAGGAGAAGGCCACGTGGACACCGCCCACCTTAAACTGCACCATGGATAGAGCCACCGTCAGCAGCACAAAGGCCACCGACATAGCCAACCGCTTGGAGCGGGAATGGAAAAACCGCTCGAAAAAGCTGAACAAAAAGCCCATGACGGCACCCAGCACCAGGCTGAGCACCACCTCCAGGATGGGCTCCAGCACCACCGATAGCACATCCACCTGGCCGCTGATGAGTGCCTTGGCCACGCCGAAGGACACGGCGAACAGCACCAGACCCACCGCGTCGTCCAGGGCCACGATGGGCAGCAGGATGTCGGTGAGGGGACCCTTGGCCTTGTACTGGCGCACCACCATCAGGGTGGCGGCCGGCGCGGTGGCGGAGGCCACCGCGCCCAGCACGATGGCGCTGGGCAGGGGCAGCTTATCCGGGATGATGAAGTGCAGGCCGATGAGGGCCGCGTCCACCAACACGGTGGCGGCCACCGCCTGCAGGATGCCGATGACGGTGGCCTGGCGGCCGGTCTTTTTCAGGGTTGCCAGTCGGAACTCATTGCCGATGGAAAAGGCGATGAAGCCCAGGGCCACGTCGGACAGCAGGCTGTAGGTCTTGATATCCTCCAGGCTGATAAAGCCCAGACCCGGCACAGCCAGCTGACCCAGCACGTAGGGACCCACCAGAATACCCGCCACCAGATAGGCGGTGACGGCGGGCAGCTTCAGCTTTTTTGCCAGACGGGAGAGCATCAGACCGGCGAACAGGGCCACCGACAGACTCAACAACATACGCATATGTATCCTTCTTTCCACATAAACCTCAAACAAACAGTATTATACTGCGAAGATAAAAGAAAAACAACCGCCAAAGTTCATCAACCGGGCGGTTGTTTTACACAAATTTTTGGTATATTTACGATAGACGGGCGCTTTATCGATAGGTTACCAGCTCGGACAGGGTCTTGCGCTTTTTCTCCCGGGGCTGGTCGGCGGGATAGCCCAGGGTGACCACCAGCCGCACCGGGTGCTCCAGCCCGCAGATCTCCCGGATCTTTTTGTCGTCCAGCCACCCCAGGATGCAGGTGCCCAGCCCCTGGGCCGCCGCCTCGGCGGTGAGATAGGCTGCGGCGATGCCGATGTCGATGGAGCGGTAATCGTTGCCCTTGACCTTGGCACCCAGGGCGGCGGTCTTATTATAGGGCTGCTCGGACAGGACGATGAGCACCGGCGCCTCTTTGGCAAAGGCGTTCATCCCCATGCCCATGGTGGCCTTGGCGACTGCTTTGGCGGCCTCGCCCCGGCAGACGGTCAGGTGATAGGGCTGGCCGTTGCAGGCGGAGGGAGCCAGCCGCACCGCCTCCAGAATGGCAGCCAGCGTTTCCTCCTCCACCGGGCGGGCGGCGTCGTACCGGCGGCAGGACTGCCGCGCCTGTGCAATTTTTAGAAAATCCATACATAGCACCTTCCTTTTCTCCAAATATACCACAAATTTTTCCACATTTCAAGGTTGACCCTGCCCGGATTTTGTGGCATAATAAAAAGTGGAATTGTTTTCTGTTGATCAAAGTACATAGAAGGAGATTTCGGTATGTTTGAACAGCTTTTTGCATGGTATAACGGACTGACCGACAGTCTGTGGGGCTCTCTGCTGTTGTTCGTGGTGGGTGTTCTGCTGCTGATTAAGGGCGGCGACTGGTTCGTGGACAGCGCTGTGGGTGTTGCCAAGCGTTTTCGCGTTCCCGAGATCATCATCGGTGCCACGGTGGTATCCATCGGCACGACGCTGCCGGAGGTGATGGTATCTGTCACCGCCGCCCTCAACGACAACGGCGCTATTGCCTATGGCAATGCCATCGGCTCCATCATCTGCAATACTGCGTTGATCGCCGCTCTCACCATCGCCATTCGCCCTGCTCCGGTAGAGCGTAAGACCCTGGTCACGCCGGTGCTGTTCTTCTTTGCATCTGCTGCCATTTATCTGGTGGCCGCCTATATTTTCGGTCGCTTTGACCGTTGGCTGGGCATTGTGATGCTGGTGGTGTTTGCCATTTACATGACCATGACCATCCGCAAAGGTTTCAAAAACCCCGTGCAGGCCCAGGCGGAAGAGGAGGAGGCGCATAGCGGCTCTCTGCTGAAGGATCTGATCGTGCTGGTGGTCAGCGCCGCCTTGATTGCGGTGGGCGCCGATATGCTGGAGGGCTCCTCCGTTTCTCTGGCCACGATGGCGGGCATCCCCACTGAGGTTATCGGCGTGACCGTGGTGGCGCTGTGCACCTCGTTGCCCGAACTGGTCACCGCGGTTACGGCGCTGGCTAAGGGCCACGGCGCCCTGTCGCTGGGCAATATCATCGGTGCCAACATCTTCAACCTGGTGCTGGTGTCCGGCGCAGCGGTTACCCTCTCTCCCTTTGTGATTCCGGAGGGCAGCAAGCTGTTTGGCTTCAACACCTCCCAGCTGGTGGAGATCCCCCTGATGGTGGGTGTGATGGCACTGATGACCCTGCCCACCCTGGCCAAAGGAAAACTCCGCCGCTGGCAGGGCGTGGCGCTGCTGGGGATCTATGCGGCGTTTGTTGCTCTGCAGGTGCTGATTGCTCTGGGCGTATTCTGAGTTCGGCTGTAACTAAAAAGGTCCGACCCGTTTTAAGCGGGTCGGACCTTTCTTTTATATTCTCTCCAGAATAAACTTGATGATCTCCTTTTGCACGCCCTCCATGCCGGGCTGGGGCTCCACGCCGTAGTGCATCGGCTCAAAGCCGTGCCCGCCGGCGATGGAATACAGCAGCCGGGTGTTGGCGCCGGCCTCGTACAGCTTATCAAACAGCTTTTCCGAGTGGCGGGGCAGCACGTGGTAGTCGCTGGTGCCGGCGCACAGCAGGGTGTCGGGGGTGTCGGCGGCGGCGTAGGTGATGGGGCTGACCTTCAGCCGCTTCTCCTGAGTGGCCTCGCCGTCGAACAGATAGCCGTGGTTGAACCGCATGGCGTCCTCATCGGTCAGGTCGGTGATGGGGCTCATGGGGGCGATGCCCCGCACGGTGTAGGGGTCGTCGTAGGACTCCGGGGTGTGGAAATTATCCCCCCGGCTCATACCGATCATCAGCGCCAGATGGGCGCCGGCGGAGTGGCCGGAGATGAAGATGCGGTGGCGGTCGATGCCCCATTCGTCGGCGTGGTGGGCCACAAAGCGCAGGGCGTCGAAGCAATCGGTGACGATGTCCTCCAGGAACACGCCCTCGGTGGTGACCCGATAGTCGGCGGTCACCACCCCAAAGCCCGCCTCCAGCAGGGCGTTGACGGATACGCGGGCGTAGTTGAGCATACCCAGCCGCTCCTCTACGTACCAGCCGCCGCCGGGGAGGACAAAGTACAGGGGTGCTTTGTCAAACTTGTTGTTATCCGCCTTGACGTAGGTCAGTTGCAGATCCCGTTGGGGCGTTTTTTTGTATACGTGGTGGATGTGGGGGCTGCGAGCCAAAATATCCATATTCATTCTCCTTTTTATCGCAGATGGACGGTGATCTCCTCCGGGTGGGTGACGTGGGGCGCCTTGCCCTCTTCCAGCTCGCACACTACGAGACCGTAGGGGGTGGGCAGCTCCACCCGGGCCTTTTTGAGCCCCAGCAGCGAGGGACTCAGGGCGATCTCCCGATAGGCGGGCTGCAGGATCTCCAGACCGGTCAGTGCCCGGGGCAGAGAGTAGAGGGGGGTGCCGCCCCAGGCGTGGCTGTGGTCAAAGACATAGCCCTGCTGAGGCGGGACAAAGCCCTCCACCAGGCCCTTGTCGCACTCCAGGACGGGGGCACGCCAGCGGTCCAGCACCGGCATGGTGTAGGTGTCCCGCATACCCAGCCGGTAGATGCCCTCCAGCAGATAGTGGGCGAAATAAGGCTGATAGTCGCCGTCGCAGCCGTCCTCCATCACCTGCTTGAGGATGGCCCGGCCGGTGTCGTCGTCGCAGACGCCGGTGTAGGCCGCCAGGATGTTGGCCTGCTTGCGGAAATACTGCTTGTCGGTATTCTGGGGCATGGTGTGGCTGATCAGGTGTTCCGGGGTGGGGGTGTTGAGACCCTCGCAGTACAGTCCCCGCTGCGCATCGTACAGCTGGGTATTGATGGCGGTGCGCAGGGTCTCCCTCTGTTCGGCGCAGCGGGCGGCGTCCGCCGTGCGGCCCAGCTCCAGATAGACACGCCGGGCCCACTCCAGGGCGTCGAAATAAAACAGATTCAGGCAGGTCTGGCCCAGCGCCTTGGGCGGATGGTGCATGGAAAAGTCGTCTGCATACACCCAGTCCACGAACATATAGTCCGGGGGCGTTTCGATCAGGTTGGTATCCCCCACGTAGGAGGCGAACCGGTTCAGCAGCAGATCCAGCGCCTGCTGGCACCGGGTCAGCAGCGTCCGGTCGCCGGTGATGCGGTACACGTCGTACAGCATCCGCACCCAGATGAGACTGTAGGTGGTGTGGAACATCCGTCCGTCGTTCTGTTCCAGCAGGCAGGCGGTGCGCACCACGTCAAAGGCCGCCAGGGTCATGTCTCCATAGGAGAAGGCGGTCATCAGGCTGGCGATGTAATAGTCGCCGGTGCAGGCCAGGGGCTCGCAGTGGCGGGGGCTGTCCAGGTGGATGGTCTGGCGGCACACCTTGAGGGTGTGGGCACAGACCGCGAGCACCTTGTTGAGCAGCGGGTCGTCGGTCTCGGTGATGGCGCAGCCGGTCACCGGATAGTGGGTGACGATAAAGTCCACGTCCACCTGGGTGGGGGTGTCGGACTCGTTGCGCAGATACACCAGCAGGTTGCCGGCAGAGTGCAGCTCCAGACCTCTATACTCCTGCCGGCCGCAGAGGATGACCTCCTCATAGTCGCCGTCCTCCTCCAGCTCGCGGAAGTTGACGCCGGCGGTCACCACGCCCTCGCCGGCGGCGGCCATATACAGATAGCCGCCGTAGATGAGATCCAGGGGCATCACCACGGTGGTCTCCTGGTGGGGGTCCAGGCGGACGTGGTTATTCTCGATGGGCGCGGGGTATTCGACCCGGGGTGGGATGGGGGCGGTCTCGGTATTCCAGATGTTCTCGGTCACCTGGGCCGGCACGTACTCGTCCGGCCGGATACGCCCGTCAAAGCATACCGGCTTTGTATAGGCGCCGTTGTAGCGGGTCAGCCAGCTCTCGTCGGTGGTGATCGACGCCGTGCTGCCGTCGGTAAAGGTGACGGTGCCGGACAGCATAAAGCCGCCGTGGGCCTTGGAAAAATCAAAGGAGCGCACCGGCATCATCTTGACCCGGGCGTAGAAGGACAGGCTGCTACCGCCGGGGCACAGGGTCACCTGGGTGGCGTAATAGTTGGCCCGGGGCTTGTCGTTGTTGACAAAGTCGCCGCCCACGCCGGTGGGGCCGGTGGACACCAGCCGGTCGTTGCAGTAGAGATCAAAGGTGGTATCGCCGCTGAAGCGCAGCACCACCGAGGCGATCTCCTTGTCAAAGGGGTAGTCCCGCTTGAATTCGGCAACGGAATAGTGCCCCTCCTCCCAATGGCCCTCAAAGGCGCAGATACGGGTGGTTTGCCGCTGGGGATACCGATCCTCCGGCAGCCAGATCCAGGTTTCCTTCATGATAAACAGCCCCCTTTTTCGAGTTGATTTCATTATACCGACTGTCCTGGGGAATGTCAATGGATGGGGACTGTTTTTCGCCCCGGCGGCCACAATAATATCCCCCGGCACAGCCGGGGGTTTCGCTTGCAAAAAAGGCCGGCCCGTTGGGACCAACGGGCCGGCCTTTGGAATTACGAACCAACGATGTTGCGGGCCACGTGGACGCCGCTGGCGGAGGCGTGGGACAGGGAGTGGGTGATGCCGGAGCCGTCGCCGATGATATACAGACCGGGATAGCGGGACTCCAGCCGCCCGTTGACCTCTACCTCCATGTTGTAGAATTTGACCTCTACGCCGTACAGCAGGGTGTCGTCGTTGGCGGTGCCGGGCGCCACCTTGTCCAGGGCGTAGATC
>JAFQKB010000047.1 GCA_017397125.1 Clostridia bacterium | reverse complement strand
CTGGCCAAGCAGGCTAAGAAGGCTTCCCGTGTGGCCGCCGAGGGTATGGCCTACGCCACCGTCGATTACGACAAGAAGGTGGGCGTGGTCGTGGAGATCAACTCCGAGACCGACTTTGCCGCCAAGAGCGACAACTTTGTGAACTTCGTTAAGGAGATCGCTGCTGTTATCATCAACGAGAATCCCGCGGATGTGGATGCCCTGCTGGCTGCCGACGTGAACGGCCAGACCGTGGCTGACCTGCTGCGCGACAAGGTTATGGTCATCGGCGAGAACCTGAGCATCCGCCGTTTTGTGCGCTATGAGGGTGACTGCGTGGCTTACGTCCACGGCGGCGGCCGCATCGGCGTGCTGGTCAAGTTCGAGGCTGACGCCGCCGCTTCCGGCAGCGAGGCTCTGATCGAGTGCGGTAAGGACGTAGCGATGCAGATCGCTGCTCTGAACGCTGCCTATCTGGACGAGGCTTCTGTGCCCGCCGACGTGGTGGAGCACGAGAAGGAGGTTCAGCTGGCTCTGATCAAGAACGATCCCAAGAACGCCAACAAGCCTGAGGCTGTTCTGGAGAAGATGATCATCGGTAAGATGAGAAAGTACTTCGAGGAGAACTGCCTGGTCAACCAGGCCTTCGTTAAGGACGGCAACCTGACCGTTGCTCAGTATGTGGAGCAGCAGGCTAAGGCTGCCGGCGGCGCCATGGCTCTGACCTCTTTCGTCCGCTTTGAGAAGGGCGAGGGCATCCAGAAGCGTGAGGACGACTTCGCCAGCGAAGTCGCCGCTATGGTGAAATAAGTTCTGAACCAAAAAGGACGGTGTGACCGACGGTCACACCGTCCTTTTTATCTGTAAAAAAAATTATAAAATTCTGTACTTATGTCTTTACAGATACACCCTTTTCAAGTATAATAGTATAGATGATGCGGCGGGTGCAAATACTGCCGCAAAGAGAAAGGACGGAGAGTCAGATGGCACCGAAATATAAGCGTATTCTGCTCAAGCTCAGCGGCGAGGCAATGGCCGGCCCTGCCCACGTGGGCCTGGATTTTGACACGGTCCTCAACATCTGCAAATATGTAAAAGAGGCGGCGGCCTGCGGCTCCGAGATCGCCATCGTCGTGGGCGGCGGCAACTTCTGGCGCGGTCGCTCCAGCGGCAAGATGGACCGCACCCGTGCGGACCATATGGGTATGCTGGCCACCACCATCAACGCACTGGGGCTGGCGGATGCGCTGGAGCAGCTGGGCTGCGAGGTGCGTGTGCAGACCGCCATCGCCATGAACGAGATCGCCGAGCCCTATATCCGCAACCGGGCTGTGCGCCATCTGGAAAAGGGTCGCATCGTCATCTTTGGCTGCGGCACCGGCAATCCCTTCTTCTCCACCGATACGGCGGCGGCTCTGCGGGCGGCCGAGATTGAGGCAGACGTCATCTTTAAGGCCAGTATGGTGGATGGCATCTACGACAGCGACCCCCACAAGAACCCCGACGCTGTAAAGTTCGATCACTTGACATACACGGATGTCCTGAACAAGGACCTGAAGGTGATGGATTCTACCGCCGCCACCCTGTGCCGTGACAATGGAATCTCTCTGCTGGTGTTCAACCTGGAAGATCCGGAGAATATCGTCCGTGCCGTTCGCGGTGAGACCATCGGCACGGTTGTTGACTAATATTTTGAAAAGGAGAATTGTCCTATGAATGAGATTTTTGCTACTGCTGAAACCAAGATGAACAAGAGCCTCAACAATCTGTCTTCCGAGTTTGGCTCTATCCGCGCCGGCCGCGCCAATCCCGGTGTGCTGGATAAGCTGTCTGTGGACTATTACGGCAGCCCCACTCCCATCAACCAGGTGGCCGCAGTGTCTGTTCCGGAGCCCCGCTGCCTGATGATCACCCCCTGGGATAAGACCACGCTGGGTCTTATCGAGCGTGCCATCCTGACCTCCGACATCGGCATCAACCCACAGAACGACGGCACCGCCTTGCGGCTGATCTTCCCGCCCATGACCGAGGAGCGTCGCCGCGACCTGTCTAAGGACATCGGCCGTATGTGCGAGGAGTGCAAGGTGGCTGTTCGCTCCATCCGCCGTGATGCGATGGATAAGCTGAAGGACAAAAAGAAAAAATCCGAGATCACCGAGGATGATATGAAATCCGCGGAGAAGAAAATGCAGGATCTCACCGACCGCTTTGTGAAAGAGGCGGACAAGATGGCCGAGGCCAAGCAGAAGGAAATCATGGAGATCTAACTTGCGTGCGGAATAGGTCTTCGCTGCTCATTATCGGTGGGCGGCGAAGACTTTTCGTGCTCTATAACGGCAATTATTGTTCCGAAGGAGGCTGACGCAGTGTTGTTCGGTCGCAAAAAGCAACCCGCCGCGGCGGTGCGCAAGATACCGGTGCATCTGGGCATCATTATGGACGGCAATGGCCGCTGGGCCAAGAAACGGGGCCTGCCCCGGCAGGCAGGTCATGTCACCGGCGCCCAGGTATTCCGTAAAATCACCAAATACTGCGAAAAATGCGGTGTCCGTTATCTGACGGTGTACGCCTTTTCCACCGAGAATTGGCGCCGCCCCCAGGATGAAGTGGAGGCCATTATGAACCTGTTGCGCCAGTATCTCAAGGAATCTCTGGCGGACTTTCAGCAGGAGAATATCGTGGTGCGCTTTATTGGCAGCCGGGATGAGCTGGCAGGCGATATCCTTCAGCTGATCCAGGAGGCAGAGGCGTCTACGGCTCACAAAACCGGTATGACGCTGAACATTGCCCTTAATTACGGTGGACAGCAGGAGATCACCGCCGCCGCCCGTTGTCTGGCTCAGAATGTGGCTGCCGGAGAGCTGGACCCTGCCGCCATTGATGAAAAGCTGCTGGAGCAGCAGCTCTATACCGGGGATCAGCCGCCGGTAGACCTGATCCTGCGCCCCAGCGGCGAGTACCGGCTGTCCAATTTTCTTATTTGGCAGTCGGCTTATGCGGAGTTTGTGTTTATGGACGACATTCTGTGGCCGGATTTCAAAGAAGGGGATCTGGATCGGGCATTCGAGGAGTTTGCCCGCCGCGACCGCCGTTTTGGCGGCGTATAAAAAAGCCTGAAAAGGAGCAAGGAACATGAAAGTGCGTATTCTGTCTGCCCTGGTGGGCATAGTAGTTTTGGTGGGTGTTCTGATCTGCCCCTGGACCTGGGTGTTTGCTCTGGCGGCGGCCGTTCTGGCGGCGCTGGCGGTATGGGAGCTGTGCTATAATACCGGAAAGGTACAGAGCAAGCTGCTTGTGATCGTGAATATGGTGTGCGCCGCTGTGGGCGTGGGTCTTGCCTATCTGCACCGGCTCTCCGCTGACAGCTATTACGGCACCACGCTGCGCTCTTATGAGCAGATGGTTTTAAGTGGCGTCTGTCTTGTGCCGCTGGCCTTGGGCGTGCTGACTCTTATCTGCTGGCTGATCGTGCGCAAAAAGGTATCCTTCACCGATGCCTGCTACGGCTATTTGATGACGCTGTATGCTGCCGCCGGTTTCGGCTCTCTGGCGGCTCTGCGTGTTTTTGACAGTGATTTGGACGGTCTGATCGTTATTCTGCTGGTGCTTATCATTCCGTGGATGAGCGACACCGGCGCCTACTTCACCGGCTATTTCTTTGGCAAGCATAAGATGGCGCCGGTCATCAGCCCCAAAAAGACCTGGGAGGGTTTTTTCGGCGGTTGGTTGGTTTCGGTGGGCTGTGCGGCGCTGTTTGCGGTGATCTGCAACGCTCTGCTCAATGATCAAGGGCTGTATTTCAGTGCGGCGACCAACGCCATTATCGCTTTTGTGCTGGCCCCGCTGTCTGTGTGTGGCGATCTGTTGGCGTCTCTCATCAAGCGTCATACCGGCATTAAGGATTATGGCAACATTATGCCGGGTCACGGTGGTGTGATGGATCGCTTTGACAGCGTGATATTCATCGCGCCGCTGATGTATCTTATTTTTATTAACCAGGATGTAATAATGGATTGGCTGCGTGTGATCGGTATTCGCTGATGAATCTGTATATTCAATTTTTCTTTTGGAGGATATGCTGATGTGTACTGTACCCGGACCAACCAAAAACCTGGTTATACTCGGCTCTACCGGCTCCATCGGCACCCAGGCCCTGGAGGTGGCGGAGCAGGCCGGCTATCGCATCGTAGGCCTGGCGGCAGCCCGGCAGGTGGACCTGCTGGAGCAGCAGATCCGCAAGTATCGCCCGGATATGGCGGTCATGTACGACGAGTCTGCCGCCGCCGAGTTGCGCAAGCGGGTGGCGGATCTGCCTGTGTGGGTGATGGGCGGTATGGACGGCCTGTGCCAGCTGGCCACCATGTCGGACGCCGATATGGTGCTCAATTCCGTCGTCGGTATGGTGGGCCTGCGCCCGACCCTGGCGGCTGTCAACGCCGGCAAGCACGTGGCTCTCGCCAACAAGGAGACCCTGGTGGCCGGTGGCGCCTTTGTGATGGATGCGGTGCGCCGCACCGGCGTCAAGCTGTTGCCGGTGGACAGCGAGCACAGCGCTATTTTCCAATGCTTACAGGGCTGTCCGCCCCAGCGCCGCATCCAGCGGCTGATCCTGACTGCGTCGGGCGGGCCTTTTTTCGGGCGCAGCATAGCTGAGTTGGAGCACGTCACCCTGGCGGATGCGCTGAAGCATCCTAACTGGAGCATGGGGCAGAAGATCACCATCGACTCCGCTACTATGATGAATAAGGGCCTGGAGCTCATCGAGGCCGCCTGGCTGTTCGGTATGACTCCGGATAAGATTGATATCGTGGTGCACCGGGAGAGCATTATTCACTCTCTGGTGGAATACGATGATAACGCGGTGCTGGCCCAGTTGGGCACACCGGATATGCGGGTGCCTATCCAGTACGCGCTGACCTATCCCGATCGGTTGCCTTGCCCGGCCAGGCAGCTGCGACTGGAGGATTGGAAGAATCTGACCTTCTACGCTCCGGACAACGAGGCGTTCCCGGCTATGAATTTGGCCCGCAGCGCCCTGACCATGGGCGGTCTGTACCCGGCTGCACTCAATGCCGCCAATGAGGTGGCGGTGGGTGCCTTTATTGCCGGCAGGATCGGCTTTACCGCCATCACCCGGTTGGCGGCGGAGGCCCTGGAGATGTCCTTGCCCACGCCCGCCTCGGTGGAGGATGTGTTTGCGGCAGACAGCGAGGTGCGGAAGCGTACCCGCCGCCGTATTGATACGATGAAATGAGGGTTGACCTATCACTGAATTCTTTTCTTCAATTGTGAGAATCCTGTCCGCACTGCTGGTGCTGAACGTACTGGTGATGATTCACGAGTTCGGCCATTTTATTGTGGCGAAGCTGTGCGGCGTAAAAGTCAATGAATTTGCCATCGGTATGGGGCCGAAGTTGCTTAAGTGGGGTAAAGGGGAGACACTTTACACCATCCGTGCCCTGCCCATCGGCGGTTTCTGCGCCATGGAGGGTGAGGACGAGGGTGCACCCACCCCGTCGGCCCTGGGCGGAAACGCCGACCGGGAGCTGGACGAGGTGATCGAGCCCAATCGCTCCTTTGCCAACAAAAAGGTGTGGCAGCGGGTGCTGATCGTGGTGGCCGGTGCAGCGATGAACCTCTTACTCGGATTTTTGCTGCTGCTGGTATACAACGGACTTCTTCAGGAGCCCCATGAAACCTACGGAAAGGTGCTGTTTCGCACCACCACCATTGCTTCGCTGGATGAAGAAAGTTCTTCTTATCAGACCGGCCTGCGTCCCGGCGACACCATCATCGAGGTCAACGGCCGCCGTATCCTGATGGATACCGACCTGACCATGGAGATGCAGAACGATGCGGATGGTGTGCTGGATATGGTGGTCCGCCGCCAGGTGGACGGCACCCAGCAAAAGGTGACGCTGGACGGCGTCACATTTCCACAGGCCGTGGACGAGGAGACCGGGCGCCAGTACCTGCGGCCCGAGTTTTCCGTTCTGGGCGTACCCCGGACCTTTTGGAATACCTTTTCCCATTCCTTTAAGCAGGAGGTGTCCGTGGCCACCGTCGTGTGGCGCACCCTGGTGGATCTGCTGCGCGGCAACTACGGTGTCAACGATCTGTCCGGCCCGGTGGGCACGGTGGACATCATCGCAGACGCGGTGGGGGGCGCCGCCGGACCCAATCCGTTGGAGGGATGGCGGAATCTTGTATATCTGATGATCATGATCACCGTCAATCTGGGTGTGTTCAACCTGCTGCCCTTGCCGGCTCTGGACGGCGGTCGGCTGATATTCCTGGTCTGGGAGGGTGTCACCCGTAGGCCCGTTCCGCAAAAATACGAGGCGGTGGTGCATTTTGCCGGCATCGTGCTGCTATTGTTGCTGATGCTGGTGGTCACCTACAGCGATATTACAAAACTATTCGGATAACGAAAAAGAGAGGATGGTCGGCATGAATAGACGAAACAGCAAGCTGGTTATGGTGGGTAAGGTCGCCGTGGGCGGCGGTGCCCCTGTTTCGGTGCAGTCTATGCTGAACGTGCCGGCTCACGACATACAGGGCAGCGTGGCCCAGGCTCTGCGTCTGCAGTCCGCCGGCTGTGATATCATCCGCGCTGCCGTGCCGGATAAAGAGGCGGTGGCGCTTATTGCCGCCCTGAAGGAGACCCTCACCATCCCGGTGGTGGCGGACATCCATTTTGATTATACGCTGGCCCTGGAGTCGGCGGCGGCCGGGGTGGACAAGATCCGCATCAACCCCGGCAACATCGGTGACGAGAGCCGGGTCAAGGCGGTGGCGGACGAGTGCCGCCGCCGGGGCATCCCCATCCGCATTGGGGTCAACTCCGGCTCATTGGAAAAGGAAATTCTGGCCAAATACGGCCATCCCACCCCGGAGGCCATGCGGGACAGCGCCCTGTACCACGCATCCCTGCTGGAAAAATACGATTTTGACAATATCGTGCTGTCCATCAAGTCCTCGGACGTGCCCACCATGATTCGAGCCTATCAGCTCACCGCCGAGGCCTGCGACTATCCGCTGCACCTGGGCGTGACCGAGGCAGGCACCGAGCGTATGGGTCTGATCAAGTCGGCTGTGGGCATCGGCTCTCTGCTGACCGCCGGCATTGGTGACACCATCCGGGTGTCCCTGACGGCGGACCCGGAGCGTGAGGTGCTGGCGGGCCAGGAGCTGCTGGCGGCCACCGGTCTGCGGCACGACCGTCCGCGGCTGGTGTCCTGTCCCACCTGCGGCCGCACCGCCGTGGACCTCATCGGCATTGCAGGCCAGGTGGAGGAGCGTCTGCAGGCGGTGCACAAGCCCATTACCGTGGCGGTCATGGGCTGCATCGTCAACGGCCCCGGTGAAGCCCGTGAGGCGGACATCGGCATCGCCGGTGGCAAGGGCAAGGTGGCTCTGTTCCGCAAGGGGCAGGTACTGCGCACCGTGGACGAGGCGGATGCGGTGGAAGAACTGATGAAAGAGATCGAGCAGCTGTAAGGCTGTTTACATAGGAGTTTTGTATGGATCAACGGTCTTTTGGGGCGTTGTTTGGCCCCTTGTTTCCGGAGGAATTGCCCCCTGCGCTGGCCGAGGGCTTGGTTGAAAATATGTCGATGGACCACACCACCCGCCGTATGGAGGCGGTGGTGCGATTTTCTGCGCCCATTGCGGCCCGGGAGCTGTTTGCACTGGAGCTGACGCTGGCCCGCACGTTGGACATCAGCGGCGTCGGTCTGTGTCCGGTGTATCCGCCGGACACCTTTACCGATATGGTGTGCCCGGATTTGATCCAGCATCTGAAAAAAGAGAACGTGGCGGTCAACGGCACCTTTGAGGATGCCAGTTTTCTGGTTGACGGCGATGTGCTGCGGGTGACCTTGTCCCACGGCGGCATTAACATTCTCAAGACCACCGGTGCCGACCGGCAGCTGCAGCAGCTCATTCTGCGGCAGTTTGACCGGCGTGTGACCATCGAGTTTGAGGGTGAGGAAGAGGCCAGCAAGGACGACCGGTACGAGAAAATGATGGCCCAGGCGGAGCAGGAGGCGGCCGAGCGCGCCCGTGAGGAGGCTGCCGCCCGTGCGGCGGCTATGGCCGCCATGCCCAAGCCGGCCTCCAATGGAGAGCCGGCCAGACCCGGCAAGCCTGCCGACCCCACCAAGCCGCCGGCAGACGGTCTGCCGATATACTTAGAGACCGCCCAGCCGCTGATGGGTGCCCCCATCAGCGAGCGGCCCGTGCCTATCCAGGGTCTGGAGGCGGACGGTTCTATGGTGACGGTGTGGGGTCAGGTGTTCCGCATCGAATCCCGGGAAAACCGGGACGGCACCAAGTGCCGTTATTCCATCTCCATCACTGACCTGACCAGCTCTCTGATCCTCAGCCTTTGGCTGGATAAAAAGCGGGATGCCGAGCAGATCGCCGCCGTATCCGGCGTAAAGGTGGGGGACAATCTGGTGGTGTCCGGTCGCTACGACTACGACGAGTTTGTTAAAGGCAATCTGCTGCGTCCCCGCTCCATGTCGGTGGTTGCCCGCTATCAGCGGCAGGACCTGGCACCGGAAAAGCGGGTGGAGCTGCACCTGCACACCAAGATGTCCTCTATGGATGGCGTGTCGGAGGCCAAGGACCTGGTCAAGCGGGCTGCCAAATGGGGGCACAAGGCCATTGCCATCACCGACCACGGTGTGGTGCAGGCTTACCCGGATATTATGAATACCGCCGCCGACCTGAAAAAGGATGGCAAGGATATCAAGGTCCTCTACGGTATGGAGGCCTATTACGTCAACGATATGGTGCCGGCGGTGGAGGGGGCCGAGGATGCGGCCCTGACGGACGAGTGCATCGTGTTTGACATTGAGACCACCGGACTGAGCCCCAAGACCGAGCGCATCACCGAAATCGGTGCGGTGCGTATGGTCGGGGGAGAGGTCAAGGAGAGTTTCAATACCTTTGCCAACCCCGGCAAGCCTATTCCGCCCCGCATCACTGAGCTGACCGGCATCACCGACGCGATGGTGGCGGACGCCCCCTCAGAGGCGGAGGCGCTGCGCCTGTTCTACGAGTTCTGCGGCGATTGCCGGGTGTTGGTGGCCCACAATGCCGGCTTTGACACCTCCTTTATCCGGGCCGCCGCCAATCGGTGCGGGATGCCTTATGCGTTCACCTCGGTGGATACGGTGCCGCTGAGCCGCACACTGTACAAGGGCCTTAAAAACTATAAGCTGGATACGGTAGCCGCCTATCTGAGGCTGCCGCCCTTTAATCATCATCGCGCCTGTGACGATGCGGCGGTGCTGGCGGGCATCTACACCCACATCATCAAGGATATGTCCGCCCAGCGGATCGCCACTCTGCAGCAGGTGAACACCAGCGTCACCGGTGTGGACCCCAAAAAGGCTAAGTATTATCACATGATCCTGATCGCCCGCAACCTGGTGGGCCTGAAGAATCTGTATAAACTGGTTACCTTTTCCAATCTGGAGTGCTTCTATCGCAAGCCCCGCATCACCCGATCCAAGCTGATGGAGCATCGGGAGGGCCTGCTGGTGGGTAGCGCCTGTGAAGCCGGTGAGCTGTACAGAGCCATTTTGGAGGACAAGCCCTGGGGCGAATTGTGCGATATTGCCTCTTTTTACGATTTTTTGGAGATTCAGCCTCTGGGCAACAACGGCTTTATGCTGCGTCCCAGCAAGGGCAAGGGCGGCGTCATCGAGCCGCCTCTGTGCAAGAGCGAGCAGGAGCTCATCAACCACAACCGCACCATCGTGCGCTTGGGCGAAAAACTGGGCATCCCCGTCTGCGCCACCTGCGACGTTCATTTTATGGACCCGGAGGACGAGGTGTACCGCCGCATCCTGATGGCCGGCAGCGGCTTTGACGATGCGGACCAGCAGGCACCGCTCTATTTCCGCACCACCGACGAGATGCTGGGCGAGTTCGCCTATTTAGGTGACGAAAAGGCCCGGGAGGTGGTTATCGAAAACCCCAATCGCATCGCCGATATGGTGGAGAATATCCGCCCCATTCCCTTTGGCACCTATCCGCCCCACATCGCGGGTGCGGACGAGGAGCTGCAGCAGCTCTGCTGGGATCGGGCCCGGGAGGTGTACGGCGACCCGGTACCGGAGATCGTGGCTGCCCGCCTGGAAAAGGAGCTTTCCTCCATCATCAAGCACGGCTTTGCGGTGCTGTATATGATCGCCCAGAAGCTGGTGAAAAACTCCGTGGACAACGGCTATCTGGTGGGCTCCCGTGGCTCGGTGGGCTCCTCTCTGGTGGCCCACATGGCGGGCATCTCCGAGGTCAATCCCATGCAGCCCCACTATGTGTGCCGCAACCCCGCCTGCAAGCACTCGGAGTTCTTTGTCAACGGCGAGGTGGGCTCCGGCTTTGATCTGCCGCCCAAGGACTGTCCCCATTGTGGGTTGCCCCTGGGCCGGGACGGCCAGGAGATCCCCTTTGAGACCTTCCTGGGCTTTGACGGTGATAAGTCGCCGGATATCGACCTGAACTTTGCCAGCGAGTACCAGAACCGCGCCCACCGCTACACCGAGACCTTGTTCGGTCTGGACCACGTGTTTAAGGCCGGCACCATCGGCACCATCGCGGACAAGACCGCCTTTGGTTATGTGAAAAAGTATGCCGAGGAGCGCGGCCTCGTGTTCAGCCCGGCCGAGATCGACCGCCTGGCCATCGGCTGCACCGGCGTCAAGCGCACCACCGGCCAGCACCCTGGCGGTATGGTGGTGGTGCCGGACGACTATGAGATCGAGGATTTCTGTCCGGTACAGCACCCGGCGGATAAGGTGGATTCCGGCATCCTCACCACCCACTTTGATTTCCACTCCATCCACGACACCATCCTCAAACTGGATAACCTGGGTCATGTCATCCCCACGATATGCAAATATCTGGAGGAGTACACCGGCGTATCCATCAAGGACGTGGATATGTCCGACCCGGCTGTGTACAGCCTATTCACCTCTCCCCAGGCGTTGGGCCTGACGGTGGAGCAGCTGGGCTGCGAGACCGGCACCCTGTCCATCCCCGAGATGGGCACCGGCTTTACCCGTCAGATGCTGCTGGATTGTAAGCCCCAGACCTTTGCGGACCTGATGCAGATCTCCGGTCTGTCACACGGCACCGACGTGTGGCTGGGCAACGCCCAGGATCTGATCCTCAACGGCACCTGCACCATCTCCACCGTTATCGGCACCCGTGACAGCATCATGGTGTACCTGATGCACAAGGGCCTGCCGCCCAAGATGGCTTTTAAGATCATGGAGATCGTCCGTAAGGGCAAGGCCACCAAGCTGCTGACCGAGGAGCACCTGACCGCCATGCGGGAGCACGGCGTGCCGGAGTGGTACATCGACTCCTGTATGAAGATCAAGTATATGTTCCCCAAGGCCCACGCGGCGGCCTACGTTATCGCGGCTCTGCGGGTGGCGTGGTTTAAGGTCCATTACCCGGCGGAATACTATGCGGCGTTCCTTACCGGCCGCGGCGGCGATTTCGATGCCGCCACGGTGCAGGGAGGCATCGACCGGGTCCGCCAGGTGATGTATATGATCCGGGAACAGGGCAAGGAGGCCTCGCAGAAGGATCAGGACACAGCGGAATTGCTTCACGTGGTGTACGAGGCTATGCTGCGTGGTGTGGAGTTTCTGCCGGTGGATCTGTATAAGTCCCACTGGTACCAGTTCCGTATGGAGGACGGCAAGATCCGCCTGCCCTTCAGCGCCATCGCCGGCCTGGGCGAGGCGGCGGCCCGCAGTCTGTATGACGAGGCGGACCTGACGGATCCCTACATCTCCTGCGATGAGCTGCAAAATCGCACCGGCATCACCAAGGCGGTGCTGCAGTCCCTGCGTGACCTGGGGGTCACCGCCGGCATACCCGAAACCAGCCAGATGACCTTCTTCTGACAATGAAAACAGCCCCGCAGCAGATTGTCTGCTGCGGGGCTGTTTTGCTATTATCTAACAACTAGGGATTGCATACCCATAGAGGCATAACGAGATTCGGACAATTCTTTTTCATAAGCAACGGTTTTTCCGTAACGAGGGTCATTGAAATAATATTCTGTTTCGCTATAACCCACTAACAAAAGGCAATGTTCACCTGCAGGCCAAGTGAACAGAGTACCATCTTCAAAATACCATTTGTTTCCCTTTCCTACCGCACGCATATCCATAGTGGCCCATACGATCACCGGGGTTCCTTCATCTATATGGGCGTGACAAAGGTCGTGTAAAGACGTGCCAGTGGTGTTAATCACTTGTTTATCTTTTGAAAGACACGAGATGAGGGCTGCTTGAATCACCGGTGCCATACAGCCATAGGATGCGGTGGTGCGTGGGTCGCCCACAAACACCGAGTAAGGATCCGGTCCATAGCGCTTGAAGCTTCTCGAATAAAAGTGATCGTCGCATGGCAAATGAAAATCTATGAAATCTTCTACGGAAATCAAGACGCCGGCGTGATGCAAAGCCATCACGGCCGCAACCGATTCGCAGCCGGTAGGGAAGAGTGGATATTGAGATATGGGCTCGACATCCAGAATAACCGTTGCGGGGGCACTGTCCTCTTTTGATTCTACTGGGATAGAAATGGGCGTTGAGGCGCATCCGCCTAGAAAGATAAAAATCGACAGCCAAATAACATGCATCGGAACCCATCGTGAATGTAGATTCATCGGTATCACCTCACCAACATTATACTGCAAAACGCGGTATAATGTCAATACTGCATTTTGCGGTAAATAGTTATACTGCATTTTGTTGTGGGGTATACTGTCCGTGAGGTGATGGGGATGATGTACCAACGGATTAGGGATTTGCGCGAGGATAAGGATTTGACACAAAAACAGATGGCGGATATTCTTCATTGTTCTCAGCAGGTGTACAGTAATTATGAGTTGGGGCAGAGGGATATTCCGACGGAGCTTTTGATTCGCCTGTCCCGGTATCATGGCGTATCTGTGGATTATATTTTAGGTATTTCAGATAAAAAGAAATAAACACAAACAGCCCCGCGGCAGAATGTCTACCGCGGGGCTGTTTTGCTTAATGCAATTGAATCAAGAAAACTCGGTCATAATGCGCTTGATGCACACATCGATGGCACCCTTCCATTTGTTCATGGTGGAGTTGATGCCGGACATACCAGACAGGAATATGTCATAGCTAAAATCCCAGCGGCTGTATTCTCCGCCATATTCGATAATACTGGCAGACAGATCGGGGATCTTAGGCATATCCCACAGAGATGCATAGAAGGCATCGAGCATATCGTTGTCATAGTGAGGATAGAGTTCTCGATCGATTTCCTCCGGTTCTTTCTCCGGCTCAAAGGTATCGTTGCTGGACCAATAGACGTATGCTGCTAAACCGGCCTCCGGATTGCGGGCGCCGATGGGAACGCAGGCGCCACGGGGGTTGATGATGGCGGATGGGGTCACACCGGGGGCACAGGGAGCCGGCACAACGCCCCATTTATCCTTGGTGGTGGCGATGGGATTTGAGGTGCCCCACATCCAGCTTTCGCCGATCAGCATAACGCTCTTGCCGGTGGCGAAATTCTCTTCTGCGCCGACCAGACCGGTAGTAACCTTATACTCATGGTGCAGCTTGTTGATAAAGGTCCAAGCATCGATGATGCGGGGATCGGACAGATTGTTCTTGATGAATCCGTCACCCATAGAGATAATGCCTACACCGCCAGAGCAGAGGAATACGCTGGAGTCGTACATCTCGCAGCCCCAACGTCCGGCAGCAGGATCGTTCACCGCCTGCGCACACTGCAGGAAGGTGTCCCAATTCCACTTACCCTGCTGCCACAGGGTGCCGGGGTCCGTGGCACCCATGCGGTCAAAGATGGCCTTGTTGTAGTAGCACACGGTGAAGTTGCCGTCGGCGCTGTTTTTGGTGGCCAGACCGAGACGCTTACCATTCCAGGTGAAAAGGTCCATCAATTCGGTATCGAAGATGTCCAGGTCCAGATTGAAGTCCGTTTCCTTAAGGTCTATGACCAGACCTTTATTGACCATAGGAGCATATTGCTCGGACCGGAAATAGGCTACATCGGGAGAAGCGCTAGCGTTGATCAGAGCGGAGAGGCGGACGCCAAAGGTCTCATATTCCGCAAACTGATATTTGATCTTAACGCCGGTCTCCTCGTACAATTTAGTCAATTTGTCGCTTTCGGTAGGTACCATATAATGAATCAGAAAACTGACCGTCTTTCCTTTCATAGAATCGTTGAACAGCGACAGAACCTTTTCTTTCACGGATTTGTCAATCGTGGGTCCTACAGCGGTACCGGTTGTGGAATTGGTTTTGCTCGTAGTTGTTTTACTGGTGGTATTCAGAATTCCGGGGCCGGGCTTGGTGGTGTTGTTGCCACTAGGCTTTGTGGTGTTGTTGTCACTGGGTTTAGTGGTCTTGTTACCACTGGGTTTGGTGGTCTTGTTGCTACTGCCGGTGGTCCCGGTGGTGTCGCCGGACACAGCGGTGGTGTCGCCGGACACAGCGGTGGTGTCGCCGGAAACGTCCGTAGTGTCAGCGGACATGTCGGTAGTGTCACCGGAAACGTCCGTGGTGTGGTCGGAGTTGTCCGGGTCGTTGCTCACATCGGTGCTGACATCACCTGGGGTGACCGGAGTAGAGGTGTCCGGCTTTTCCTTGCCGCAGGCGGTGGTCAGCAGTAAAGAAACTGTTACCAAAAAGACCAGCAGCAAGGATAGGGTGGATCGTACTTTTTTTGTGGTTTTCATACGGTTTCACTCCTTACACTTTATCCACGTTAGCTGAAAAGAATTTCGTCTTGCAAAATTCCTATTCTTATTGTATTATTTTATTAGGCGATGGGCAAGGTCTATCTTGCTCTATTGTTAACGTATCTTGCTTTTTGTGCAAAAAAAAGCGCCTGCTATTTGAGTTTTTTTGCGATTGATTGTGTTTCAAGGAGGAACTGGCGTGAACGGAAACTACGAGCACCATATATATAAACTGCCACAGCTTCCCTTTGTATACAATCCTTGTTACGAAGAGAGCCGGATGGATTTCAGCACCTACCATTGGCACGAGCATCTGGAGATACTGATATTCCACAACGATGCAGCCGGCGTGCGCATCTCCGGCGAAACCTACTCTCCAAAGGCCGGCGATATGATCCTGGTTAACCCCAACGAGTTGCACGACGTGGCGGATCGTGCCGGTATGTCACACGAGTGCCTGATCGTGGATGCATCCTTTTTGACAGAAAACGGCTTTGAGCCGGAGAGTATCCGGCTGCGTCCTTGGATACAGCAGGATGCACTGGCGTTGCGGCTAGCTGGAGAAGTAACGAACCGTTTTCAATCGGACGTGCCGCTCAAGGTGCCTCATATCCGTTCTGCTGTGCTTAATCTGCTGGTATATCTGTACGACAATTACCGGCTCAGCGACTGCATCTTAGAGTCCGACCCCGCTGCGGACAGCATCAAAAAAGCGATCCGTTATCTGCGGTCCGATTATGCACAGCGTATATCTCTCGACGATGCGGCGATGGTGGCGGGATTGAGTCGTTACTATTTTTCGCGAAAGTTTCATGAGGTGACCGGGCAGAGCTTTGTTACGTATCTCAACTCGGTGCGGTGCGAAAAGGCAACGCCGCTGCTGCTGCGGGGTATGTCTGTGACCGAGGTGTGTTATGCCTGTGGGTTTGATGGGGTAGGGCAGTTCTCGCGGACCTATCGCAGCATAGTGGGGCGGACACCGTCCTCTGTTCGCCCGCGCACGTGACGGATACATTATCTTATAAAATAGCAGTAGCCCCGCGGCAGAGTGTCTGCCGCGGGGCTGTATTGTCGTTTAGGATGGAATTAGGAGAACTCGGTCATAATGCGCTTGATGCACACGTCGATGACGCTCTTCCATTTGTCTATGGTGGAGTTGATGCCGGACATACCCGCCTGGAATATGTCAAAGCTGAACTGCCAGCGTGTGTATTCTCCGCCGTACTCGATCACGCCGTAGGAGAGGTCAGCGATCTTGGGCAGCTCCCAGAGGTCGGAGTAGAAGTTTTTCAGAGCGCCCTTATCCAGATAGGGGCAGAGCTCCTTGTCCACTTCCAGCTCTACTTCATCGGTATAGGTGTCGTTGCTGGTCCAGTAGGTATAGGCCGCCAAACCCATCTCCGGGTTGCGGGCACCGATCGGAACGCAAGCGCCGCGGGGGGTGACGATGGCGGAAGGCTTTACGCCGGGGGCCAGGGGTGCCGGGACAACGCCCCATTCATCCTTTGTCTGAGCTACGGGCTCGTTGGCGCCCCACATCCAGCTTTCGCCCATCATCATGATGCTCTTGCCGGTGGAGAAGTTCACGTCAGCTCCCGCCAGTCCGGTGGTAACCTTGTATTCATGGTGCAGCTTGTTAATGAAGGTCCAGGCGTTCAGGATGCGCTGGTCGGACAGATTGTTGGTGATAACGCCGTCGCCCATGGTGATGATGCTGACACCGCCGGAGCAAAGGTATACGGAGGAATCGTACAGCTCGCAGCCCCATACACCGTTGGCGGGGTTGTTAACCGCCTGGGCACAGGATACAAAGGTGTCCCAGTTCCACTTGCCCTGTTTCCAGAGGGTGCCGGGGTCGGTGGCGCCGACCCGGTCGAAAACAGCCTTGTTGTAGAACAGGACGGTAAAGATGGCATCGTTACTGTTTTTGGTAGCAATACCGTATTGCTTACCCTCCCAGGTGAAAATATCCATCAGCTGCTGGTCAAACATCTCAAGGGACAGATCGATGTCGTATTTGTTTATATCCGTCATAACGCCCTTGTTGACCGTGGGGGCGTACTGCTCGGGGCTGAAATAGACCACGTCGGGAGAGGCGTTGGCGTTGATCATAGCAGACAAACGGGTGCCAAGGGAGCCGTATTCTGCAATCAGGAACTTGATCTTGACGCCGGTCTCGTCGTACATTTGCTGGAGCTTGTTTGTGTCGCTATGGGCCACAAAGTGAATCAGGAAAGAGACCGTCTTGCCGCTCATAGAGTCGTCAAACAGAGACAGTATCTTCTCCTTGCGGGTGGGATCCGGTGGTTTCTGGGTTGTGGATGCGGTTGTGTGGGTGCTTCTGCTTGTGGAGGGTTTGGTGACGATAATACCGCTGCTGCTTGTCTTGCTGGTTTTGCTAGTCTTACTGGTCTTGGTGGTATTGCTGGTGGTACTTCCACCTGCGGTTTTGCTACCGGAGCCCGTATCGTCAACGTTGTTTGTTACAGTGTTATCCGTAACAGTGGCGTCGCTGTCGATGGGATCAGCGGTAGTGTCGGTGCCGTCGCTGACTGCATCGCCCGTGCTAGAGCCGGTGGGATCGATGCCGGAAGCGTCGGTGGTGCTGTCGCCGCTGGTGTCGGTGGTGCTGTCGCTGTTGTCGGTGGTGCCAGTGCTTACATCGCCGGGCAGGGAAGTGTCCGGCTCCGGCTTTTTGCCGCAAGCAGAGGTCAACAGCATAGCAGCAACCAACAAACAAGCCAACAACGAGGTGAGGGTTGACCGAACTAATGCTTTGTTTGATCTCATCGAGTTTCCTCCTTAAATTTTTTAGAGTATTATCTACTCCATCTTTCATAATAACAAAAAATTTGCAAAAATGCAATAATTATTTAAAGGATCGTGTAGGGCTTTTTATTGGGCCTAAAACAAAAAAGGCTCGGGCGGGTTGCCCGAGCCTTTGCCATTCTGTAATAAGATTTAGTTATCGTAGCCTCTGGGGTTTTGGTTCTGCCAGCGCCAGGTATCGCGGCACATATCCGTCAGATCCCTGTTGGCGGTCCAGCCCAGCAGCTCGCCAGCCTTAGTGGGATCGGAATAGCACACAGCCACGTCACCGGGGCGACGGGGCGCAATGACGTAGGGAACCTCCACTTGGTTGGCGGTAACAAAGGCGTTGACCAGATCCAGGACACTGCAGCCGTTGCCAGTGCCCAGATTGATGGCTTGTGCGCCGGTGTGTGTCAGAGCGTAGTCTACAGCCCTGACGTGGCCGCAGGCCAGGTCCACTACGTGGATATAATCCCGCACGCCGGTGCCGTCCGGGGTGTCGTAATCGTTGCCGAATACGGACAGTCGGGGCAGCTTGCCGATGGCCACCTGGGAGATGTAGGGCATCAGATTGTTGGGGATGCCGTTGGGATCCTCGCCGATGCGGCCGCTCTCGTGGGCACCGATGGGGGTGAAGTAGCGCAGCAGAATTACAGACCACTCTGGGTCAGATACGCACAGGTCCTGCAGAATGCCCTCGATCATATGCTTGGTGCGGCCGTAGGGGTTGGTGACGGCGCCGGTGGGCATATCTTCTTTAAGCGGGGAAGGGTTGCCGGTGCCGTATACGGTGGCGGAAGAGGAGAAGATCATCCGCTTGCAGCCCATCTCGGCCATAACCTGACACAGCACCACGGTGCCGCCTACGTTGTTGTCGTAATAGGCCAAGGGGATGCGCACCGACTCGCCCACTGCCTTGAGGCCGGCGAAATGGATGACCGCCTCGATCTTGTTCTCGCGGAAGATGCGGCGCAGACCCTCGGCATCACGAATGTCGCACTCATAGAACGGAAAATCCTTACCGGACAGCTCTTTGATGCGCACCAGTGCCTCGGGCTTAGAGTTATAATAATTGTCCATTACCACAATGTCGTAGCCAGCGCTCAGCATCTCTACGCAGGTATGGCTGCCGATGTATCCGCAGCCGCCGGTGATCAAAATGGCCATATCCGTTCCCCCTAAAAGTGAGTCCTCATAACATCGTATATATTATACGCAAATTTTTTAGTCAGCACCATAGCAATTTGTTGCAGCGATGCTACAAAAATCCATCATATTACTTGCCTTTTGCAAACAGTTGGCGTATAATGTATGGAGAAATAATCCGTGTGTACTGCGCCGTCGCCCTGGCGGAGCTTGCCGAACGAGATGTCTATCCCACAAATCTGTGGAAATAAAAGATAGAAGGAGAAGGATTATGCATAAGGATTTAGAGCGTATTCTGCTGTCGGAAAAGGAACTGGATACCATCATCACCCGCATTGCGGCCGAACTGGATCGGGATTACAGCGGTTCGGATAAGCGGTTGGTATTGCTGTGCATACTTAAGGGCTCGGTGGTGTTTATGGGCGAGCTGATGAAAAAGATTACCGTGCCGGTGGAGATCGACTTTATGCGGGTCTCCTCTTACGGCGCTGGCACCGAAACCACCGGCAGCATCAATATCATTTTGGACCTGCTGCGCAAGGATCTGGATCAGTGCGATATCGTCATTGTGGAGGATATTGTTGATAGCGGTCGCACCCTGTCTCACCTGACCAAGTACCTTAAGCTAAAGGGCGTACACAGTGTTCGTACCTGCACGTTGCTGGATAAGCCGGAGCGGCGCGAGGTGGACCTAGTGGCGGATTATGTGGGCAGTGTCATCCCGGACGAGTTTGTGGTGGGCTATGGCTTGGACTATGATGAAAAATACCGTGCGCTGCCTTATGTGGGCATTCTCAAGCGTGAGGTGTACGAGAAATAATGAAAACGGCGTTGTGTCTATGCCTGACACAACGCCGTTATTTTATGATGTTAGCCGTTCATACGGTTGGCGGTAACACTGTGCTCCCAGTTGTTATAGTTGATATGACGATCCAGACGGAATACCAGAGTTTCGTCATGCAGTTCGGGAATGTCGTCGATTTCGCCCTTTGTATAAGCAATGAGGCGATCGCGGCAGGACCGCAGGCGCATCATCAGGCCGCCCAGGCGAATGTCCTGGACGTCAAAGCCATGGGGCTTATTCTCCTTGAACCACTGCGTCTTAAAGGAATCGTAGAAGATCTCCAACTTCTTGATGGTCTTATTGTAGTCCTTGATGATGGTTTCTACAGCGTCCATATTGCCGGAGAAAAAGGCCTCCTTGGTGCGGATGCCCAGATCCACCTTGATGCTCAGCAGGGAGCAGAGATTGGACAGGTTTTCAAAGATATAGGCGTACTCGCCGGTGCGCTTGGCGGCGTTTTTGAGACGGCGGGCGTTGGTAGCGTACACCTTGGCATCCTTTTCAGAGATGTTGCGGTCAAACAGACCCATAAAGCAGTCGTTGTAGAGGGTGTATTTGGAGGGATTGATGGTGAGATCGTCGCTCAGGCGATCCGGCAGATCCAGCATCATAAAATCATCAAAGCTGTAGCCGGTCCACTCCTGGAACTTGGCCTTTACATCCGCCATTTTGGTGATCCCCTGTGCCAGGCAGGCTCCGTAGCACAGAGAGGGGAGGATGGCCCAGGCGGAGCACTCGGCGCCGTTATCGCCCCAGCAGGTGAAGATTACGTCCTTAATGCCGTTTTCGATGCAAGAGGGGATAGCTGCCTTAGTGGAACGCAGGGAATAGGTGTTGTGGGAGGCAAAACCCGCCCACTTCCAGGCGCCGCCGGCAAAAGCGATCTTGTCGGACAGCATCTTGTGTCCTTTGATCATACCGTCGTAGTTCTTGCGATTGGTGCCGTAATAATCCCAGTATACCAGAGTCAGGTTCTCCGGGATCTTCTCGCGGATCTCAGGGCTGAAGGTGGCGTTGGATACAAAGTACTCGCCGCCGTTTGCCAGGCGGTAGAACATATCGCTCCACATCATCGGTTCAAAGCCATACTTCTCTGCGATGGCGCATACCCGTTTGAGGTGGGAGAGCAAGATCTCGCTACGATCCACCTCACCGTGCTTATCCATATAGGCGCCACGGCCCAGCTCGTGGGCCTCATCCATACCAATGTGCACCTTGTTGCTGCGGAATGCTTTGCGTAAAGATTTGAACAGGTTTTCAATAAACGTGTAGGTAGCCTCATCGTCTACCAATAGAATATCACCGGTATCCCGGATCTTTTCGTAGGCATCCCAGTGCAACGCAGACCACAGATGAGCAAGCGTCTGAATGTTGGGAATCAGTTCTACGTTAATCGAGGCGCAGAATGCATCGATTTCCTGCAGTTCCTCGACGGTGTAGCGGCCGCGGTGATAACCGAAGAAGGGCTCGCCCTCCACCTCGTAGGTTTCCTCGGTGTAGAGCTGAAATTGGTTGTAGCCCATCTTGTTTAATACGGTGATGTAGCGCTTAAGTTCATCTACCTTCATAACAGCATTGCGAGAGCAATCCAGCATAACGCCCAAGCTTTTAAAATACATAGCCAAAACTCCTTGTCAAGTTAAATTACTTTACTTAGAAACTCCTGCAGACGGGGACACTGAGGATGATCAAACACCTCTTCGGGGGTGCCTTGCTCCATGATCTTGCCGCCGTCCATAAAGAGGACACGGGACGCCACCTCCCGGGCAAAGCCCATTTCGTGGGTGACGATGACCATGGTCATACCTTCGTCCGCCAGTTGCTTGATAAGGTCCAGCACCTCGCCCACCATCTCGGGGTCCAGGGCGGAGGTGGGCTCATCAAAGAGCATGACCTTGGGGTTCATAGCCAGCGCCCGGACGATGGCCACCCGCTGCTTTTGACCGCCGGATAGGGTAGAGGGGTACACGTTAATTTTGTCCAGCAGATCGATGCGCTCCAACAGTTCCATAGCCGTTTTTTCAGCCTCTTCCTTGGTCTTCAGCTTAAGTTGGATGGGTGCGAGGGTCATATTCTGCAGCACGGTGAGGTTATTGAACAGATTGAAATGCTGGAACACCATGCCCATCTGCCGTCTGGCAAGATTAATGTCCGTCTTATGCTCGGCCTCGTATGCTTTCGCAACACGGCGGACGGCGGATTTTCCGGCTTTTTTGTCTATCAGGTCGGGGTGCAGAGCGGGATCCATAGATGTGATCAGGTCGTCGCCGATCCAAATCTCACCGCTGTTGGGGGTCTCCAGCAGGTTCATACACCGCAGCAGGGTGCTCTTACCGCTGCCGGAGGGTCCCAGGATAACCACGCGTTCCCCTTTTTTAATTGTGCAGGAAACACCTTTGAGCACCTGAACGCTTTGGAAATTCTTAGTAACGTTCTTAACGTTTATCACTGGCGCGCAACCTCCTTTCGATGACCTTTATGACCAATGTCAGCGCGTACACGATGGCTAAATAGAACAGCGCCGCCACACTCATGGGGATCAGATAACTGGCCATATTGTTACCGGCACCGATGATCTTGGCGCTCTGCGTCAGGTCGGTGATACTGATCATGCCCACGATGGAGGTCTCTTTGATCAGAGCGATGACCTCGTTGCCGATGGCGGGGATGACGTTCTTGATTGCCTGGGGAATCACGATCTTCATCATGGTGGTGCCGTTGCTCAGGCCCAATGCGCGGCCGGCCTCGGTTTGGCCGATGTCAACCGACAGAATACCTGCGCGGATGTTTTCCGCCACATAGGCGCCGGAGTTGATGCCGAAGGCGATGATCGCTGTTACCACGGGCGGAAACCCGCGAATGGCAAAAACAACAAAAATCATAATGAACAGCTGTAGGGCCATAGGGGTGCCGCGGATGACGGTGATGTACACCTTGGATATTGCTTTGGGTACCCACATCAAGGGTGAGTTGGGAGCCAGATTAATCAGTGCAACGATGGTTCCCAATATCAGGCCGAAAACCGTAGCGGCCATAGAAATTATAAACGTGTTCTTAAAGCCCTCGATCAGGAGATCCATATACTTCTCGGAGGAAAAAAGTGTAGAAACACCTTCAAAAAAATTCATATCATTACCTGCCTATACACACGGAAAAAGAACGATGCGCCGCATCGTTCTTTTTCCGTAAAATCGATGATTACAAGGATTATTCCATGCCCATGTGCTGCATGACCAGGTCCTCGACCTCGCCGTTTTCCATCATCTCATCCAGCACCTCGTTGATGGCGGTGAGCAGCTCGTCGTTACCCTTAGTCACGCAGATGGCGTACTGCTCCTCTACGGGGGCGTCGTCCGCGTCGGTGTCGCCGGAGTAGTACAGAGGCAGGCACTTCAGACCGCTGTTCTTCTCGGCGATGAACTTGGCAGGCAGCTCGTCGATGATCACCACATCCACCAGGTTGCCGATGCCGTCGGCGGCCAGCTGAGCGTTGTCAAAGCTCTTCAGCTCGGTGTTGGTGCCATACAGTACGCCGTTATAACCGTAGTCTTCGTTGTCCTCGGAGGCGTTGATCTCGCCGTCGGTGTAGATCCAGCCGGTGGTATCGGTCTGGGTGCCGATAGCCATGTCCTTCAGAGCCTCCCAAACGATGTAGTCGCCATTAGCGCCGGTCTTGGTGGCGATGCCGGAGTTCTCGGCATAAATTACGTACTGGACAGAGGTATAATAGGGAGTGGAGAAGTTGACCTTCTCTTTGCGCTCGTCGGTGATGGTGATACCGGCAGCACCGGCGTCGCACACCTCGCCGGCAGCAACATTATCGATGATGGCGGAGAATTCAACGTTGGTGAAGGTGACAGTCTTGCCCATCTTCTCGGCGACCTTGTTCATGATGTCCACGTCCACGCCGACGATCTCGGTACCCTCGTAATACTCAAAGGGAGCGAAGAAAGCGTTGGTATGTACAAGAATGGCGTCCGCGTCACCGGAGCAGGAGGTCAGAGCAAAGCAGGTGGCCATCAAAAGAGTCAGGGACAAAACGATGGAAATAATCTTTTTCATAATGGAATCTTCCTTTCAAAATAGTGTGTCCGTCATCGTTGCGACGGCGAGAACAGTTACAGTATACACACCGATCTGTATATTGTCAACAGTTATTTGTATAAATTTTCTATCAAAAATTGAATTGATCGGGTTTTGGGCGAGGTTTTTTGCTCAATGCCGGCGAAAATTGAAATTTGTCGGGAAATGGAAAGGAAAAATATACATTTTCGATGTATAATCGTATATTCAACGAGGTGGATGGGGCGAAAATGGTATCCGTGGCAGCGTACCATATTGAATAGTAAAGGAATAAATGGACGGTAACAAAGCATCTTCTCGAATGGACCGATAGCCTGTTTGGGGATCTGCGTGATGCATCCGCATTGGCTTTGATTTTGGGTCGGGTATAATGTCTATTGTCTATTTTTGCACAGAAATCAGGCCGCCCAGAGGGCAAAATAGTAGCTAATTGCTCAAAAAAACAAAATTGAAGCCACAGAAAACCAAAAAAAGCCACTTTCCAGTTGCAGCACTTTGTACTATAATACCATTGAGGAGATTTTCTCGCTCGGAATAACATAATCTTTAGAAAGGTGTGAACAGCGTGAAAAACAATTGCAAAAAACTGTTAGCTCTGATCTGTTGCTTGGCGATGGGTATTACTGCCTTCTCCGCTCTTGGCTTCTCCTCCAGTGCGGCCGGCGAGTATTTCACCATCACCGAGAACAATCGCAACCTGTTCCTCAATGTGGACCAAGAGGTCGACTTGGGTGACATTTCCGTTGTGGTCAACGGTGTTGCTCTGTCCGGCAAGGATGTTGCCTGGACCAGCAGCGACGCAGCCGTTCTGATCGGCGGCGGTATCCTGATGGTTACCGAAAAGGGTACCTTTACTCTCGAGGTGGAGGATGCCGACGGTAACACCGGTACCGTTACCGTTGTCACCAAGAACGCCGACGAGACCGAGTATGTCCTGTACGCTGAGGACTTTACCAACGTTGAGAACGGTAAACTGCCCGAGGGTTGGACCGAGTTCAAGAACGCCGACGTGGTGGCGGACGAGGCCGCTCAGGCCAACTTCCCCAACTACATCGCCAATTCTCAGGTCAAGGACGGCGTGCTGTACATCGGTAACGGCGCCAACAACAACTACAACTATGTGTGGCTGCCCGAGTTCCTGGATTCCTTCGGCGACTATCGTGTCACCGTGGATATGGCTCAGACTTGGGTGAACAACAACATGCGTGCGGGCGGTATCGTCACCCGTGGTGATCGTTCTGAGACCACCGGCGCTCATCCTCTGCACGGCTATCGCATCTTCATCCGCCGCGCCACCACCGGTGCCGACGGTATGCGTCTGACTTCTCTGGCCCGCATCGATAATGCGACCAACAAGACCGACGCCAAGCTGCCTTTCCCCATTGGCGCCACCCGTGCCTGGAGTCGTCCTGACTGCACCGTGGAGCACTGGGATCCCAACCAGCAGCCCAGCCCCTGGTACAAGCCCGCTGAGTCCGTCGACCCCGACTGGAAGGGCGAGGGCTACATGGTGACCTGGGAGGTCACCAACTCCGGCGATCGCTACACTCTGGATGCTTACAAGTCCTATGAGCAGGAGCAGTTCGGCGGCGATATGGGCCCCAACAACGGCGACTGGTGGGAGACTTACTTCCTGAAGGGTGATCCTGCTCTGGAGGGTTATGAGATGGACGTTGATACCACCAAGTGGGATCCCGCTGACCTGTGTGAGACCGGCGCCATCGGTCTGTTCACCTCCGGTGTACAGCTGGCTGTGGACTCCATCAAGGTTACTGTCCCCGCTGACATTCTGGCCGGCAATCCCGACAAGTACGAGAAGACCGAGCTGGATCCCGCTCTGGCTGTGTATCAGAGCCAGAAGATCGGCGTTATGTCCGATATTCACCTGCAGACCGGCTCCACTGCCGCTGACTATGCCCTGAAGGCTGCTCTGACCTCCATGAAGGAGCAGGGCGTTTCCGCCGTCCTGTTCACCGGCGACCTGGTCAATACCGGTATTGCCGAGGAGTATGAGAAGTTCATCTCCATCTGGGACAGCGTCTTCACCGATGCGGCCAGCGCTCCCAAGCGTCTGACCATCACCGGTAACCACGAGTTTGAGGGCGTGTATTTCCGCGGCGAGACCTATGACGATCTGCTGCAGGATTATATGGATGCCTTCGGCTATGACGAGGCCAACTTCCACGAGGTTGTCAACGGCATCCACATCATCGGTATCAACTCTGAGAACCATCTGGTGGACGGCCAGTACACCCTGGAGACCACTGGTTGGCTGGAGGAGCAGCTGGATATCGCCAAGGCTGACGATCCCTATGCTCCCATCATCGTGATGTGCCACCAGACTCTGGCCGGCACCACCTACGGCTCCAACTGGGGCTCCAGCGCTACCGCCTCTCTGTATGATGTGCTGCGCTATTATCCCCAGGTCGTCTATCTGGCCGGTCACTCCCACTTTGACTTCACCAACGAGAAGTCCATCATGCAGAAGGACTTCACCTGCATCGACGTTCCCTCTATGCAGTACACCTCCACCGAGACCGACAACATCTTCGATAAGACCGGCGTTGGCTCTGTGGCTACCTGCTATACCTATCAGAACTATCTGATCCTGGATATCGACGGCGATTCCAAGACTATGGACATCCAGCGCTGCAAGTCTTACGAGAAGAATTCCGATACACACGAGTATGAGGCTGTCGAGGTCAAGGATCTCTGGACTCTGAATCTGCCTCTGAGCAAGAAGACCTTTACCTACACCGCCGCCCGTGCGGAGGGCCGTGTGGCTCCCACCTTTGCTGACGGCGCCAAGATCGAGGTCAGCAACATCACCAGCGCATCCCTCTCTGTTAAGTTCCCCGCTGCTTCTCACGACGACTATGTACACGCTTACAATGTCATTGTGACCGATACGGCTGGCGAGGTTCTGCTGAGCAAGTATTTTGTCTCCGACTTCTATCTGTTGGGCGACAAGGCGAAAGAGTACGCTGTGGATCTGGAGGGCCTGCCCAGCAATACCAAGATCAACATCAACGTGACCGCTATCGAGTCCTTCGGCAAGACCAGCGAGCCGCTGGTTGCCGAGACCGCTACCACCCCCATCACCACTCCCAGCGTCGGCCACAACGTTGCCGACTTCCTGGATGTGAACACCGCTGTGGGCTTTGTGGATAGCTCTCCCTATCGCCGCGCTTACAGCGTTTACGTTAAGTCTCATCCCATCAAGCTGCTCTACGATGAGGAGCTGGACCGTCAGGTCGCTTACATGGGCGGCTGGGTCAACTATCCGGTCTCTCAGGGCAACCTGAAGGAGATCACCGACGCCTTTACCGTTGAGCTCACCTTCAAGTCTCCCAAGGATCCTATCACGGCCGGTCAGTGCCTGTTCGGCAACCCCGAGTCCGGCGGTCTGACCGTTGAGTACACCGGTGCCGGTGTGTTCCAGGTCGGTGCCCATATCGGCGGCGGCTACAAGTACATCCAGGCTCCCGAGGCTCTGGAGGCGGACACCTGGTACCACATGGTTTACACCTTCAACGGTGCTAAGTCTGTTCTGTACCTGAACGGCGAGAAGGTTGGCGAGGTTGAGTCTGTCGGTACTGTTAAGTTCAACTCTGCCGTTAACTTCCTGACCATCGGTGCTAACGTCAATGCTGCCGGTAACGCTGCTTACGTGTTCTATGGCCACATTGCCAATGCCCGCGTTTACACCAGTGTGTTTGATGAGGCTGACGTTAAGGCGGCTATGGATGCTGTTAAGAACGACAACTACATCAACGCTCTGTATCAGAAGTGGCTGGCTCTGTACAACGTGAAGTCCGATGCTATGAAGGCCGAGGACATCGCGGCCATCGACGGCCTGATGGCTAAGATCGATCTGGCTCTGAACAGCTCTGCTCTGACCGAGGCTATTGCCGACGAGCACATCGCTGAGGCCAACGATCTGCTGATCGCTCTGATGAAGTACGACGCCAAGGCTCCTTACACTCTGTTCGAGGATCTGTTCGACAACTTCACTAAGGTCCACACCAGCTCTGCTTACGCCGGCCTCCAGTGGGAGAACAACGCCGAGATCAAGAAGACCCTGGTGTCCAAGCAGAACAACGACGCGGACTATTTCGTGACTTACAAGCTGCCCGGCAACGTTACTGAGATTCAGTTGGATGCTCTGGGCATCTCCGTCTACGATAAGGACTACACCACTGAGGATATCAAGTTCTTCGTGTCTAAGGACGGCGAGAACTGGGTCGAGGCGGCCTTCACTGCCTCTGAGCCTGTTCCCAACGCGATCACCGCTTATTGGAACGAGACCACTCTGACCGCTGTGATCGACGGCGAGTACAACTACGTCAAGGTTCAGCTGAACAAGTTCGGCATGGCTCTGGATGAGAACGGCGTTGAGACCCAGCGTGTCAACTGGTCCACCGTTATGGACGGCGTCCGCATCTGGTACCTGGAGGAAGGCCTGGAGATCCCGGATGCTCCTGTGGAGCCCGAGGATCCCACCGATCCCGAGGATCCTGCTGATCCCGAGAAGCCGGCTGATCCTGAGAAGCCCGCTGATCCTGAGAAGCCTGCTGATCCTGAGAAGCCTGCTGATCCCGAGAAGCCCGAGAGTCCCGATACCGGCGACAGCGTCTTCGGTGTCCTGTTGGCTCTGGTTGCTCTGACTGGCGCTGCGATGACTCTGGTCATCACCAATAAAAAGCGTGTAAACAACTAATCTTTGCACCTGCCGCCCGACGGAAATCCGTCGGGCGGTTTTCTTTTGCCCAGAGATAGGGGGGCAAAGCTTCTTTGTGTTGTTTCAATATCGGGCGAAAGCAAAATCTTTTTGGGCACTTCTGTGTATAAATCCGCTCAAAAACGATAGAAATTGGTAAACGATGCTGAAAATATTTTGAATTAGTAGGCAAAAAACAAAATTGAGACAACTACAAACTAAACGATAGCACTATGCAAAAGAGAAATATAATGGTATAATGTAAACGCTAGTATGGTGGGCTGTTGTTTCCACCAAATCAAAAGGAGGATACTGTTGTGAAGAAAAGTATTGCTTTGTTTTTGTCTCTTGCTCTGCTCTTGACTTTGTCCCTGCCTGCTGCCGCTGCTGTAACCGACACCTTTGTGGATGAGATCGTGGACGGCTTTGACGCTAAGGTAGTAGAGTTCTCCAGTGTTGGCGAGGATCCGAACAACAGCCATAAGATCGCGTTCGAAAACAACCCCGATCTGGGCGCTACTCTGCTGATCAAAGCGGCAGCGCCCCGTGATGCCAAGTGGGATGAGTACATCACCTACAAAATGGACAAGAATATTGCTGGTTTTGAATTCTCTGTGATGTGCTGCGCCGGTCTGGGCGATCCGCTGGAGGATATCAGCGTGTTCATCTCCAAGAATGGTACCGAGGGCTCCTGGCAGCAGGTAAAGACCCAGGCGACCAAATACGTCTATGATGAGGATATCTATATCAATTTTGACAAGGCTTATTGGCATCAGTCCACTCTGATGAACAAGTCCAAGATCCCCTCCGGCTATAAGTACATCAAGATCCAGCTCAATGGCTGCACCGAGGCCAACGATGTGCCTTGGAACGTTGCCATTGATACGATCAAGATCTACATGGGCAGCGACGTGGCCGCCCCCACCATCAGCGCAGAGGATAAGTTTGTCTCCTATGCTGAACTGGCCGCCCAGAAGGAAGCTACCAAAACCACCGAGAGCACTACCACCACCACCACCAAGGCGGAAAACACCTCCACGACCACTGCAACCACCACCAAGGCGGATAATAGCACCACGACCACCGCTACCACCACCAAGGCGGATGGCACCACTGGCTCCACTCTGAAGACCAATGGCAGCACCTCTGCTACGGTTGGCGGTGACGTTTCTTCCGACGCCACCACTCTGGGTGACGTGTCCGGCGATGCCACCACTCTGGGTGATGTGTCCGGTGACACCACCGAAAACGATCAGGCCACCGATCCCACCGGCGACAATTCCGATGTGAGCCAGGATGCTTCTGAGCCCACCGAGGACGACGGCGGTGCGGATAAAGAGTCCGTGGACGGAAATGATGACGATCAGCCCAAAAATGCGTTGCCCTTCATCATCATTGGCGCAGTCGTAGTTCTGGCTGCTGCCGGTGTTGTCGTGTTTGTGGTTCTGAAAAAGAAAAAGGCCTAAGCCCTAAAGGTTTTACTGAGAAAATAGAGGGGGGACACTCGTGTCCATAAGCGGAAAAAGATTTCAGTTTGATAAACTGTACGAGAGCAATGAGGGCGGAGAGGCCCGATGCTTTGGTGCTGTCAATCTGTATCAGGCCGGCGACGTATCCTGCGTTGACGGCTATGAGATCCCCTCCCATACCCAGTGGTGCCACGAGATCAGTTATGTGATCAGTGGCGAGGGGTATTTTACCACCGATAATGAGACCGATCTGCTGGTGGAGGGGGATATTCATTTCTGCCCGGCCGGTAAAACACACGCTATCCGCACCGCTAATGGATCGGATCTGCGCTATGCGTATATCGGCTTCCTTTTCAACGATGAGGCAGATCGGGACGAGACCCTGAAGGAGCTAAAGGAATACTACGAAAAGCTGGCGTATTACAAGGTCACCGACACCCGCAATCTGATTGTCCCGCTGTTCCGCAACCTGGATGAGCTGTACGGGCAGGAGAGCTTTTTTAACAAGATGGTGGAGGCGTATCTGCTGCAGATGCTGGTGCTGGTGTACCGCTGCTTTGAGGCACAGCCCAAGAGTGAGTATTTCCCACCGGTGTCCGAAAAGAACATTAGCCAGTCCATGTATGCGGTTGCCAAATACATCGACAAGCACATTTTCGAAAACATCAATGTGCAGCAGCTGGCCCAGAAGATCGGGTATAACTATTCGTATTTATCCGACGCCTTCTGCCGGTGCAACGGCATCACCATCCGCCAATATATCAGCAACCGCAAGATACAAAAGGCCATCGAGCTGATGTGTTGCGGAAAGCTGTCGCTGGTGCAGGTTTCCAACCGTCTGCAGTATGCGACGGTGCAGTCCTTCAGCAAAGCTTTTAAGAGAACGATGGGTTGTTCGCCTACCGCATTTTTGCGGCAGCAGGCTGCCCAAAAGGGAGCGGCCGGCCCAGCCGGGTCGGACGCATCCGGTGAGCAACCGCAAGAGGTTGCAAAACCTACCGATCACACAGAGGAAGGGGAGTGAGAATGATGTGTTTGAGTAAGCGGAGAGTGGTATCGTTGCTGCTGGCAACGGTTATGCTTTTGGCCGGCGTCCCTTCGATTCACACGGCAGCGGAAGAGCTTGCACCGGAGCCTCTTTCCGGCTCTACCGACACACTTTCTCTGCCCACCTATTACGATTATCGAAAAGCCGCTTCTTTCTCTCCGGCCGGTGCGTCCATTGAATTGGCTGTGGATGCTGCGGCGTTGTCTGCAGAGAGTGCCGCCTCCGGCGAGTACCAGGATAAAACGGCTATCCGACTGTCCCCGTCCGGCTATGTGGAGTGGACGGTGGATATCCCCGCCGACGCCACGTATCGCGTTGAACTGGATTATGCAGCAGAGGCAAACGTTGGCCAGATCCTGGAAGTGATGCTGACGGTTGATGGTGAATATCCATTCCGCGAGGCTACCGGACTGACGCTCAAGCGCCTGTGGCAGGATGCCACCGGGATCCAGCAGGATTCCCACGGAAATGACCTGGTGCCGGAGCAGCAGGAGGTGGTGGCCTGGCAGCAGGCTGCCCTGATCGACATTACTGGCTATACCAATGACGCATACCTGATAGCCTTTACCGCCGGCACCCACACCCTCCGCCTGATGGCGGGCGACTATCCGCTGTATCTGGCCGGTGTTACACTCGGCTATGAGGAGCAGCTGGAGACCTACGAAAAGGTGCTGGCCGGATGGCAGGCTGAGGGACTCAAGCCGGTTGCGATCGAGCCGCTGACCTATGCGGCGGAGACCACCCTGCTCAAGTCCGACCGCACTATTTTCCCCACCTATGACCTGGGCCACGCGGCCACGGTTCCCAGCGTGCCCGGCCTGATCAAGCGCAATGTGATCGGCGGCACCAACTGGAAAGAAGCCGGTGAATGGATCACCTACGAGGTGAATGTACCGGAGGATGGGCTGTACGTTCTGACCCTTAAGTACCGCCAGAACATCTCGATGGACACCACCGTGTACCGGGATATTTACGTCAATGACGTGATCCCCTACGCAGAGTTTGAGGATGTGGAGTTCCCATTCTCCTTCCGCTGGTCCAATGTGACCCTGCAGACGGCGGACGGACAGCCCTTGTACGTCAGGCTGAATAAAGGCCCCAACACCATCCGGATGGAGACCACCACCGGCGTCTGCGCTCCGATTCTGATGGACGTGGATGCTCTGGCCAAGGAAATGAACGATCTCTACCGCCGCATCATTATGGTGACCAGCACCTCGCCGGACACCCTGCGTGACTATTTTCTGACCAGCGAGATCCGCGGTCTGGAGGATATGCTGGCGGATATGGCCCGACGGGCCAACGAATACGCCGACCGATACGAAGAGATCAACGACGGCCCCTCCCAGCAGTCGGCGGTGCTGCGCACCGTAGCCGACCAGATGCTGGTGTTTGCCGAAAAGCCGGAAAAGATTCCCAAGGGCTTGGCTACCTTTCGTGAGAAGATCACCGCCCTGACCGACTGGCTGCTCAATAACAAGGAGCAGCCTCTGGAACTGGATTATTTTATGGTGCACAGTGCGGGGGCAAAGATTCCCTCTGCCACCGGTCACTGGTGGACCAATTTCATTTTTTCGCTTCGCTTGTTCCTGGCCACTTTTTCTGCGGACTATGCGTCCCTGGAGGAGTATGGCGACGGTGGTGAGCAAAAGGTCATCACCGCCTGGATCAGCGATGGCCGTGACCAGGCCACCATCATGAAGGATATGATCGCCGACAGCTTCACCTCGGATACCAATATCGCTGTCAACGTGAATCTGGTGCAGGGCGGTCTGATCGAGGCGGTGCTGGCAGGTACGGCACCGGATGTGGCAGTCAATGTAGCGCGCGGACAGCCGGTCAACCTGGCGTCCCGCGGCGCCCTGATGGATCTGACCCGCTTCGACGATCTGTCCGCTGTGCGCGAGCGCTTTACGGACGATGCGCTGCTCCCGTATTCCTACAAGAGTGGCGTGTATGCGCTACCTATGACCCAGACCTATCAGATGATGTTCTATCGCACCGATATATTCCGTGAGCTGGAGCTGAAGGTTCCCGAGAACTGGCAGCAGTTTATGGAGGTGGCGGCGGTCCTGCAACGCAACAATATGAAGGTTGGCCTGCCTTATACAGCCATCACCGCCGCCGGCGCGGTGGAGGTGGGCGTGGGCGCCAAGGATCTGTATCCCACTCTGCTGATGCAGGGGGGAGGCAGCTTCTATCTGGATGACCTGACCGCCACGGCGCTGGACAATCAACAGGCGCTGGATGCCTTTGAGACCTGGCTCGGCTTCTATACCGATTACGGCTTTGATCTGAGCTATGATTTTGCTACCTTGTTCCGCAGCGGCGAGATGCCGCTGTGCATCACCGCCTATCCCATGTACGGCACTCTGTCGGCTGTGGCCACCGAGATCCGCGGCTGTTGGGAGATGACCACGCTGCCCGGCACGGTGCAGGAGGATGGCTCTGTCAACCGCAGCGCCGGTGCGTCCGGCTCCGCCATTGTGATCCTGCGGGATGCCAAGGACCCGGATGCCTGCTGGCAATTCCTGGAGTGGTTCACCCGTAAGGATATCCAGGCAGACTACGGCAACCGACTGGAGAACCAGTTGGGCGAAGCCGCCCGCTACGCGTCCGCCAACCTGGCCGCGGTGGAGCTGCTCAACTGGAGCAGCCAGGAAAAAGCGGCCCTGAGAGCCCAGCGGGAGTGGATCCGTGAGATCCCTGAGATCCCTGGCAGCTATTACACCTCCCGCTGCCTGGATAATGCATTCCGTAGCGTCATCTACGACGGCGAAAACCCCCGTAAAGTATTTGAAAAGCAAGTGGAGATCATTAACAGCGAGCTGGAGCGCAAGCGCCTGGAGCTGGAATAATCCGTTAGAAAGGAGAGAGGAATATGGCGAACCCCTTACAGAGAAGACGTCGACCGTTATCTTCTAAAGCGGCAGTGAATCTGACCGCCTACGGTATGATGGCGCCGTATATGATTCCTTTTCTTATCCTGACAGTTATCCCGGTTGTGACAGCGATTGCCCTGGGCTTTACATACTTCAATATGCTGGAGCCGCCCAAGTTCATCTTCCTGGAGAATTATATCCGTATGTTCCTGGATGACGACGTTTTCCCCAAGGTGCTCAAGAACACGCTGCTGTTCGCGCTGATCACCGGCCCGGTCAGCTATTGTATCTCGTTTCTCAGCGCCTGGCTCATCAGCGAATTTCCGCCTTCCATCCGTTCGATATTTACGTTGGCGTTTTATTCTCCGACCCTGACCGGCAATCTGTATTTCACCTGGACCTATGTTTTTTCCGGTGACCGATACGGTATTCTTAACAGCCTGTTGCTCAATCTTCGGCTGGTGGATGCTCCGGTGCAGTGGCTCAGCGACCCCAAGACCATGATGGGCTGTCTGATTATCATTCAGCTGTGGTCCAGCTTTGGCGTCAGCTTTTTGGCTTTTATCGCCGGATTCCAGAATATGGACCGAAGCCTGTCCGAGGCCGGCGCCATTGACGGTATACACAACCGGTGGCAGGAGCTGTGGTACATCACCCTGCCCTCCATGGCTCCCCAGCTCATATTCAGCGCTGTGCAGCAGATCGGCGCCTGCTTCTCGGTGGGTCAGATCGTGCAGGCACTTGCCGGTTTCCCCACCACCAACTATGCGGCGGATACCCTGCTGACCTATATGCTGGATGTGGGTACGGTGCGCTTTGAGATGGGATATGCCTCGGCCATCGCTACTTTCCTGTTCCTGATGATGGTGTTTGTGAATTTTGTGGTCACCCACCTGCTCAGGCGCTTTAGCGCGGGCTGATCCTAGCCCGGTATATGACGAAGAAAGGAGAGGAATCGGAATGAAGCTTCGCGTGCGAACCCGAAAATTGAATCGATCCCTGGGCGGTAATATCGTGATCTTTATTCTGATTGCGCTTATGTCGGTCTTTATGCTGCTGCCGATGGTGTACACTGTCAGCACGGCCTTTAAGCCCATCAGCGAGATCTATGTATTCCCTCCTCATTTCTTCCCGCACAGCCCCACACTGGAGAATTTCCTGCAGATCAGTCTGCTGTTTGAGGGCTTCTGGATTCCTATGTCCCGCTATGTATTCAATACGGTGTTTATCTGCACCGTTGTCACCCTGGGACACCTGCTCCTGTCCAGTCTGGCGGCGTATCCGCTGGCCCGGCTCAATTTCACCGGCCGGAATTTTATCAGCAGTGTGGTGCGTCTTTCTCTGCTGTTCACCACGGCGCTGATGCTCATTCCCCAGTACATAGTGATGTCTAAGCTCCAGATCATCAACACCTATTGGGCGTTCATCCTGCCCCAGGTCCAGGCGGCGCTGGGTCTGTATCTGCTGCAGAATTTTATGCTCCAGATACCGGAGGCGATGCTGGAGGCGGCCCGCGTAGACGGCGCCAAGGAGCATCAGATCTACTTCAACATCGTGATGCCCAATATCAAGCCCGCGTGGCTGACGGTTATGATTTTTGCATTCCAGACCATCTGGAATTCCAGCGGTGCCACCATCAGCACCACCCTGGTGTACGACGAGAAGATCAAGATGATCTCTTCGTTATTATCCCAGGTGGTGGCTGGCGGTACAGCCCGTTCGGGTGTGGGCTCGGTGATGGGGCTCATCCTGATGACACCGCCGCTGATTCTCTTTATCTGTTGTCAGAACCAGGTGATCGAAACCATGTCCACATCCGGTATGAAGGATTGATCTACGAAAGGGGTGACCGGAATGAAACAACTGAAACGAATCGCAGCCCTGCTGCTTTGCTTGATTCTGGTCGGCTCCGGAGTTGGTGTGGCCGCCGAGGGCACGTCCCACTCGTACGTATACGACTCCTGGGATAACGCTATGTCGGTGTCCGAGCCCTACAAGGCCACGGCGTTCTGGGTAGGGGAGGAGACCTATGGTGGCTTGGCGCTGTCCCGTCCCACCGATCTGTACGTGACGGATCAACAGCAGATCTACATTCTGGACGACGGTAACGACCGCGTGGTCGTGCTGGACGAGACAGGCCGATTCCAGCGGGAGATTCGCTTTAGCCGTGGCGGAGAGCCGCTGCTGTTTGAGGCTGCGCAGGGTCTGTTTGTCACCGCAGACGGCACGCTCTATATTGCGGATAAGGATGCCCGCACGGTCTATGTCGCTACTCCTGACGGTCAGGTAACCGGTACCGTGGACGCGCCCCCTGCCGATAAGGTGGAGGACGGGTTCGAGTATACCCCCATCAGCGTGGTGGTGGATACGGCCGGAATCATTTACGTTATTTCTTCCAGCGCCTACAACGGCGCGTTGCAGTACAGCGAAAATTACGAATATCTGGGTTATTACGGCTCGGAGCAGGTGACGGTCACGGCGGAGGTGTTGCTCCGTGAATTGTGGAAGAACATCCTGTCCGACGAGGCGGCCTCCGGCTTGAAACGGAATGTGCCCACCTCCATCATCCGCCTGGATATCGACAGCCAAAATTTTATTTACACCCTCAAGGGCGGCGACGGCTCCGGTGTGGGCCAGGTTCGCCGGCTGAACACGCTGGGCGGCAATATTCTTTTTGACGACAATGGCGAACCGGGTATGTTCGGCGATCAGGATACTTATTTTGATTCGGTTAATAACGTCACAGTAGCCTCCTCGCTGGTGGATCTGGTTGCCGATGACGATGGCTTCGTGACGGTGCTGGATCATACCTACAATCGGTTGCTTCAGTACGATGACTCTGCCCATCTGCTGTATGCTTTTGGCGGCAGCGGCACCAGCTATGGCACGTTCAAAAGTCCAGTAGCGGTGGAGCTTTGCGGAGATAACATCCTGGTATTGGACCAGGATTACGGCTCTGTGTCGGTGCTGTCGCCCACACTGTTTGCGCAGAATGTGCGCCGGGCCACGGTGTTGTATAACGAGGGCCTGTACACCGAGGCCGGCGATTACTGGGCCGAGGTGCTCAAGACAGACGCTTATTACGAGCTGGCCAATATCGGACTGGGCGCGGCCTATGAGGAGGCCGGTGAGTACGAGATGGCCATGGAATACTACAAGCTGGGCAATGACAAGGTCAGTTATTCCTCCTGCTTTGCCGAGGTGCGGGACCTCTGGGTGCGTGAGCACTTTGCTCTCATTCTGGGCGGTGTGGTGCTTCTGCTGCTGGGTATTGTGGTGGCTCTCAACCTGTCCGAGCGCTATCGCAAGAGTGACTACGACATCCAGGTGACCAAGTGGAGGTATCCTCTGCACTGCATAGCCCATCCTTTTAAGGCTTACTATGAGTTGAAGGTGGACAAAAAGGGCTCTATGCTGCTGGCGTGTCTCTCTACCCTTTTGTTCTTTTTTGCCGGTGTGGTGCGCGAGCAATTCACAGCCTTCCATTTCACCACCGGGGTGAAGGATAATTTTAACATTCTGTTGGTCCTGGGCTCCACCGTGGGTCTGTTGGTGCTGTTTGTGCTGTGCAACTGGGCGGTCAGCACCCTGGCAGACGGCGAGGGAAAGCTCAAAGAGATCTTTATTTTCACCAATTACGCATTGGTGTCCTTCAGTGTTTGCAGTCTGGTTCTGACCGGACTGACCCATCTGTTTGCACTGGAAGAGGCCGCCTTTATGGGCGTTTTGTGGGTGGTGGTATACGGTTGGACGGCGGTCCAGTTGTTTGTGGCTACCCGTGAGGTGCACCAGTACGGCGCCGGTAAGACCTTGTTGCTGCTGGGCGGCTCCGTGCTGGGTATCTATCTGCTGTTGTTGCTGATCACCATTGGCTACAGCCTGTTTGTTCAGCTAGTTTCGTTTGTCAGCACGCTTTACAGTGAGTTCCGCCTGCGGTAATAAGTCTGTACTGATTTTTGTGGAAAGGAGGAGATCGGTATGAAACTAAACTGGAAATCCATAATCCCCCGCGCCATTGTGGGTGTTGCGGTGGTGGCGCTGGCGGCGGTGATGCTGTCTATGGCGTCCCGCACCGGTGATCTGGATGCGGCACAGAAGGAAGAAAAGGTTCCGATCTCTTTCACCGCACAGGTAGGGGAGACGGACGCACTGGAAAAGGTGGCGGAAAACGACACCTATATACTGTACGCTAATCTCTGTGACCCCACCATCCGGTTGGAGCGCAAAGCGGACGGTGCGTACATCAGCAGTCGTCCTGAGGGCATGGAGGATATGCCCGACCTGAAGAATGCAGCCAGATTAGAGCTGTCCTCTATGCTCAATATCCGGTATGCCGATCGCGATTCCAACATCACGGAGGTCAACAGCGCTGCAGGCTGTGTGACCAGAGGCAATTTTGCTGCCAAAACGATCACCGACGGTGTTCGCTATGATTTTCATTTTGCCAACGAGGGCTTTTTGGTTCCGCTGGAGCTGACCCTGGGTGACCAGGGACTGCGTGTGCGCGTGCCTCTGGCGGATATTCAGGAGTCCACACCTTCCATCAAGCTTACTGAGATCCTGCCCCTGCCCAATTTTGGCGCCGGCCCGGTTCAGACAGACGGCTACGTGCTGGTGCCGGACGGCAGCGGCGCGATCATACCCTTTGAGTACGGTCTGGCCAATTACAGCCAGCGTATTTACGGCGACGATGTGGCGGTGGGACAGTCTACCGGCAAGGCACCTACCCAGATCGCCCGTCTGCCGGTGTTTGGTGTGACCAACACCAACGCAGCGGTGTTGGGTATCATCACCCAGGGCGACGCCCGTGCCCGTGTGGCTGCCGAGACGGCTACCAAACGCTCTCCCTTTACCACGGTGTATGCGGAGTTTATCTACCGTGAGCGGCTGCTGGTGGACGTGGGGCAGCGCACCTTTGAGTCCACCCAGGCCAATATGTTTGAGCCGGCCAGTTGTCAGCTGGATGCGTTCATGATGGAATACCGTATGCCGGAGACAGCGGATTATGTGGGTATGGCCAATGCCTACCGCCAGTATCTGCTGGACGAAAAGGGTATGACTGCTTCTGCCGATTCTTCGGCCCTGCAGGTGCAGGTGATCGGCGGCGTGATGCACGAGGAAAGCATCCTCGGTATCCCGGTGGACCGGGTGTTGCCCGTGACCACCTATGCGGATACCCTGTCGTTGATTGCGGCTCTCCGGGAGCGAGGCGTCGATGAACTGTCTCTGGACTATCTCTATTGGTATAAAGACGGCACAGAGGGCCGTCTTACCTCGGATATGAAGGCGGAGACCCGGTTGGGTGGCCGGTCCGGCCTGCAGAAGCTGCTCAGCAGCTTGCCGGACGGCGTGTCCCTGTACTTCGATTTGAATTTTACCGAACTGATGCACAATCAGCCCGGTTATTCCACCCTGTATTCCACGGCCCAGAACGTCAAAAAGGAGCCGCTGACTCGGCAGAATTTTTATCTGAGCACCTATCGGCTGAGAACCGATACGGACAAAATCTTTATGCTCAATCCGGTGCGTCTGACCGAACTGGTGGACCGCTGGACCGCTAAGTATACCAAGCGGTGGCAGCCTGCCGGTATGACCGGGCTGTCTCTGCGCGGCATGGGAGAGACCATCTATTCCCACTTTGGCGACGATCCCCTGGACCGCGGCTCTGCCCAGGCTATGTGGGAAAAGACCATAGCGGCTGTAGCCGCCCAGGCGGAGAACGGTCTGCTGCTGAATGGGGCCAATGCCTACGCCCTGCCGTATGCCACCACGGTGCAGAGCGTGCCGGTGGAGCACAGCCGATTCCTCTGCGAGGAACGGGCGGTTCCGTTCTACGCCATTGCGCTGCACGGACTGGTGGATATGAGTGTACCTCCCGTCAACGACGGCGAGGGGAATATCCGTGTGCTGCAGGCGGTGGAGAGCGGTATCGGCCTGACCTACACGCTGGGCTGGCAGAACACCACCCAGCTGAAGAATACCGCCGGCGAGCAATACAACTACATCACGGCGGCCCATTGGCTGGACCGGGCGGCCGACCAATACGTACAGCTGGCTCCGTACCTGGCCGCCGTCAGCGGTCAGGCCGTAACCTCACACCAGGAGTTGTCTGCAGGAGTGTATCGCACCGAGTTTGAGAACGGTGCGTGGGCGCTGGTCAACTACACGGATGCGGCGTATGCTGCGGGCGAGAGTCAGATACCGGCCGGCGGATTTGTCACCGGCGGCTATTGATCCAAAAGGAAAGGAGGAACGAACCGATGAGAAAAAGCGCATTTCGATCGTTGGAAAAGCAGCGCTCCAGATGGGGCTGGATCTTTCTGGCGCCCTGGCTGTTGGGCATTGCCGTGTTTTTCTTGTGGCCTATGATCCAGACCGGCATATACTCCTTCAGCAAGCTGGTTGTGGGCGCTGACGGCTTTGAGGCCAACCCGGTTGGCTTTGAGAACTATCTGCACTTTTTTACCAAGGATTCGTACTTCCTGAATAATCTGGTCACCTCGTTGCTGGAGACCATTCCCAGCACCCTGCTCATCATAACCTTCAGCACCATGATCGCGCTGGTGCTGCGGGCCGAATTTCCCATGCGGGGGCTGGCCCGTGCGGTGTTCTTTCTCCCGGTCATCATTGCCTCCGGCCCGGTCATCAGCATATTAGAGAATCAGGTGATGATGAATGGCTCTGTGGGCGCCGAAACCACCACCTACCTATTCCAGGCGCCGGATCTGACTCTGGTTTTTGCAGATCTGGGTGTGCCGGAGAAGATATTGGAGAGCATCACCTCCATCATCAACGAGATATTCGATCTGATGTGGAAATCCGGTGTGCAGATATTGCTGATGCTGGCTGCGCTGAACACCATCCCCGGCAGCTTCTATGAGGTGGCCATGATGGAGGGCGCCACGGCGTGGGAAAAATTCTGGAAGATCACGCTGCCCACCTTGTCGCCCACGCTGGTTGTGGTCATCATTTATACGCTCATCGACGGGTTTACCGATTACGATAACCTCATCATACAGACCATCAATAGCTATTACACCGACAACAACTACGCTTACAGCGCCACGGTGGGTATGATCTATTGTATCTGTGTGCTGGCGGTGGTGGGACTGGTCAGCTGGATCATGTCCCGTGTTGCATTCTATTCTTCTGAATAAAACGGAAAGGAGGGTCATCCATGGACTGGTCTAGAAGATCTGTATTGTACAAGCGGCATTTGCTTCGTATCGGAGGCGGATTGATTCGCACTGTTTTTCTGCTGGGTGTCGGTTATGTGACCCTCTATCCGCTGCTGTTTATGATCTCCTCCTCGTTTATGTCGGTGTCCGACACCCTGGACGCTACCGTGGTGTGGTTGCCCACCGGTATGAACTGGTTCAATTTTCAAAAAGCCTTTGACCTGATGAACTATGGCGAGGCGCTCAAAAACACCTTGGTGCTGGTTTTGCCCTGCGTGGCTCTGCAGGTAGTGTCCTGCGTGTTTATTGCCTATGGCTTTGCCCGCTTCAAGCTGCCCGGTCTACCCATTTTGTTTGCTTTGCTGCTGTTCAACATCATCGTGCCGTCGGATTGCTATATCATTCCGGTGTATGTGCTGATGTCGGAGCTCAAGCTCATCAATACCGTCTGGCAGTTCTACATCCAGGCGCTGTTTGGCGTGGGCATCCGTTCCGCACTGTACATATTCATCATCCGCCAGTTCTTCCGCACCATGCCCAAGGAGCTGGAGGAGGCTGCCTTTATCGACGGCTGTAATCCGCTGCAGACCTTTCTGCGGGTGATGGTACCCAATATCAAATCGGCCATTCTCACCGTGTCGGTGTTGTCCCTGGTTTGGTATTACAACGATTTCTCTATGTTTGGTATGTTGCTCAACGGCAATTATCCGCTGTCGGTGGCCATCACCTCGGTGGGTACCACGCTGGATTCCAATATGCAGTATCTCACCGGCCAGGCCATCAGCGCCGACCTTAAGATCCTGCGCGCATCCATCCTGGCGGCAGCCTGCCTCATCGTGGTGCTGCCCATCACGGCCGTTTATGTACTGGTTCAGAAGCATTTCACAGAAGGCATTGAGAGAACAGGTATTGTGGGGTAAATGTTTATGAAAAGATTATTGCTTGTTTTGCTGGCTTTCTCTCTTGTTCTGTCCGCCTGCGGTAAGCCGAAGCCCGATACGGACAGCTCGGTGGGGGATGTGAGCATCGATGGCTCTGACGTCTCCACGGACAGTACGTCGGGTACGTCCGGGCTACCGTCCGACGATACCACCACGGATACTGGGGATGGCCCGGGTGTGACTCAGACCGGCGATGTGCAGACCACCACCCAGGGGACGAACACCTCCGCTACCACAGGCTCTGCAACGAGCGAGACCACCACATCCGGCACAAAAGTGCCGTCCGCCAGCAGCACCACCAATACCACTGTCTCGACCAAGCCGACCACCTCTACTACCACGCAAAAGCCTACCACCACCACTACGGGTAAGACGATTCATCTGGAGGATAGTGAGATGGCCTGGTATCAGTCGATTGTGGATAGCGAAAACGCTTGGCTTGCCTCGATGCAGCTGGATAACGGTGCTCTGCCGATGACGGCCGAGAAGAATGGCCAGGTCAAGGTTACGCCCTATTTCTCTGATTTTGTTGCCCTTTCGCTGCTGAACCAGGCGGATCTGTACGCGGACGTGGTCAAGCGGTATATGGATTGGCACTTTGAGCATCTCAACACCGCCAGAACCGATCATAACGGCGTGGATGGCACCATCTACGATTATTACGTTCACGTGTCCGGCGGTAAAGTGACCGGCGAGACGATCCTGTTGGATGGAAACGGCAAAAAGTCTTACGACTCCACCGACTCCTATGCGGCCACATTCCTGATGGTACTGCAGAAGTATGTGGAAAAGACCGGCGACACCAAGTACATCAAGGAAAATTATAAAGACATCGAGCGCATTGTTTCGGCCATGTTCGCCACTATGGCGAACGGCCTGACCCTGGCCAAGCCGGACTACCGCATCAAATACCTGATGGACAACTGTGAGGTATACGAGGGTATGGTGGCGGGCGCCAAGCTGTTTAAGGATGTGTTGGTCCCTGCCTATCCGGAGGCAAAAACCACCCAGGACAAGCTGGAAAAGGGCGCCGCCGATGTGGCCCGCTGCATTGAAGAGCAGATGTGGAATAAGAGCGGCGAATATTACCAACCGGCTCTGGGAGAGGGCGGCGAGATCGCCTATAAATTTAGCTGGAGCAATTTCTACCCCTCGGCCACCTGCCAGCTGTTCCCGATCATCCACGGTCTGATCGATCCCTCCGGCGACCGTGCCAATGATCTGTACGACAGCTTCTGTCAGCATTACGATTGGGAGAATTTCAATATTCCGGATACCTTCTATTGGGGTTCTAATGTGTATACAGCGGCGATGATGGGGGATATAGACCGCGTAAAGACTTATATGTCTCTCTACGAAAAGGTCATGAAGCGCCACGCCTATCCTCTGTATAATGCCGATGCGGCGAAGGTTTGTATGGCAGCCTACCTGATCACCCAGTTGGCTGGTTGACAGGTTTGAATATATACGAAAAAGGAGCGAGCATAATGAAATTGAAAGCAAAACGTTGGTTGGCTGTTTTATTCTCTGTCCTGATGCTGTTGAGTCTCTGCGCCTGTGGCGGCGATCCCGATGACAAGCCTGCAGGCAACCCGGGTCTGTCCGCTTCTGACCGCGACGCCAAGATTCTGGCGGAGCCCAAGACCATCAGCTTTATCGTGCCCGGCTACGACGGCACTGATGAGAACAGCCCCTATTACAAGGCAATCAACGAGCTGAAGACCAAGTACGGCAAAGAGGTCGAGATCATGCAGGCCGTGGGCGATCAGACCTGGAGCCAGAAGGTGGCTGCCCAGGTTGCGGCTAAGGACCCCATCGACGTGTTCTACGTTTCCATCAGCGAATATCTGAATATGTATCAGAAGGGCTATATGAAGGCTGTGGATGAGTACATCGATCTGACCCAGCCCTGGCATCAGATCTCCGTAATGGACGACTATGTCAAGTTTGACGGCAAGTATTATGCCGGTCACGTGACCGCCACTGCCTATGTGATGTACTACAACCGTGACCTGCTCATTAACAATGGCTATGGTGCGGATGAGCCTATGGACCTGTACAAGGCCGGCAACTGGACCTGGGATAAGTTTGTGGAGATCTGCCGCGAGTGCTACGACGAAGAGGCGAACGTCGTCGGTATCGAGAATATGTTTGACGAGGTGTTCCAGGCCACCAATATGTGCGCCGCTGTGGATTTTGTGGACGGCAAGTATAAGCTGAACATCAAGTCCCCTGAGATGCGCAAGACTCTGGAGTTGGTGCAGGATATTTTCTACACCAACCCCGTCTGCGGTGTTGGCTACGTCACCGGACAGAACAAGTTCCTCAAGGGCCGTGCCGTGTTCCACGGTGCCTACGCCTATGAGGAGGACGATTTTACCGCGCTGAAAAACGCCGGCGACATCTCTCTGGACTTTGGCGTGGCTCCCTTCCCGTATGGCCCCAATAACCCGGAAAAGAAGAATTTCGGTCACTCCACCGGCTTTGCCATCTCCAGCGGCACCGACGCGCCCTATACCGCCGGTATGCTGATCGATCTGATCGGCAAGTATCAGCACGAGGATGAGGGCTCTAAGGACGATCTGCTGGCCGAGGGCAGCAAAGAGCTGTACGAGACTCTGGCTCAGGATCTGTTCATTCCTTCCTATACGGACGGTGTCCTGGAGCAGGGCTTCGGCGCCTTCTACCTGCTGTGGTATGTCCGTCAGGGTGAGGATATCAACAAGGTTATCGGTGAGTACGAAACCAACTATCAAAAGATGCTGGATGACGCCAACGCTTTGCTCTGAAAGGACGTAAACACTCTATGACAACACAGTGTTATTTTACCCCGGTTCCCTCCCGCCGCGTATCCAGTAATGGGCGGGTGGAATTCCGCCTGGCGGCAGACAACTGCCGTCAGGTCCGCGTGGCGGCTGTCTGGCCGGACGGCCGCCGTGTCGAGGTTGGTCATTACGAGGTAAAGCCCGCTTTGGAGCTGGTGAAGGCCTATCCCAGCACCGAGGGCTTCCTCGGCCAGTTCGAATGGGAATTGAGTTTTGAGAACGATCTGGGGGAGACGGTGGAGGTGCTCCGCCAGCCCTACGAGATCGTGCAGTCGGACGTTCACTCCACCTGTCTGCTGGATGGCTGCTGGATCAGCATCCGCCATTGGAGTCCCACGGAGTCCCGGTATTTTAAGGACGGGCTGGAGCTGATGACCGACGAGGATTGGCGAGAGCACGTATTCTCCATGCACCGTCTGGGCATCACCACCGTGCTGATCCAGAATATGTTTGACAGCACCCACTACGTGCACCAGCACGATATGACGGCGGATACCTACGACGGTGAAGCATTTTACGATAGCCAGTATGCGCCTCGCCGCCCCAATATGAAGGAGAATGATCCGCTGGAGGCCATTCTGTCCGCTGCGGACGAGTGTGGTATGGCGGTGTTCCCCGGTGTGGGTCTGTACGCCTGGTTCGATTTCTCTCCCGAGTCCCTGAAATGGCACAAGCGGGTGGCCACCGAGTTGTTTGAGAGGTACGGCCATCACCACTCCTTTTACGGTTTCTACGTCTCTGAGGAGATTATGGGCGCCTTGTATTACGGCTACCCTCCGGTACCGGACGAGAAGTATAAGGATATTCAGAATTTCTTCCGCGAGTTTACCGCTTTTGCTCATCGGCTGGCTCCCACCAAGCCGGTGGCTCTGGCCCCCAACAACATCGATATGCACCTCTACCAGGAGGAGTGGAAGGGGATCATGCAGAATCTGGATATTCTCATCCCCTTTGCCTTCGCCCGGAGCGAAAACAACATCCCCCAGATCGCGGAGATGTGTAAGAAGTGGGACGTGCATTTCTGGGTGGATATGGAGATCTTCCAGTTCCCCTTTGATAACGGTGCTCTGCGTCCCAAGGATTTCGAGGGTCTGCTCAAGGAGATCCATGACTACGATATGCTGGAGCAGGTCTACGGCTATCAGTACACGGGTATGCTCAACGAGCCTGGAAAGAACGCGAAACAACTTGGCCTGGAAGAGACCGAGACACTGTACGAGCAGTTTTATCGGTACCAGCGAAAGGTTCGCGGCCTGAACGAAGAATAACGTTAAAAAGCAGGAGACTGTTCCGTACAGTCTCCTGCTTTTTTTGTATAAGAAGACCCCACCTGGCGTTTTGGGCGTCCGGCGGGGTCTGTTTCGTGTTTTTTTACAGCAGGGGCTGCATCTCTTTGCCCTCGGCGATGAGGCCCAGCAGGCGGTCGCACAGCATCAGGCAGCGGGGCAGGTGATAGGGGCCTTTCCACAGAGAACCCTTCTGGGTGTGGGACACCGTGCCGTCGCGGTGCAGATAGCCGTACCACTCGCCGTGGTCGGGGTCGGCAAAATGGGAAAAGGCGTATTCGTGCACCAGCTCGAACCGCTCCCAGTATTTCTCGTCGCCGGTCATACCGTAGGCCATCAGAGAGGCGATGAGCACCTCGTTGTGCACCCACCACAGCTTCATATCCCACTCCAGCTGCTCGCAGGGGCGGCCGTCCACGTCCACAAAGTACAGCATACCGCCGTGCTCCTTGTCCCAGCCGCGCTCAAAGGCCCAGTCGAACATATTGAGCGCCTTATTCAGCAGCTCCTTGTCGCCGGTATAGGCGGCCTGGCTCATCAGGAACCAGGCGTTTTCGCTGGAGTGGCCGGGGTTGATGGTGCGGCCGGCGGGGTTGTCGATGTGGCTGCCGTCCGGCAGCACGTTCTCCAGGGTGCATTTCAGCTCGGGCTGATAGTGATAGGTGAGGATATCGTCCGCCATCTCATCAGCCACCGCGGTGTAATACTCCGCCTTGGCGGGGTCACAGCGCCGCAGGGTCTGCGCGGCAGAGACCAGTACCATCGGCACAGCGGCAGAGCGCTCGCTGCGGGTCTCCGCATAGCCCTTGGGCGTGATCTTAAAGGGGTCGGACGCCGGATCGTGGTACATAGCCAGCATCTTCTCATAGCAGGCCTCCGCCTTAGCAATGGCGTCGGCGTCATTAAAGGCCAGACCGTACTCGGCCATACTGATGACGTAGAAGCTCTCGGAGAACATATAGCGGCGCTTGCGCAGGGGCTGCCCGTCCCGGGTGACGGTGAAGAACATACGGCCGTCCTCGTCGGTGCAGTACTTCTCCAGGAAAGGCTTGCCCAGGTCGGCGGCCTCTTGCCACTCGGGGCGAATGCCGTACTGATTGCACAGGGCGGAGAAGGTCCACAGACAGCGGCCCTGGAACCATACGGATTTATCCTCGTTGTAGCAGCGGCCCTCCCGGTCCACAGAGGAGATGTAGCCGCCGTAGGTTTTGTCCACCAGGTCGCTGTCCAGCCAGAAGGGCATCACGTTGTTGAGAATTTGATCGCGATAAAACTGTTGATATTCTTTCGCTTTTTCAGCATGCTTGCACATGGTTTTGACCACCTTTCCCTGAATTGTATAACTCTATTATAGCAAGAAAAAACGGGAACGGCAATGTGTGTTTTTTGGGTTTCGCTTATCCCTATATTGGCATTGGGAAGAGAAAATTTGCGAGATTATAGTAATTAAGCATCGGGGGTGTGACGGGAGGCGAGACTTGAACTCCGGTTTGTGGCCGAGGGGAGTGCCATCGTCGCCGTTAGGTGGCGGTTCGGCCAAAACCTTGTCGTTTTGCCTGCGGCAAAACTAGGCTCGTCGAGGGATTCCATCCACCACCAGCGTAAAAACAAAGGATACCCCAGGCGGGGTATCCTTTGTTTTGTAAAGGGACTATAAAAAAGATATTTTCGGCAGTTTTGTGTATGACTTCGAACTCTCGCATAAATAATATATCGCTGACGTGATATGATATACGGCGTTGCCGTATGATATACTTGCTTCGCAAGCATGATATAATATCCGTTCCTTCATATGCCGCAGGCATATATCATCCACCGAAGGTGGATATCATATCGAAGATATATCACCCGTTCCGGAAAGAACGGATATCATTGAAAAACGACAAGTTTCTGTCGAAACTTGTCGTTTTTCGTGGTGCGGGCGGCGAGACTCGAACTCGCACGCATGAGCACTGGCTCCTAAGACCAGCGTGTCTGCCATTCCACCACGCCCGCATATTGGTCGCCCACCACCGCAGGCAACCTGTAGTATAGCACATTTGCAACCGAATTGCAACCTATTCTTTTTGGTTTTGTCTGCGCTTTTGGACATCCCGCTTGGAATACACACACCCGCAATATTCCTGCCGATACAGGCCGTAGTCGGCGGATAGCTGGATGGATCGCTTGTATCCCTCGCGCTTTTTGAAATCGGAATACAGATAGGGGACACCGTACTGCTGTGCCAGCTCCCCGCCGATGGTATTCAGCCGCACGGCGTCCTTGAGGGGGCTGATGGACAGGGTGGTGGTAAAATAGTCAAACCCACCCTCTGCGGCGGTTCTGGCGGTGCTCTCCAGGCGCAGGCGATAGCACCCGGTGCAGCGCTCACCGCCCTCGGGGTCTTGCTCGTGGCCGGCGGCTACCGCTGCAAAGGCGGCCGGATCGTAGTCGCCCACGATGCAATCCGCCGGGTTCTCCAGCGGCATCTCGTGGATAAGCCGCTGCTGCTCCTGAGCGCGATGGGCAAATTCCTCAACAGGGGAGATGTTGGGATTGTAATAATACACCGTAATGGCGAAATGCCGGCTAAGATACTCCAGCACGTAGCTGGAGCAGGGCGCACAGCAGCTGTGCAGCAACAGCCGCGGCTTTTTACCGGCGGCGGCGATGCGCTCCAGCTCTATATCCAGTTTCAACTGATAGTTCTCAGCCATAGGGGAGATCCTTTCTAAAAACGCCGCCGGAGCCCGGCGGCGTTTGCGGTTATTCGGTATCCGGCGTGTTCTCATCCTCGCCGGTGGGGTGGCGGCGCACCAGCAGCTGCTCGATGCGGCGGTCATCCATCTGCTGCACGGTGAAGGTGAGGTTTTCGTATTCCAGCACGGTCTCCTCGTCCTCCTCCGGGATGTGGCCCAACTGATCCAGGATAAAGCCGGCCACGGTGTCGTAGTCGCCCTCCGGCAGCTCCACGTCCAGCAGCTCGCTGAGCTCGTCGATATTCAGCGAGCCGTCCACCTCGAAGGAGTCCTCGTCCAGCTGGGTGACCTCTTCCTCCTCGTTATCGAATTCGTCCTGCATATTGCCCACGATGGACTCCAGCAGGTCCTCGACTGTGACGATACCGGCCACGCCGCCGTATTCGTCCACCACAATACACATCTGCAGGTGCTTTTCGTTCATATTCTCAAACAGCTCGTCGCACTTTTTCGTGTCTGGAACAAACAGAGTATCCCGGAGCAGACTGCGGATGGTGACAGACTTGGGTAGGGTGCGTCCTACGTAGGGTAGCAGGTCCTTTATATACAGAATACCGATGATGTGATCAATGTCCTCCTCATATACCGGCAGACGAGAGTAGCCGTGCTCCACAGCCAGAGTCAGAGCCTCCGGCAGAGAGTCCTCTACGTCCACGGCGATCACGTCGATGCGGGGGGTCATGATCTCGGCGGCGGTGGTATCATCAAACTCGAAGATGTTGTTCACCATATCCTTCTGTACACCCTCGATGGCGCCAATCTCCTCGCCCTCATCCATCAGCTGGCGGATATCGTCCTCGGTGACCGGATCGGGGTCCTCATTGAGGTCGATGCCCGCTAACCGCAGCAGGGGAGCGGACACCAGGGCGCATAGACCGTAGATGGGATAAAGCAGGACATAGAAAAAGGAGAACAGCCCAACCATCTTGAGGGATACCGCTTCGGGGTTGAGGAACACCAGGCGGCGGGGGAGAATACACCCCGCAAAACCAAACAGGAACACCGTCACCAGAGTGATCACCACACACACAAAGGTGTAAATGATCCAGGGGTGAACGTGGCCGGCGGTGATATTGTACAGCCAGGCGCAGATATAGGTATCGAACTTAACGGTCAGCAGTGTGGCGGCCAGACCGCCAAAGAACAGGGTGCTCAGCCGGATGCGGGCGGTGAACTGGCGCTCCTTGTCAATGTATTTGCGGATGCGGCGCGCCTTGCGGTTGCCGTCCTCCGCCAGCTCTCCCAGCCGATTCTCGCCCAGGGCGAAAAAGGCCTCGTCACACAGGTGGAACAGCGCCGACAGCAGCAACAAAATAACGGAAATCAGAATAACGGCAACATTCATACTGGCAGGGTCAGGATCCATGTGGGAATAATCCCCTTTCTATAATTCATCCATATTATATTACATTGTTCTGCCTGTTCTGTCAATATTTTGTTGCATAAACGGAGCAATATTATGTATGATATGGTGCGATGGCCCGGATAAATCACTTGACAGAACCCCAATATATGGGTTAAAATACATAGTTGGAATACAGTATATTGAAGAAAAGGAGGATGCGTTCTCATGGCGACCAAGAAACCCACCTACGGAAATGAGAGCATAACCGCGCTCAAGGGCGCGGACCGCGTGCGTAAGCGTCCGGGTGTTATGTTTGGCTCCGACGGTCTCGAAGGCTGTCAGCACGCCATATTTGAAATATTGTCCAACTCGGTGGATGAGGCCCGTGCCGGCTACGGCAATAAGATCCTCATCACCCGCTACGAGGACCACTCCATTGAGGTACAGGACTTCGGTCGTGGCATCCCGGTGGACTTTAACCAAAAGGAGCAGCGCTTTAACTGGGAGCTGATCTTCTGCGAATTGTACGCAGGCGGTAAATACGATACCGACGACTATACCCTGGGCCTCAACGGTCTGGGTGCTTGCGCCACCCAGTACGCCTCTGAGTATATGGACGTGGAGGTCAAGCGGGATGGCTTTATCTACACCCTGCACTTTGAGCACGGTGAGAACGTAGGCGGCCTTCAGAAAGAGCCCTACGCCAAAAAGGATACCGGTACCAAGATCCGGTTTAAGCTGGATATTCAGGTGTTCACCGATATTGCCGCACCCTTGGAGTATTTTGATGACGTGCTGCGCCGCCAGGCCATCGTTAACCCCGGCCTGCTGTTCCAGTTCCGTAACCAGGAGGGCCGCAGCTATAACACCACCGACTACGTCTACGAAAACGGCATCGCCGACTACGTAAAGGAGATCGCCGAGGAGCAGGCCCTGACCTCGGTGCAGAGCTGGTCGGCGGAGCGTGTGGGCCGTGACCGGGAGGACAAGCCGGAGTATAAGGTCAAGCTGAACGTGGCCATGTGTGTGTCCAACAAGGTCAGCTTGTTGGAATACTATCACAACTCCAGCTGGCTGGAGCACGGCGGCAGCCCCGATAAGGCGGTCAAGAGCGCCTTTGTGTCCCAGATCGACGCCTATCTCAAAAAGGCGGGCAAGTACCTAAAAAACGAGTCCAAGATCACTTTCCAGGATATAGAAGATTGTTTGGTGTTGGTTTCTTCTTCTTTCTCTACCGCCGGTCAGACCTCTTACGAGAACCAGACCAAAAAGGCCATCAACAACAAGTTCATCCAGGAGGCAATGACCGATTTTCTGCGGCACAATCTTGAGGTGTATTTCATCGAGAATAAGATGGACGCGGACAAGCTGTGCGAGCAGGTGCTCATCAACAAGCGCAGCCGTGAAAAGGCGGAGACCACCCGCCTGAACCTCAAAAAGACCCTGCAGACCGGCAACGACCTGGCCTCCCGTGTGGCCGGCTTTGTGGACTGCCGCAGCCGGGACGTGTCCAAGCGCGAATTGTTTATCGTAGAGGGTAAATCCGCTATGGGCGCTGTGGTCCAGGCTCGTGATTCCGAATTCCAGGCGGTCATCCCGGTCCGCGGTAAGATCCTCAACTGCCTTAAGGCAGAGTTTGACAAGATCTTCAAAAGCGAGATCATCGTTAACCTGCTCAAGGTGATGGGTTGCGGCGTGGAGGTGCGTTCCAAGTCCAACAAAAACCTGGCTACCTTTGATTTGAACCTGCTGCGTTTTAACAAGATCGTTATCTGCACCGATGCGGACGTGGACGGCTTCCAGATCCGCACCCTCATACTGGCGATGCTGTACCGGCTGACCCCGACCCTCATCGAAAAGGGATACGTCTACATCGCCGAGACCCCGCTGTACGAGATCACCACCAAGTCGGATACGTATTTTGCTTACAACGATCGGGAAAAGGCGCAGATCCTGGAGGAGATCGACGGACAGAAATACACCATCCAGCGCTCCAAGGGACTTGGTGAAAACGAGCCGGAGATGATGTCCCTGACCACCATGCATCCTCAGACCCGTCGCCTGGTCAAGGTCAATCCCACCGACGTGGAGGAGACCGCCCGGGTGTTCGACGTGCTGCTGGGTGACGATCTGGACGGCCGTAAGCGCATCATCGCCGAGCACGGCGCCGAATATCTCGATATGTTGGATCTGGCATAAGGAGGTGGGAGAATGGCTACGAAAAAAAGCAAAAAAGAACCCCAGAAGCCCCAGAAGGGACTGCCCACCAACGCCCACATCACCGGTGCCGGCGAGGTGGAGCAGCAGATCATCACCGATACCCTGCGGGAGAACTATATGCCCTACGCCATGAGCGTCATTATGTCCCGCGCCATCCCGGAGATCGACGGCTTCAAGCCCTCTCACCGTAAGGTACTGTATACCATGTATACCATGGGCCTGCTCAAGGGCGGCCTCGTAAAATCCGCCCGCATCGCCGGCGAAACCATGAAGCTCAATCCCCACGGCGACGCCGCCAACTACGATACCATGGTGCGTCTGTCCCGGGGCAATGAGGCGCTGCTACACCCCTTTGTGGAGTCCAAGGGTAACTTCGGTAAAGCCTATTCCACCGATATGGAGTGCGCCGCCTCCCGTTATACCGAGGCCAAACTGGCACCCATCGCGGCGGAGCTGTTTGCGGATATTGACAAGGACGCCGTAGACTTTGTGGATAACTTTGACGCCACCATGAAGGAGCCTCAGCTGTTTCCGGTGACCTTTCCGTCCATTCTGGTCAACAATAACCTGGGTATTGCCGTTGGTATGGCCAGCAACATCTGCTCCTTTAACCTGGATGAGGTGTGCGAGACCACCATCGCCCTGCTCAAGGACCCGGACCACGATATTCTGTCCACCCTGAAGGCTCCGGATTTTCCCGGCGGCGGCCAGCTGGTGTATAAGCGCGAGGACCTGGAGAAGATCTACGACACCGGCCGCGGCAGTGTCAAGGTGCGGTCGGTCTATACCTACGATAAGGCCAACAACTGCATCGACGTGACCGAGATCCCCTATACCACCAGCATCGAGGCGATCATCGCCAAGGTGTCCGAGCTGGTCAAGGCCGGCAAAGTGAAGGAGATCAACGATATCCGAAACGAGACCGACCTGAACGGTCTTAAGATCACCATCGACCTCAAGCGGGGTACCGACCCGGACAAGCTGATGAATAAGCTGTTCGTGTCCACGCCCCTGGAGGATTCTTTTGGCTGTAACTTCAACGTCCTGGTGGGCGGTGTGCCTATGGTGATGGGCGTGCGGGGGCTGCTGGATGAGTGGATCGCCTTCCGTATGGAGTGCGTTCGCCGCCGGGTGTATTTCGACCTGTCCAAAGCCAGAGAGCGTCTGCATCTGCTCAAGGGTCTGGAGAAGATCCTGCTGGATATTGACAAGGCCATCGCCATCGTCCGGGAGACGGAGGAGGAGGCCGAGGTGGTACCCAACCTAATGATTGGCTTTGGCATCGACCAGATCCAGGCAGAATACGTAGCGGAGATCAAGCTGCGCCACCTCAACCGGGAGTATATTGTCAAGCGCCTCAAGGACGTTTCTGACTTGGAGAAGCTGGTGGCCGACCTGGAGGACACACTTAAGAGCAAGGCCCGCATCCGCCGCATCATCATCGACGAGCTGCAGACGGTAGCGAAGAAATACGGCCAGCCCCGCCGCACCCAGATCGTCTATGCCACCGACATCGTGGAGGAGACCGAGGCGGAGGAGCCGGTGGCGGATTACGCCTGCACCCTGTTCTTCACCAAGGAGGGGTATTTCAAAAAGATCACGCCCCAGTCCCTGCGTATGAGCGGCGAGCACAAGCTCAAGGAGGGCGACGATATCGTCCAGACGGTGGAGACCACCAACAACCGGGATCTGCTGTTCTTCAGCGACCGGTGCGCGGTGTACAAGAGCCACGCCGACGATTTCAAGGATACCAAGACCAGCGTCATGGGCGATTATATCCCGGCCAAGCTGGGCTTTGAGGAGGGGGAGAGCACCCGCTATATGGCGGTGCTGGCCGAGTACACCGGCTTTATGCTGTTCTTCTACGAAAACGGCAAGGTAGCCAAGGTGGAAATGTCCGCCTACGCCACCAAGGCCAACCGCCGCAAGCTGGTGGGTGCCTACAGCGATAAATCGCCGCTGATTGCCGCCTATTACGTGCCCCAGGACAGCGAGTTTGTGCTGACCTCCACCTCTGGCCGCCGTCTGCTGCTGCACACCGGCGCCATCGCACCCAAGTCCACCCGCAGTACCGTCGGCGTGCAGGTACTGACCCTCAAGGGGCGGCACACCCTGCAGAGCGTGGTGCCCTACAAGCCCGGCTCCCTGACCAAGGAGAGCCGCTACCGCACCAAGTCTCTGCCGGCTGCCGGCGCCATGCCACAGGCGGAGGACTTCGGCGAGCAGCTGACCATGCTGTGACCAAAAAAAGAAAACCGCTGCCGGGGGAGCCATGCAGACTCCGCGTCGATAGCGGTTTCCGGCAGCGGTCACGGCAAACGCAGCTTACAATAACCGTTGCTGGCACTAGTTTTTGCGGCGAATAAATAATTATTCCAATATAGTAAAAAAACACTTGCATTTCTGTATGCGTTGTGTTAGAATATATTGGATTTATGAGCAAAAAGATTCTGGAGGTTATTTCAAATGTCTGTTTTTGAGTATATTATCGGTGCGATTTTGATCGTATTCTCCCTGGCGGTCATCTTTGTGGTGTTGCTGCAGGAGGGCCGTCAGGCCAATGTGGGCGTCATCTCCGGTGCCGCCGAGAGCTTTATGGATAAGGGCGCTGCCAAGTCCCTGGACGCCAAGCTGTCCAAGTGGACCAAGATCATTGCCGTCGCCTTCTTCGTGCTGGTTCTGGCCGGTATGCTGGTGACCAAGTTCCTGAGCAAGGACGCTCTGGACAAGGCTGGTTCTTCTTCTACCAACAGCACCACCAGCTCCTCTGTCTCTGACACTAGCACTTCCACCACCACCAGTGGTTCCGCCACTTCCAAAACCACTACCACCGCTGCCAGCAGCGACGTGTCCAAGTAATTCGGTTTTTCTGAAAAGAGGCTCCTTTCATAGGGGCCTCTTTTTTGTTTTGATCTGTATGAAGAATGTCTAAACCGCCTATACTGTTTCATAGAATGAGAGAGAAAGGGCGGTCATAGACTATGCAACGAACGTTACGCAAACTGCTGCTGCGGGAGGATACACCGCCGCATCCGCTCATCGAGTCCATCCGGCAGGTGTGCGCCGCCATCGACGTGGTGCAGAGCCGCTTTGACCAGGAGACGGACCCGGATCTGATCGAGGGGTGCATCTATGAGCTGGAGTCTCTGCGGGCACAGTACCGGTATCTGCTGCGCACGGCCCGTCAGCAGGGGATAACCTGCCGGGAAAAGGCGCATCTGTGGAATGAGTGAAAGGAATCGGTTATGAGTAATTGGTTGCGAATTGGCTTGATTGGGTTGGCTTGTTTGATCGGGCTGGCGGTGCTGGCGGCGGCTGTGCGCAGCCGCCGCCCGCTGCGCAGTCTGTTGGGTTCCGGACTCCAGGGGTTGTGTGCCCTGGGGCTGGTGAACTTTTTGGGTGCCTTTACCAACGTGGCGATGGGGGTGGGGTGGCTCACCGCCGTCACCGCCGCCGCCCTGGGCATACCGGGTGTGACCGCACTGCTGCTGCTGAATGTGATATTTTCGGTTACATAAAGAAAATCCCGAATGCGATCGCATTCGGGATTTTTATGGTGTAGACAATAAGTACTTAATACAACTGGTCGTAAATTATGACGAGACGCAACGCCCATTCTTTTTGCAGATTAAGTTTGTAATCTGCAAAAATTGGACGCACTATCGTACCACCGGCATAAATTGTTTCCAGAACTTTAATATAGTTTTCGCACTGCGTCTGGTTGTATTGTTCCCAACTGGTTTTCATATTGGAAACAAAAGTGTGCAGATCGTCCGACGAATAATAGTCATCGGACCCCTGAATAATGCCGTTGTATTCCATGATCTTATTGTAGTATTCATCGGCTACTTCTGCCCACTTTTCTCTGTACTTATCCGCCAGCGCAACCATTCCGGCAGTGGAGCTGTATTCGGGCAAATATTCTTCCTTCGCATAGGCTTCGTCAATTTCCCGGGTGAGTTTATCGGCTAGGGACTCTATGCCGTTGTATTGCTCCACTGTGCTTTCGTCGGGGATAGAGCTGTCATCGCTGTTTTCCTCTAAAGTGTTTGCAATAGAGGAGGAGCTGTCATCAGGATTCTCCTCATTTGGCTTTTGACAGCCGCATAGACAGAGAGTTAAAATGGTTGCCGTAAGAATGATACCGATAATTTTTTTCATACAATCACCGCCTATAAAGTAATTGTATCACAGCGGCGAGGGAGGCGCAATTGTTATTATCACTAAAAAGTAGCTGTGTGCTTTAACAAAATGATACAAAACAAAAATCCGCCCTCATACGAGAGCGGATTTTTGCTTTGGGAGTTTTGAACTTAATGACACGAATGAAGTGTGCCTAAAAACCGAGGATATTCTCAAATTTTCTTTAAAAAAGTATATATTCTATTAAACATGTTGCTTTTTCGTTTATTTATAATATCTTGTCTATTTATTGCTTTATAAAATTTTTTGAAATCTCCATCATGAATCTTTTTTACAACATATACCGAGTCATTTTGAAGTTCACGAATTATGCTTACAATTTCATTTTCTTTATCCTTAGGAAATGATACAGAGATTGCGCAGCACTCTATCTGTGCAGTAGGGTCAATATAAAAATCAAAGTCAATAGAATATGTATCGTTTGTATATTTATATATGTCGCCTTCTCCTCTGGGCGTAAGATAATATTCTGCCTCTAAAAAAGCGGCATCAACCTCGATTGACATAATATTCAAAAGTTTATTAAAGTTTTCCGTTTTTTTGCCTACGAACATTTCGCGACTTTTCACTTTACATTTGGTTCGCTGCCACCCTATTGGTTGGTTACAGTGCGGAAAATCTTTTTCTTCGTCTGGATGTTTTTCAAAATACGCATCAAAACCTGCACAAAGGTCAATAATCGCATCAAAATCAACAAGAAAAGATTTAGAAATTATTTGTGAATTCATCTCGTCACCGCCTCCCTGTAAATTATAGCATAAAAGCGGTGGAAAATCAATGCGGAGCATTTTTTATAATTCGTGGCGAAGCCACACCGAACTTATTACTTCTTACCTATTACTTATTACTTCCCAAAAATCCCGTATCAAACTTTATTTGAAGTAAGAGTGAAGAAGTAATATGTAAAAAGTAAAATCCCGCCCACTTACGTGAACGGGATTTTTGGAGCTGCTAACCAGATTTGAACTGGTGACCTCATCCTTACCAAGGATGCGCTCTACCGACTGAGCTATAGCAGCAGGTGGCGACCCGGAACGGGCTCGAACCGTCGACCTCTAGCGTGACAGGCTAGCGTTCTAACCAGCTGAACTACCGGGCCACTTGTGTCGTCTGTTGACAACGTTGATTATTATACTGGATGCACCGCCTTTTGTCAACAGTTTTTTGCGAAAAAATGCAAAAATTCGCATTAGCTGGCATCCGGGGCGAAAAGTGCCGGAAATGGCTGCTTTTTTCATTGCAAACCGGCGGCAATTATGGTACACTTTAATCTGTATTGCGGTCCTGCTTGGCTTTTCGCCCGTAGCGCAGCTCCTTGATGCCGATATACAGCAGGATACCGCCGAACAGCCGGCGCAACAGATTCACATCCATGTGGGCCGCCAGCAGCGAGGCGGGGATAGCGGCTGCCACCCCGGCGGCGGCGCACCATAGCGTGGCTTTCCAATGGATGGCTTTATTTTGGATGTGACCAATGAGGGCGGCCGGAGCGCACCCGATGAAATACAGCAGATTGATGCCGCCGGCGGTATACTGGGACACGCCCATGACGGCGGTCAGGTACAGCACCAGCAGCGAGCCGCCGCCGATGCCGAAACCGCTGATGATGCCGGTGGCCACACCCACCAAAAACGCAACGAACATCACAACAAAAACACCGCCTTTACCGCGCCGTATAAGATGAGTGCCCCAAAGAGCCGATGGAGCCACTTTGGCGAAATATTGCGAAACAGCTTGATGGACAAAGCGCCGCCCACCACGCCGCCCAGAAGATAGGGGAGAGCGTCCCCCCACACGTTGCCGCCCCGCAGGCAGAACAGCACGTAGGATGTCACCGACAGCGGCAGGATGATGGCCACCGAGGTGGCAAAGGCCTGCTTTTCCTCCAATCCCACCCAGCCGATGAGCAGCGGCACCAACAACAGCCCGCCGCCGGCACCGAACAGACCGTTGCACACGCCGGCCAGCAGACCGGCCACCACGTATTTTACCGAATTCCCCACAGCCATTCCCCCTTTTATCCAATTTGATTTTTACCCGATAGAGCAGAAATATAAGCACACAGACAAGGAGAAACCTATGAAACAAAAGCTGGAAAATCTGTTTTTGCAGGTGCAAAAGCCGGCCCGTTACACCGGCGGTGAGCTGAACAGCGTCACCAAAGACCCCGACCAGGTGGCGGTGCGGTTTGCCTTCTGCTTTCCGGATCTCTATGAGGTGGGCATGTCCCACCTGGGCATGAAGATCCTGTACAGTCAGTTCAACAACGAGCCGGACGTGTGGTGCGAGCGGGTGTTCGCACCGGATACGGATATGGAGCAGTTGATGCGGGAGAATGAGATACCGCTGTACGGTCTGGAGAGCCGCGACCCCATCCGCACCTTTGACTTTATCGGCTTTACCCTGCAGTATGAGCTGAGCTTTACCGGTATTCTCAATATGCTGGACCTGGCCGGTGTGCCGCTGCGTGCCGCAGACCGCACCGAGCAGCACCCTCTGGTGGTGGCCGGCGGCCCCTGCGCCTGCAACCCGGAGCCTTTGACCGACTTTGTGGATATTTTCTTCCTGGGCGAGGGCGAAGAGGTGGACCTGGAGGTCATCAACCTCTATAAGGAACATAAACAGAAAGGCTACAACAAAAAGGCCTTTCTGCGGGCCTGCGCGGACATAGAGGGTGTGTACGTGCCGTCGCTGTACGATGTGTCTTATAAGGAGGACGGCACCATAGCCGCCATCACGCCCCTGGACGGGGTCGAGCCCGTCGTGCGCAAGCGCATCATCAAGGATCTGGACACCTGCTATTATCCCGAGTCCTTTGTGGTGCCCTACACCGACATCGTCTTTGACCGCGCCCAGAGCGAGATTTTCCGGGGTTGCATCCGGGGCTGCCGCTTCTGCCAGGCGGGCTTTATCTATCGCCCGGTGCGGGAAAAGTCGGTGGACACCATCGACCGCCAGAGCCACGATCTCTGCCGCAACACCGGCTACGAGGAGTTTTCTCTGTCCTCTCTGTCCACCAGCGACTATACCAAGCTGGAGGAGCTGCTGGACCGCCTGCTGGACTGGGCGGAGCAGGAGCATACCAATATCTCCCTGCCCTCCCTGCGTGTGGACGGATTCTCCGAGGAGCTGGCCAACCGGCTGAACGTGCTGCGCCGGGCCGGCCTGACCTTTGCGCCGGAGGCGGGCACCCAGCGCCTGCGGGATGCTATCAACAAGAACCTGACCGAGGATGAGATCCTGGACACCGTCACCAAGGCCTTTAAGGGCGGCTGGACGGCGGTCAAGCTGTATTTTATGCTGGGTCTGCCCACCGAAACGATGGAGGATATCGAGGGCATTGCCGGCCTGGGGCAGAAGGTGGTCAACGCCTTCTATACCAACCCGGACAAGCCTAAGGGAAAAGGTGTCACCGTGTCTATGAGCACCTCCTGCTTTGTGCCGAAGCCCTTTACGCCCTTCCAGTGGGAGCCCCAGGATACCCTGGAACAGCTGCGGGAAAAGCAGCAGCATCTGGTGTCCTCCATCCACACCAAGAAGATCTCTCTGAGCTATCACGACGCCAAGACCAGCTTTCTGGAGGCGGTGCTGGCCCGGGGCGACCGCCGTCTGTGTGCGGTGCTGGAGGCCGGCAATAAGCGCGGCTTTAACCTGGACTCCTGGTCGGAGCACTTCGATTTTGACGCCTGGATGGCGGTGTTTGAGGAGTGCGGGGTAGACCCCACCTTCTACGCCAACCGCCGCCGTCCCTACGATGAGATCTTGCCCTGGGATCATCTGGACTACGGCGTGACCAAGGCGTTTCTAATCAACGAGAGTAAGCTGGCTCACGAAGCCACCACCACACCCAACTGCCGCCAGGCCTGCTCCGGCTGTGGCGCTGCCTGCTGGAAGGAGGGCGTTTGCGTTGAAAAACGTTAGGATCGTGTTTTCCAAGACGGGCCGAGCCAAATACGTGTCCCACCTGGATCTGGTGCGCACCATGTCCCGGGCGGTGCGCCGGGCCGGCATCCCCCTGTGGTACACAGAGGGCTTCAACCGCCACCCGTATCTCACCTTTGCGGCACCCCTGTCCCTGGGCTATGAGGGTCTGCGTGAGACCATGGATCTGCGGCTGGAGGAGGATATGCCCTACGACCGGCTGGTGGAGCGGCTTAATGAGGTCCTGCCGGAGGGATTGACGGCTGTGTCCGCCGCCGAGGCGGTGTGTAAGGCCGGTCAGTTGTTTGCGGCCGAATACCGCATCACCCTGTATTGTTCTGCTGAGGCGGTGCGTGCTGCTCTGGCGTTGCCGGAGCTGCCGGTGGAGAAAAAGACCAAGAAAAAGACCACCAAGACCGTCGACCTGAAGCCGTATTTCGCCAATGCGACGGTCAAAGAGACGGGGGAGACCGCCGTGATGACCGTGACCTTGCCCAGCGGCGGCGCGGATAATATCAACCCCGGCCTGTTTGTGACCGCCTTGAGCGGCATTTTGGGCAGCGAGATCCGGGTGGACGTGCTGCGTTTGCGGCTGCTTCAGGCGGACGGCACCGAATTCCTGTAATAATTTTGAAAATATTTCTTTTTTTACGAAAAAAAGACTTGCATTTACGCAAACTATGTGATATATTATATCAGGCGTTTTTTGCCGCAGATATTTTCTGTGGGGTTTAATGCCAGGCGAAAGCCACGACATTAAAGCGGGTGGTCCTCTGCCGATTATTGAGCATGAACATCTGAAAACTTAGGAGGAAAGAACTATGGACGCATTGAAAATCATTTCCGGTGACAGCATGAAGGAGAGCACTCCCGCTTTCGGTATCGGTGACACCGTCCGTGTGGACGTTAAGATCCGCGAAGGCGAGCGCGAGCGCATCCAGGCCTTTGAGGGCACCGTGATCGCCAAGAAGGGTAGCGGCGTGGCCGAGACCTTTACCGTTCGCCGCGTGGCCTACGGTGTTGGTGTGGAGCGTGTGTTCCCGCTGCACAGCCCCAATGTGGCCGCCATCAAGGTGGTTCGCTACGGTAAGGTTCGCCGCAGCAAGCTGTATTATCTGCGTGATCGCGTGGGTAAGGCTGCTAAGGTCAAAGAGCGCATCAAATAATTCATGTTTTTTTGTAAAAAAGGGACTGAAAAGTCCCTTTTTTGCTTTATTTCGGAGAAATATTGTGCTATAATACTTAGTTAGATGCAGGAATGTACAAAGGGAGCGATCTTGTGGCATACGGATACGAGGCGGATAGTCTCAAAAAAGTGAATCGCCGTGCCCTGGAAGCGGTATTTGATTGGGTCAGCGCCATTGTGGTTGCGTTGGCCGTTTTGGTGCTTGTGATGACCTTTATGTTCCGTGTGGTGGGCGTGGATGGCGATTCGATGCTGCCCACTCTGCATCATATGGATCGCCTGGTGCTGTCCTACGGCGCCGATGACTACGAGCCGGGTGACATTGTGGTGGTGGACCGCTATACGGATGAGCCGCTGATCAAGCGGGTCATCGCCGTAGCCGGCGATCGCATCAGCATAACCGATTCCTACAACGTATACGTCAACGGCGAGCGGCTGGAGGAGCCCTATATCCAGGGGGTGACCATCCCCCGGGACGTAAAGGACATTGTGGTAGTCCCGGAGGGCTGTATCTTCGTTATGGGGGATAACCGTACTATTTCCAAGGACAGCCGTATGAACGAGATCGGTATGATCTCCGTCAAGGACGTGTTGGGCAAGGCGGTATTTTGCATCTGGCCGCCCCAGTCCTTTGGCGGTGTGTATGATAATTTGAAGTAATCAGCAAGTATCGGTGGAAAGGAGCACGACGGATATGCAAAAGAGTAAGACCGTACAGACACGGGAATACACCCCGTCCCGGAGCCTTGCATCCGGCTTTGAGTGGGTTTCCGCGGCTCTGGCGGCCATTGTGTTTGTGGCGCTGTTCTTTTCGCTGGCGTTCCGCATCGTCACTGTGAGCGGCGACTCCATGCGCAACACGCTACAGAACGGAGACCGGCTGCTGCTGTCCGGTATGTTCTACACGCCGGAGTACGGCGATATTGTGGTGGTGCGCCGCACGGGCGATACACCGCTGATCAAGCGGGTCATCGGCCTGGAGGGGGATCGCATCCGCATCGACGAAGAGAGCGGTGTTGTCTATCGCAACGACCAGCCTCTGATCGAGCCGTATGTTTTGGGAGATTCTACCCCCACCTATGGTATGAAAGAGGAGATCACCGTCCCGGAGGGAACCCTTTTCGTCATGGGGGACAACCGCAGCGAGTCTCTGGACAGCCGCATACTGGGCCCCGTATCCGAGGAGGACCTGGTGGGCAAGGTGTTTTTCCGTATCATGCCTTCGTTTGGCAAAATTGGAGAATGATGTATGGGTACTACACGTCGTAACAATAACAAATCGGGCGGTCGTCCCGCCGGTCGGCATAACGACACTAACCGGTCGGCCCAGCGACCCGGCAACAAATCCAAGCCTTATACAAAGCCGGATCGCCGCAAACCGGCGCCGGCCGCCGCTACTGAGGTGACGGCGGATCAGCCGGCTATCGGCACCATTCAGTGGTTTCCCGGCCATATGGCCCGCACCCGGCGCAAGATCCAGGAGAGCCTGCCGCTCATCGATGCGGTGGTGGAGATCGTGGATGCCCGCATTCCGCTGGCCAGCCGTAACCCGGAGATGGACAGCCTGACCCGTGGAAAGCCCCGCCTGGTGATACTGAACAAGGCGGATCTGGCGGACGATACCGCCACCCAGCGGTGGCTTGGCTATTTCCGCCGTCAGGGGATGGCAGCTCTGGCCGTGGACTGTAAGAGCGGCCGCGGCTGCAATCAGTTTCACAACGCACTCCGTGAGTTGCTCCACGATCTGGTGGAAAAGTGGGAGAGCAAAGGCGCCAACCGTGCCATCCGCGCTATGATCGTGGGTATCCCCAACGTGGGCAAGAGCTCTTTTATCAACCGTATGAACCGTGGTGGCAAGGCCAAGGTGGAGGACCGCCCCGGTGTGACCCGTATGAACCAGTGGTTTGTCATTGAGGGCGGTACCCAACTGCTGGATACACCCGGTGTTTTGTGGCCTAAGTTTGAGGACCAGACGGTGGCTATGCGGCTGGCCTTTACCGGCGCCATCAAGGACCAGGTGCTGGATATGGAGGAGATGGCCTGCGAGCTGCTGGGCATTCTTCGCCGGGATTATCCCGCCGTCTTGCTGGAGCGGTATAAGCTGACCGAGCCGCTGAACGAGGATAATTGGGAGCTGCTCCATGACATCGGCCGCAAGCGCGGCATGCTGCTGTCCGGCGGCGAGATCGATACCGGACGGGCGTCCATTATGCTGCTGGATGAATACCGCGGCGGCAAGCTGGGGCGCATTACCCTGGAATGGCCGCCTGCCGCACAGGAGGTGACCGACCGTGCTTGACCCTCAGTTTGATCAAGGCTTTCGGGATGCTTGCGGCGGACCGATCTGCGGTGTGGACGAGGCGGGACGAGGCCCTCTGGCCGGCCCGGTGTACGCGGCGGCGGTGATCCTGTCCCCGGAGTATCCCATTCTCGGGCTGAATGATTCCAAAAAACTCTCGGAGAAAAAGAGAGAGGCTCTGTTTGACATCATCCGGGAGGAGGCGGTGGCCTATTGCATCGCCAGTGCCTCTGTAGAGGAGATAGAGCAGTACAATATCCTCAACGCCACCTACCTGGCTATGTCCCGGGCTGTGGCTGGATTGTCCCAACCCCCGGCTTTGGCGCTTATTGACGGCAACCGTAAACCGCCTCAGTTGACTGTGCCGGCTAAAACGGTTGTAAAGGGAGATGCCTTGTCAGAGTCGATCGCAGCCGCCTCCATCCTGGCCAAGGTGTCCCGTGACCGCCTGCTGGTGGAGATGGACAAGCAGTACCCCCAGTACGGCTTTGCGGTACATAAGGGCTACGGCACCGCCGCCCATACAGCAGCGCTTAGAGAGTTCGGGCCCTGCCCGGAGCATCGCCCCAGCTTTCTTAAAAAGATTTTGGGTGAGCACTGATGGCAGGGGTATCGAGAGGCGCCGCCGGCGAGGTGCTGGCGGCCCGCTTTCTGCGGGATAAGGGATATACGGTGGTCTCATCCAATTTTCGCTGCCGCCAGGGGGAGGTCGACATAATCGCCACTCACGGAGACTATATTGTGTTTGTCGAGGTCAAAACGCGGCAGGAGAATGCGATGTACGCACCCCGTGAGGCCGTGACCGCGGCAAAACAACGGCGCCTGTTGCAGACGGCCGCCATCTATCTGAGTCGGTTTCCGGCAGATCTGCAGCCCCGTTTTGACGTGGTGGAGGTCATCACCAAGAAATCCGATCCTATGAAGATTGCGGAGATCAACCACGTAATGGGCGCCTATGAGGCAGGGGATCTGAGTGCGGCTTTTTGATCTGCATTGTGACACGCTGTGCGAAGGATTGCATCGCAATACGTCGATACACAGCAACGCCGGACACGTGGACCTGGTGCGCGGCGCCCGGTACGATGCCTGGGTGCAGGCGTATGCCGCCTGGATCCCGGATGGACTGTCCGTCACCGAGGCACAGGCCGAATGCGACGCGCTGATGGACGTGTTTCACCGCTGGACGGGGAAGAGCCTGCACCGTGTGACTGTGGCTGATGATCTTTTCGCCACGCCGGCGGGGATGCTCACGGTGGAAAATGGCGGCGCCCTGGGCACAGATTGGGAGTATATCCATAGTCTGTACCGGCGTGGCGTCTGCATGGTGGGTCTTACCTGGAATGGGGATAACCACTGGGGCAGCGGCTGCTTTGGCAGCGACGAGGGCCTGACGGCAGCCGGCCGACAGGCGCTGTCCGTGCTGGAGCAATTCGGCACGGTTGTGGACGTGGCCCATCTAAACCGGCCCGGCTTCTGGCAGGTCGTAAAAGAGGCCCGCAGACCCTTTGCGGTGTCCCACACCGCAGCGGATGCTCTGTGTCCGCACCCGCGCAATCTCACCTACGACCAGTTCTGCGCCGTCCGCGACCGGGGCGGTGTGGTGGGTCTGACCTTATACCCGGAGCACCTGGGTGGTTCCGATTTTGAAACGATCCGCCGCCATCTGGAGCATTTTCTGTCCCTGAATGGTGAAAGAACGATCTGCTTTGGTGCAGATTTTGACGGTATGACCGCGCCGGCTGAATGGAACGGCATAGCCGTATACGAGAGGCTATATCGGTATCTGTCTGACTGCGGCTGGAACCCGCAGACACTGGATGCTGTTTTTTATACCAATGCCCGCGACTTCTTTTTGCGGTATTGGGAGCAAACTATCCGAAATGAGGAATGAATCATGCATTACACCAGTACACGAAACAACAACGTAGAGATTACCGCCGCCCAGGCCATCGCCACCGGCATTTCGCCCGAGGGCGGTCTGTACGTGCCTACCGAGTTCCCTGCGCTGACGGCGGCGGATATTGAGGCGCTGGTACCGCTGTCTTATAAGGAGCGTGCTACCCGCGTTCTGTCCCGTTATCTGACGGATTTTACCGCCGAGGAGGTGGCTGCATGCTGCGAGGCCGCCTATGGCGAGCGGTTTGACGTTGCCGATGTGGCACCTCTGCACGAGCTGGGGGACGGCCGCTATATTCTGGAGCTGTGGCACGGTCCCACCTGCGCATTCAAGGATATGGCGCTTCAGATCCTGCCGCACCTGATGCGTGTGTCGGTGGGCAAGACCAACCCCGACGAGCAGATCGTCATCCTGGTGGCTACCTCCGGCGATACCGGCAAGGCAGCGCTGGAGGGCTTTAAGGATGCCCCCAATACCCGTATTCTGGTGTTCTATCCCGTGGACGGCGTCAGCGAGATGCAGCGCTTTCAGATGATCACCCAGGAGGGCGAGAACGTAGGCGTCTGCGCCATCCGCGGCAATTTTGACGATGCGCAGACCGGCGTAAAGGCCATTTTCACCGACGATGAGGTAAAGGCGAAGCTGGCTCAGAACGGCATGCGGTTCTCCAGCGCCAATTCCATCAACTGGGGCCGTCTGGTGCCGCAGATCGTGTACTACATTTCTGCTTATTGCGACCTGGTGGCCCAGGATAAGATCCGCAATGGCGATCCCATCAATGTGGTGGTGCCCACCGGCAACTTCGGCAACATTCTGGCGTGCTACTATGCCAAGAGAATGGGCCTGCCGGTCAATAAGCTTATTTGTGCCTCCAACCGCAACCGGGTGCTGACCGATTTTTTTGAAACCGGCGTGTACGATTGCAACCGCCCCTTCTATACCACCACCAGCCCCTCTATGGATATTCTGGTGTCCTCTAACCTGGAGCGCCTGCTGTATCATCTGTCCGGTAACAACAGTGATGAGATCGCCGACCTGATGGCTGCTCTCAAGACGGACAAAAAGTACGCCGTCTCCGATACGGTGCGCCGGGCAATCCAGCAGCAGTTTGTGGGTGGCTGCGCCGACGATCGGGAGGTAGCGGACACCATCTGCCGCGTTTTTGATACCACCGAGTATCTGTGCGATACCCATACGGCAGTTGCGGTGAGCGTGTACGAGGCCTATCGTGCCAAGAGCGGCGACGAGACGCCTACCGTCATTGCCTCCACCGCCAATCCGTTCAAGTTTGCGCCGGCTATTCTGGAGGCGCTGCACGCCAATCTGGCAGAGACACCTTACGATCAGCTGGCGGATCTGCAGGCCTTCACCGGCTGGAAAACCCCGCAGCCGCTGGGCTCTCTGCGTGACAAGGCGATTCGCTTTACAGATGTATGCGACAACGATAAGACCTCGATGCAGGGCACTGTGTACGGTATGCTGGGCCTGGATTGATCGGGAGGTAAGACATGGCGCTGTTTGCGATTGCCGACACCCATCTGTCCCTGTCCACTAATAAGTCGATGACGGTTTTCTCCGGGTGGGACGATTACGTTCCCCGTCTGGAGGCGAACTGGCGGCGGCTGATCGGTCCGGAGGACACGGTGGTGATAGCCGGCGATATTTCCTGGGGAATGAATCTGCGGCAGGCCCGGGACGATTTTGCTTTTTTGCACAGTCTGCCCGGTAAAAAACTGATTTTCAAGGGGAACCACGACTATTGGTGGACCACCCGCCGACAGATGGACCTGTTCTTTGTCGAGAATGGATTTGATACGCTGCGCATCGTCCACAACGATGCCGCTGTGGTGGACGGCCGCTATGCCGTCTGCGGCAGCCGTGGCTGGTTTTTCGATGCCGAGGAGGATGGAGACAAGCTGGTGCTGCTCCGTGAGGCCGGCCGTCTGCGCACCTCCATCCGGGCCGCTAAGGAGACCGGGCTGGAGCCGGTGGTGTTTCTCCACTATCCGCCGCTGTACGCCGATCAGGTGTGTCCGGAGATACTGGATGTGCTGAAGGAGGAGGGCATCACCCGCTGCTATTACGGTCACGTGCACAGCAACGGCATCCGCCTGGCGGTGCAGGGGAAGGTGGACGGAATCGACTACCGGTTGATCTCGGCGGATGCCCTGCAGTTTTGTCCCATACCCGTTTTGGGTACTTCCAACGAAAATTAGTTCTCTTTTTGGAAAATATTTTCTCAAAAAAGGCTAGTAAATAGTAAAGCTTTATGTTATAATAGTCTGCACTATGTTTTGTAAGCAAAATTGGGAGGAAATGACAATGAGTCTGAAAAACGCAACCAAACTGGAAAACAACCGCGTCGAGCTGGAGATCGAGGTGGACGCCGCTACCTTCGAGGCTGCCGTTACCGCCGCCTACAAGAAGGACGTCAAGAAGATGGCTGTCCCCGGATTCCGCAAGGGCAAGGCACCCCGCGCCCTGATCGAGAAGACCTACGGCACCGGCGTGTTCTACGAGACCGCTATGAACGACGTGTATCCCGCCGCTCTGGACGCCGCCATCAAGGAGTCTGAATACGAGTACGTGGAGGATAAGATCGACCTGGACGTGATCAGCGTCGGTCCCGAGGGCCTGGTTTTCAAGGCGGTCATCACCGTCAAGCCCGAGGTCAAGATGCGCGGCCATAAGAGCCTGAAGATCACCCGCCCCGCCGTGGTGGTGACCGACGAGGATGTTAACGCCGAGCTGACCCGTCTGCAGGAGCGCAATGCCCGCATGGTCTCTGTGGAGGACCGTGGCGCTGAGATGGGCGACACCGTCACCTTCGATTTCGAGGGCTTTGTGGACGGCGTGGCCTTTGAGGGCGGCAAGGGCGAGAATCACTCCCTGGTGCTGGGCTCCGGTCAGTTCATCCCCGGCTTCGAAGAGGGTCTGGTGGGTGCTGAGTTGGATGCCGAGCTGGACGTGAACGTGACCTTCCCCGAGGAGTACCATGCTGAGGAGTTGGCCGGCAAGCCCGCTGTGTTCAAGTGCAAGGTACACAAGATCGAGAAGAAGGAGCTGCCTGAGATCGACGACGATCTGATCCAGGATTCTTCTGATTTCGAGACCGTCGAGGAATTTAAGGCCGACGCCAAGAAGCGCATCGAGGACCAGCGTAACCAGGCCGCCGACAACGAGGTGGACGAGAAGATCGCTGAGGGCCTGATCAAGTGCATGAAGGCCGACATTCCCGAGGCGATGATTGAGAACACCATCAACGACCGCATTCAGGATTTTGCCTATCGTCTGCAGAGCCAGGGCCTGAGCATGGACCTGTATATGCAGTACACCGGTATGGACACCGCCGCCTTCCGCGAGAGCTTCCGCGAGCAGGCTGAGAAGCAGGTCAAGGTCCGCCTGGCTCTGGAATACGTGGTCAAGACCGACAAGATCTCCGTTTCCGACGAGGAGCTGGAGGCCGAGTACGCCAAGTTTGCTGAGCAGTACGGTATGGAGGTCGACCAGATCAAGGCCGCCATTCCCGCCGCCGAGCTGTCTAAGGATATCGCCGTCGAAAAGGCTATGAAGCTCATCCGTAGCAAGGCTACCATCACCACCGAGGGTGAAGAGGCTGCCGAATAAGGCATACGTTGATTAACCTGTGATTTCCCTGCCCATACTGTGTGGGCAGGGAATTTCGCCCTATAACCATCGATACCGAAAGGGAGGACCACTATGAGTTTTGTACCCTATGTTGTAGAACAGACCAGCCGCGGCGAGCGCAGCTATGACATCTTTTCCCGTCTGCTGAACGACCGCATCATCATGCTGTCCGATGAGGTCAACGACACCACCGCTTCTCTTGTTGTGGCCCAGCTTCTGTACCTGGAAGGCCAGGACCCCGATAAGGACATCCATCTGTATATCAATAGCCCCGGCGGCTCCATCTCCGCCGGTATGGCCATCTACGATACCATGCAGTATATCAAGTGCGACGTATCCACCATCTGCGTGGGGCTGGCGGCCAGCATGGGCAGCTTTTTGCTGGCGGCCGGCACCAAGGGCAAGCGCCTGGCTCTGCCCAACAGCGAGATCATGATCCACCAGCCACTGGGCGGTGCCAAGGGGCAGGCTTCGGATATCAAGATCCAGGCGGACCACATTCTATACGTGCGCAACCGGATGAACCGGATGCTGTCCGAGATGACCGGCCAGCCCATCGAGGTGATCGAGCGTGATACCGACCGGGACAACTGGATGACCGCCGACGACGCAGTGCGCTACGGCATTGTGGATAAGGTGGTAGAAAAGCGCACCTGATGCTATCCTCACGGAGGTGAAATCGTATGCCTACCAATGATACCACCCGCTCCGGTCCTTGCTGTTCTTTTTGCGGCAAGCCCCAGGAAGAGGTGTTTCAGCTGATTGCCGGCCCCGGCGTGTTTATCTGCAATGAGTGTGTGGAGCTGTGCCAGACCATTCTGGATCCGGACGAGATCCAGATCCCCCACCGCACGGCGCAAAAGGACACCACACCGCCTCAGCTGCCCACCCCCCACGAGATCAAGGCGCGGCTGGATGAGTACGTCATCGGCCAGGACGCCGCAAAGGTGACCCTTTCCGTGGCGGTGTACAACCACTATAAGCGCATTTACTACGGCGCCGGTATGGACGCCGAGCTGGGCAAGAGCAATGTGCTGATGCTGGGTCCCACCGGCGTGGGCAAGACCGCTCTGGCACAGACCCTGGCCAAAGCGCTGGACGTGCCCTTTGCCATTGCGGATGCCACCACCCTGACCGAGGCAGGCTACGTGGGCGAGGATGTGGAGAATATTCTGCTGCGCCTGATCCAGGCCGCCGATTTTGACGTAGAGGCGGCCCAGCGCGGCATCATCTATGTGGACGAGATCGACAAGATCTCCCGCCGCAGCGAAAACCCCTCCATCACCCGCGACGTTAGTGGCGAAGGTGTGCAGCAGGCGCTACTGAAGATCCTGGAGGGCACGGTGGCCAACGTACCGCCCGGCGGCGGACGCAAGCATCCCCAGCAGGAGTTCATTCAGATCGACACCACCAACATTCTGTTCATCCTGGGCGGCGCCTTCGACGGTCTGACCAAGACCATCGAAAAGCGTGTCAGCACCGGAGCCATGGGTTTTGGCAATGAGGTGAAGTCCAAAAAGAACGACGACGTGGCGCTGCTCAAGCAGGTGGTGCCCCAGGATCTGGTCAAATACGGCCTGATTCCCGAGCTGGTGGGTCGTATGCCGGTCATTACCACCCTGGAGGGGCTGGATGTGGACGCCCTGGTGCGCATCCTGGCAGAGCCGAAGAACGCCATTCTCAAGCAGTACACCCAGCTGTTCCAGCTGGACGGTGTGGAGCTTGTCTTTACGGACGATGCACTGCGGGCCGTGGCGGAGGAGACTCTCAAGCAAAAGACCGGCGCCCGCGGTCTGCGCTCCGTGATGGAGCGGCTTCTGACCCAACTGATGTTTGATATTCCGTCGGATCCTACGGTGGAGAAGGTGCTGCTCACCGCCGCCTGCATCACCGACGGGGTCAAGCCGGATATCGTGTACAACCCGGACAAAAAGGTGCGCCGCACCCCGGCGTCCAAGTCCAAAACGACCGCAAAACGCAAGGCGGTCAACGCATAAATGAATCAATCGGTCGGTGTGCGATGACAGACCGACCGATTTTTGTCCAATCGAGGTGAATTACAATGTCTACTAGAGAGAATCGTTTAGCCACCCTGCCTATGCTGGTGCTGCGGGGTCTGGTGTGCTTTCCGGATGCGGTGGTCCACTTTGACGTGGGTCGGCTCAAGTCCGTGGCGGCGCTGAATGCAGCCATGGAGAACGACCAGCGGATATTCCTGGTGGCACAAAAAGACGTAACCAAGGACGATCCCAAGCCCAACGAATTGTATCGCATGGGCGTTGTGGCCCGTGTGCGGCAGATCGTCAAGCTGCCTCACGATAACTTTCGCATCATCGTGGAGGGCGACTATCGCGCCACGGCGGTGGAGATCCTGCAGACCGAGCCGTATTTTGTGGTGGTTACCCAGGAGCGGCAGGATCGTGCTGTGTCGCCGGCGCTGCTGGAGGATGCCCTTATCCGCGAGTGCCGCCAGCAGTTTGAGCGGTATACGGACCTGGTGCCAAAGCTGGCGCCGGACGTGATGTACACCGTGGCGTCCGACGACGATGCGGGCCACCTGGCCGACTACGTGGCGTCCAATCTCAATATGCCCCTGGAGGAAAAGCAGCGCATCCTCAACATCCAGTCCATCACCAGCCGTATGGAGACGCTTCTGCGCATCCTGGACAAGGAATGCCAGATCCTGGAGCTGGAAAAGAAGATCGAGGCCAAGGTGCAGGAGCAGATGGACGAAAACCAAAAGGAATATTATCTGCGTGAGCAGATTCGTGCCATCTCTGAGGAGCTGGGCGAGGGGGATGACCCCCTCGAGGAGTCCGGCGAATACACTAAAGCCATCAATGAGCTGGGCCTGCCGGAGGCCATCAGCACCCAATTACATAAGGAATCCCGCAAGCTGGGCAAGATGCCCCCCGGCTCACACGAGGCCACAGTGGTGCGCACCTATCTGGATACCTGCCTGGCCCTGCCCTGGAATACGGCCACCCAGGACAACCTGGACCTGAAGCGTGCCCGCAAGATACTGGACCGGGACCACGACGGCCTGGACAAGGTCAAGGAGCGCATCGTGGAGGCTCTGGCGGTGCGCCAGCTCTCTCAGGAGATGAAGGGCCAGGTGCTGTGTCTGGTGGGTCCTCCCGGCGTGGGAAAGACCTCCATTGCCCGCTCCATCGCTGAGGCTATGGGCCGCAAATACGTGCGGGTTTCTCTGGGCGGCGTGCGGGATGAGTCCGAGATCCGCGGCCACCGCCGCACCTATGTGGGGGCTATGCCCGGCCGCATCATCTCCGCCATCAAGCAGGCCGGCACCAAAAACCCGCTGCTGCTGCTGGATGAGATCGATAAGATGGGCAACGATTTTCGCGGTGACCCGGCCTCCGCTATGCTGGAGGTGCTGGACACCGAGCAGAACAACGCCTTCCGCGACCACTACATCGACCTGCCCTTTGACCTGTCCGAGGTGATGTTCGTCACCACCGCCAACGACGCTTCTTCTATCCCGGCGCCGCTGTACGACCGTATGGACGTGATCACCCTGTCCAGCTATACGGCGGAGGAGAAAAAGCGCATCGCTAAGCGGCATCTGCTGAAAAAGCAAATGAAAAAGCACGGCCTGGCGGCTAAACAGCTGCGGCTGACCGACAGCGCCCTGGCGAAGATCATTGAGTGCTATACCGCCGAGGCGGGTGTCCGCACCCTGGAGCGCCAGTTGGCCACCCTGTGCCGCAAGACGGCGGCCGCTCTTGTCGAGGGCAAGTGCGACAGCGTATCGGTGAACACCGGCGACCTGGAAACTTACCTCGGCCCGGAAAAATTCAAGCCCGACCACATTCGCCGCCAGGACGAGGTGGGCGTGGTCAACGGCCTGGCCTGGACCGCTGTGGGCGGTGCTACCATGGCTATTGAGGTGGCGGTGCTGGAGGGCACCGGCAAGGTGGAGCTGACCGGCAACCTAGGTGACGTGATGAAGGAGTCTGCCCGTACCGCCATCAGCTATGTGCGCTCCCGGGCGGACGACTGGCACATCGACCGGGATTTCTATAAGAATAAAGACATACATATCCACGTGCCGGAGGGTGCCGTACCCAAGGACGGTCCCTCGGCGGGTGTGACCATGGCCACCGCCATTGTGTCCGCGCTGACCGGTATCCCGGTACGCAGCGACGTGGCCATGACCGGTGAGATCTCTCTGCGCGGCCGCGTAATGCCCATTGGCGGCCTGCGGGAAAAGGCTATGGCGGCCTACACCCACCGGATGACCACCGTCATCATCCCCGAGGACAACCGGTCCGACCTGAGTGAGGTGGACACGGTGGTCAAGGAGCACACGCACTTCATCTCCGCCAAGCAGCTGGATACGGTCATCGGCCACGCCCTGACCGCGGACCCGGCAGCGGCCCGATAATGGGGGAGGGAGCAGGTATGAATCTTCATTCGGCTCAATTCGAGATGGCTGCCGGCGTTTCCTCCCAGCTGCCGGCGTCGGTTTTGCCCGAGGTGGCCTTTTCCGGCCGCTCCAACGTGGGAAAATCTTCTCTGATCAACCGGCTGCTCAACCGCAAGGCGCTGGCCCGCACCAGCGCCACCCCCGGTAAGACCGCCACCATCAATTTCTACCGCCTGGATACGATGCGGATGGTGGATCTGCCCGGCTATGGCTATGCCAAGGTGGCGGACAAGGAGCGCCGCCGCTGGTCGGAGCTGATTGAGGGCTATTTTGACGCGGAACGGGATCTGCGACTGGTGCTGCAGCTGCTGGATATCCGCCACGCCCCCAGCCAGGACGACCGGCAGATGCTGGACTATATGGTGGAGCGGGGTATTCCCTTTGTTGTGGTGCTCACCAAGGCGGATAAGCTCAACAAAACCGAGCGTGCCAAGCGTCTGGCGGCCTTTGAGGAGGAATTGGCCGACCTGGAGGGCATCACGGTGATCCCCTTCTCCGCCACCAACGGCGAGGGCGCAGACACCCTGCGGGAGATCCTTGTTGAGGTGACCGAAGAGGACGACAGCGATGAATAACCGGGATATTTTGCGGATCGCTATGGAGCAATCCGCGGTGGATATGAACTGCAATGCAGAGGACTTTCAAAAGGACAAAAACGTAATCGTTGTATCAAGAGAAAATGTCTCCGCTCGTAAATATCTCAAACTACCTTTTGCTTGCAATTTGGTCAGTTACGGAAGTAATGTAGTTGCGTCGGTCAGCCCCGCCTATTGCGAAGTTGTATCGAATTATATTCAATCTTATGCCATGGAGCACTTAATGGAAACGCCCCATCTTCATGTGCTAGAGCAGGAATTATCTGTATATGGACTGAGTATTTGTTATATGGCAGAGTTTTTTCTACCGGATTTGGACAGACTTCATCCACAGCCTTGCCACTATGAACTCAAGCTCCTTCTACCAAGTGATTTCGCCCTTCTCTATGCTCCTCAATGGTCCAACGCTTTATATGAAAAGCGCAAGCATCTGGACGTGCTGGCAATAGGAGCGTATGATGGCGATCGGTTGGTTGGCCTGGCAGGTTGCTCTGCGGACTGTGAAACGATGTGGCAGATCGGCGTGGACGTTCTGCCGGAATATCGCCGCCAAGGCATTGCGGCGGCCCTCACATCCCGACTGGCACTGGAAATACTGGATAGGGGAAAGGTTCCCTTTTACTGTTGCGCCTGGTGTAATGTCAAGTCAGCGAGGAACGCCATTCGCAGCGGATTTTCACCTGCTTGGGTAGAGATGACGGTTAAACCCAAAGACTTTGTGGATGAAATGAATATTGTACAATAAAAGGCACGATACCGACCGGTATCGTGCCTTTTCCCTGAAATATCACGGCTTGTAAACTGTAAAGCTCAAACGCTTTACATGGCTTCGGGAGCCTCAATCTTCATCATTGTCAGCGCGTTGTGCAGACCGATGCGCACCGCGTCGCACAGCGCCAGACGGGCCATCATCAGATCGGCCTCTACGCCGGATACGTGGCAGCTATTGTAGAACTTGTGGAACAGTGTGGCCAGCTCCAGAGCAAACCGGGTGATGCCGGAGGGGTCGTAGCTGCGGGCACACTCCACGACCACCTTCTCCATAGAGGAGAGATGGCGGATCAGCTCCCGCTCCTCGGGTGCGGTCAGCAGAGCCAGCTGCTCCCCTGTTGCGGCGGTGATCTCCACACCGGTCTCTTTCATCTTACGGAAGATGGAGTGGATGCGGGCGTGGGCGTACTGCACGTAGTACACCGGGTTGGAGGATGATTGCTCGATGGCCAGACCCAGGTCAAACTCCATCTGGGTGTTGGCCTCCCGCTGGTTGAAGAAGAAGCGGGCGGCATCCACCGGCACCTCGTCTAGCAGATCGCTGAGCTGGATGGCCTTGCCGGAGCGCTTGGACATACGGACGATCTCGCCGTCCCGCACCAGGCGCACCAGCTGCATCAGCACCACGTTCAGATTGTTGCCGTCCATACCCACGGCGTCCATGGCGCCCTTCATACGGGCCACGTGACCGTGGTGATCGGCACCCCACACGTCGATGAGGGTGTCAAAGCCCCGCAGGAATTTGTTGCGGTGATAGGCAATATCTGCGGCAAAATAGGTGGGGTTTCCGTTGGCGCGCACCAGCACCTCGTCCTTGATGCCTTCCTCTTCGCCATCCCGGTTGAGGTGCTTTTTGGGCTGATACTTTTCGCCGTACTCGCCGGCTTTATACCACAGGGCACCATCCTTTTCGTAGGTCAGCCCCTTTTCGGTGAGGATATTGATTATCTCCTTGAGTTCGCCGTTGTTGTGCAGGGTGGACTCGGTGAACCAGCGATCGTAGACGATGCGGTACTTGGCCATATCCGCCTTCATTTTCTCGATGTTCAGCGGCAGGGCGTACTCGATGAGCGCCTTTCTGCGCTGGTCGGTGTCCACCTGCAGATACTTGTCGCCGTGCAATGCGGCAAAGGCGGCGGCGTGCTCTTTGATGTCGTCACCGTGATAGGCGTCCTCGGGCAGCTCCACGGCCTCCTCGCCCAGCAGGTGTTGCTGATAGCGGATATCCAGGGACAGACCGAACTTTTCGATCTGGTTGCCGGCGTCGTTGATGTAGAACTCCCGCCATACCTCATAGCCGGCGGCGTCCAGCACCGAGGCCAGGCAGTCGCCCAGGGCGCCGCCGCGGGCGTTGCCCATATGCATAGGGCCGGTGGGGTTGGCGGAGACATACTCCACCATGATCTTTTTACCGGCGCCATAATCGGAGCGGCCGAAGTCGGCACCCTTGCTCACCGCCTCGGCCACGATGTCGCCGTAATAGGCAGGGGAGAGGAAAAAGTTGAGAAAGCCGGGGCCGGCGATCTCCACACGCTCAAAATAGGTGCCCTCCAGATCCAGGTGGGCAACGATGCTCTCCGCGATCTTGCGGGGTGCGCTGCGGAACGCCTTGGCGGATACCATGGCCACGTTGGTGGCCAGGTCGCCGTTTTTGCGGTCGCCCGGCACCTCGATGACAAAGGCAGGCAGATCGCCCTGGGGCAGCTCGCCGGCGGCAATAGCGGCCTGGGCGGCGGCCCGGATGGCATTATTCAGTTGCAGTTCTGTGTTTTTAACAATGCTGGACATATTATTTTTCCTCCTGCACGGTGATGTGTACGGTATGAGCGGAGCTGACCCCGCCGTTAAAGCCTAGCGTGTAGCTGAATTCCACCTCTCCGCCTGTGTCGCCGAGATCGTAGGTGAGCTCGGACGTATAGGTGCCCAGATCAATGGTGCCGTAGGGGGTGTGGTAATTGCAGTGGTGGCGGCGGTTTTTCTCCAGGATCAGCATACTGGGATGAGAGCCGGAGCGCATCAGATTGAGCTTGCCCGGCGTGATATCCAGGGTGGTGACGGTGCCCTCCATACCGGTGGCCTCCGTCTCGTTATAGGTCAGCAGCCAGCCACTCTCTTTGCGCTGTAGGGTGCCGTTGGTGGTCAGTTCGATCACGTCCTGCTCGCCGTCGGCGGTCTGTGTGCCGGTGATTATAATCAATGCTTTCATAGTTATCCTTTCTGTTCGGGCTGTACCATCTCCACAGCCTGCTCTACGGAGTGGCCCAGGAATATCTCGGCCACCTGGCTGAAGCCCTCGGGCTGGTCGGATACGTAAAAACGGGTCTCACCCCGGTCGCGATCTGCCAGGCGTCCGCTGTTTCGCAGCTGCTCGGCGCAAAGGGTCGCAGTCTCGCAGCCGCTGTCGATGAGCGTCACGCCGTCGCCCATCTCCCGCCGTATGATGGGCGCCAGCAGGGGAAAGTGGGTGCAGCCCAGGATGATGGTGTCCACGCCGGCGGCCTTGACGGCGGTGAGATAGCGGTGTACCATGGGTACAGCCACCGGATCGTCTACGTCGATCCAGCCGTTTTCTACCAGGGGCACAAACAGGGGACAGGGGGTGGCGGTGATGCGATAGTTTGGGTCGATGGCCAGCAGCGCCTTTTCGAAGGAAGCCGAGCGGATGGTGGCGGCGGTGCCCAGGATGCCGATCCGACCATTGACGGTGGCGGCTGCAGCCGCCTTTGCCGTAGACTCAACCACCCCGATGGCAGGCACCGGCAGAGCTGCCAGCAGATCGGGGGCCACAGAGCTCACCGTGCCGCAGGCGGCGATGATGTACTTGACGTCCCGCTCCAGCAGCAGCCGACAGTCCTCCGCGGCATAGCGGCGAATGGTGTCCCGGCTGCGGGTACCATAGGGCACGCGGCCGGTATCGCCGAAATAGATGATGTTTTCGCCGGGCAGCAGGTCTCGCAGATGCCGCACGGCGGACAGACCGCCGAGACCGGAATCGAATACGCCGATGGGACGAGAGTCCATACCAAACACCTCCGTCAACTGTTTCATTCACTAATAGAATATCATAACACAATCCTTCTGGAAGTGCAATGGGAATTTAACAAAATATTAACTGTACATTTTCAGTAAAATGTGTTAAACTTGTTACACAATACTATGCGACAAAAAAAGGAGACTGCTCCGTATGTATACGCAACCTCAAAACAACTATCCCTATCCTTACTATCCTCCTGCACCCCCTGCTCCGTCCCCGGAGCAGCAGAAAAAGAAACAGCTTCGCTCCGACGGTAACTACCTGGGCTTTATGATGCTGTTGTTGGTCCTGACCATGCAGTTCACCTTTACTGCTGTGGCTCTGCTGCTTGTCTCGCTGGGGGTGCTGCCCCCGGAGGGCCTGATGCAGGACGATCTGGGACTGGGTAATACCAAATTTTTGCTGGTGTATTCCGTGGTATACGCACTCTCGATGGGTGTGCCGGCGCTGGTGGCTTCTGCGCTCTGCAGACGGATGCGCAATCCTTTTGCTCCGGCCAAGCCGGTTGCCGGAGGCATACTCTTTTTGGCTGTGCTGGCGGCTGTGGGTCTGTGCATGGTCGCCAACATTGTGACCAACATATTCACCAGTATTCTCTATGAGTGGGGCTTGCCCGTGCCGGAGTTCCCCCAATTTTTAGAGCCGACCGGGACAAGCCTGGGCATGAATATTTTTGTGCTGGCGGTGCTGCCCGCTCTGTTGGAGGAGATGGTGTTCCGCGGGTTTGTGCTGCGCACTCTGCGTCCCTATGGCGATATGTTTGCGGTGCTGGTATCGGCTTTCTTGTTCGGCCTGATGCACGGAAACATCGAGCAGGTTCCTTTTGCGTTGATCGTGGGTATCGTACTCGGCTGGCTATACGTCGCCACCGATAATATCTGGGTTCCCATCCTGATCCATTTCACCAACAATGCTCTGTCGGTGTGCATGGAGTTCCTCGGTTTTGACTTGTCCGCGACCGGACAGGCAGTGTTCTATACGGCGGCCATCTATGGCCTGGCAGCATTGGGCATTGTGGCCTTTTGTATACTGTTGGCCTGCTATTACCGCAAACTTCAGCCGAAGAACAAAGAGACTGTGCTGACATCCGGCCAGCGCACGGGTGCCCTGTTGTCGGCACCGGCCTTCTTGATTGCGGTGATCATTTTTATTGGTCTGCTGATATGGGGGATGTTTGCGTGATGGATACCATGACGTCTGATACGCTGTATATGCAGCAGGCGCTGGAGCTGGCACGCCTGGCGGCGGCCGAGGGTGAGGTACCCGTAGGTGCTGTGGTGGTGCGGGACGGTCGTGTCGTCGGCACCGGCCGCAACCGCCGCGAGCAGGCGGGCAACGCCCTGGCTCACGCCGAAATAGAGGCCATTAACGAGGCTTGCCGCACACTGGGCGGCTGGCAGCTGGTAGGATGCACGCTGTATGTCACCCTGGAGCCTTGCCCTATGTGTGCCGGTGCTATCATCAATTCCCGCATTGAGCGGGTGGTACAGGGTACATTAAACCCCAAGGCCGGGTCCTGCGGCTCGGTGGTCGATCTGTTTGCACTGCCCTACAATCATCGGCCCACGGTTATAACCGGTGTGCTGGAGGATGAGTGCCGGGGCGTGCTCAAACAGTTTTTTCGTCAACTACGTGACCGTAATGGTGCAATGGAGGAAGTATGAACAAAGTTTTTGATGATAACCATCGCTCCTTTGGGGATGCGTTTCGTTTTCTATTGGGGGTTCGGCCGGGCAATCTCGGCTCTGATACATACCGCCACCTGCTGCTGCTGTTGTTCTGGCCCTTGTACGGGATAGGGTTTTATACCTTTGAGCTTATTCTGCCGCTGGATTTTCATCCCATCTACTGCGTGGTGGACGATTGGATTCCTTTCTGCGAGTGGTTTGTGATCCCGTACTATTGGTGGTTTGTCATTTTGGTGGGTATGGTAGCCTATACTGCCCTCTTTAATTTTGAGGTGTACTACCGCTATATGTATTTCATCATCATCACCTACAGCGTAACTCTATTGATCTATCTGATCTACCCCTCCAGTCAGGAACTGCGGCCGGAGATCTTTCCCCGCGATAACATCCTCACCCGCATCATCGGTACCCTATACGCTACAGACAGCAATGAGAACGTCTGCCCGTCTATCCACGTTCTTGGTGCGGTGGGCGCCGGCATCGCCGGTCTCCAGTGCCGCCGGTTTGCCACGGTCTGGGGACGCATCGTTATGTGGGTGTCTATCATCACCATTTGTATGTCTACGGTGATGATCAAGCAGCACTCGATCATCGACGTGTTTGTGGCGCTGGCCTTGTGTGCGGTGGTGTACCCCTTTACCTTTGGGCGTAAAAAGGCGTTCTATCGCCCAGCGGGTCAGCCGACGGCGCCTGTGGCTGTCGACTGACATCACACATTTGTTTTCCCTTATTTTGCGTAATGAGGAGGCGCAGACATGCGTGTGTTGATACTCTCGGCCAATACCGGTGGTGGCCATAATTCTGCCGCCGGCGCCGTGCGGGAAGCGTTTGTGCAGCGGGGTATCCCTTGTGAAATCCAGGATACGCTGTCCTTTATCTCGGAGATACATTCTGAGGTTATTTGCGGCGGTCATATCTACCTGTATCGGTATCTGCCCAAGCTGTTTGGCGTGGGCTACCGCTTTGAGGAGCGGCATCCGCCGCGGTTTTTGTACGAGCAGATGGCTTTTGGCGCTAAAAAATTAAAGGAGTATCTGCTGCAGAATCATTTTGATGCCGTGGTCAGCACCCACATCTTCGGCAGTATGATGCTGACAGAGGCACGGCGCAAATACGGACTGACCATTCCGCATTATCTGGTGGTTACGGATTATTTGGTCTATCCCGGCACGGACATGGTGGACGTCAATCGTTACTTCATTGGAGCCGAGGATATAAAGCCCCTCTATATTGCTGATGGAATCCAACCGGAGCGGTTGGTTGCCTCCGGTATACCGATCCGGAGTAAGTTTTTGACGCCACCGGATAAGGCTGAGGCGCGGCGGCAGTTGCACCTGCCGGAGCAGGGTCCGGTCGTGCTGCTGGTCAGCGGCAGTATCGGTTGCGGCCGGTTCAGTCAGGTAGTGCCCGCCCTGGAGCAGCAGCTGCCGGAGAACGCCACTCTGGTGGTTATCTGCGGCAACAATAATCGCCTGGCCAGTCGTCTGCGCAGATATTGCAGCGATCGTAGCCGTATCATTGGTTTTACCAAGCGCATCACCGATTACATGGCGGCAGCGGATATGTGCATCAGCAAGCCGGGCGGCCTTTCCACCACCGAGATGCTGACCATGGGTCTGCCGATGGTCCTGATGCTGTCCGTGCCCGGGTGCGAGACCCATAATCTCAAATATTTCATCGATTCCGGTGGTGCGGTGGGCACCGACCAGTGGCCGGAGGCCATCCGCCAGTGTGCAGAATTGGTTCGCCAGCCGGAAAAGCTGGCGCAGATGCGCCGCCGTCTGCTGACGATGGGGTATCCGGGCGGCGCCGACGTGATCGCCCATACGGTGATCGAGGACTATGAGCAAAATTAAGGGGTATCTATGACGACACGCCTATATTTTATACGTCACGGTGAGAGTGAAGCCAATCGGAGAGAGCTCTTCGCCGGCTCGCTGGATATGCCGCTGACCGAAAAGGGGAGAGCGCAGGCTGATGCCACTGCCGCATTTCTGCTGGATATACCCTTTACGGCGGTGTATGCCAGCGATCTGAAGCGTGCCTACAACACCGGCGCCGCCGTTGCGCAATTGCATGGCCTGGAGGCCATTCCTACACAACAACTGCGAGAGATTTTTGCCGGTCTGTGGGAGGGAAGGACCTACAGCGACCTGGAGCGGGAGCACGCCGACAGCTACGACGTGTGGAAGAAAACCATTGGTCTGGCGGCATGTCCCGGTGGTGAGTCGGTGGCCCGGCTACAGGGGCGGGTGCGTGCCTGCGTGGAGGAGATCGTGCACAACCACCCCGGCGAGACCGTCTGCATCGCCACCCACGCCACCCCCATCCGGGTGATGGAGTGCCTGTGGACCCACACCCCGCTGGAGCGAATGCACACCATCCCGTGGGTGAGTAATGCGTCTGTGACGATCGCTGAGTACGACAGCTCCTTACAGGGGCGCTTGGTGGAGCGGGATATCCACCTCCATTTAGGCGAATTGCACACGGTTTTAGCCAAAAATGTTTGATTTTGAATAACGGTCTGCCCGGATATGTGTGATGCCGGGTGGATCGTTATTTTTATTCCACAATATCTGGTAAAATGATGATTTTTCATTGCAAAAACAAACTAAGTGTAGTATAATCGTATATTGAACTAGTATAAGGAGAGGTATATCCCGTTATGACACGAATCGTTACCCCGGAGGAGCTGCAAAAACAGCAACCCTTCTGCGAAAAGGTGCGGGAGCACTATATTAAAACCAAACCGGAATCTCCACCCCTTGCCTGCGTGCGCACCTACGGCTGCCAGCAGAACGTGGCAGACTCCGAGCGCATAAAAGGCATGCTGGCCACCATGGGCTTCGGCTTCACCGAATTGGCGGAGGAGGCGGATCTCATCCTCTTCAATACCTGCGCGGTCCGGGAACATGCTTGTGACCGGGTATTCGGTAACGTGGGTGCTCTCAAGCACATCAAGCGGCGCCGTCCGGAGGTGCTGATCGCAGTGTGCGGCTGTATGGTACAGCAGCCTCACGTGGCGCAGAAAATGAAGGAAAGCTACCCGTTTGTGGGCCTGGTGTTTGGCACCCACGTGATCCATCAGTTCCCGGAGCTGCTGTACAAGGCGCTGCAGCAGCGGCGTCAACTGTCTGTAACGCCCCAGGAGGACGGTGTCATCGCCGAGGGCATTCCGGTGCAGCGGGATGGCTCCTTCAAGGCCTGGCTGCCCATTATGTACGGCTGCAATAATTTCTGCACCTATTGCATCGTGCCCTACGTGCGCGGCCGCGAGCGCAGCCGTGATCCGGAGATCATCCTCGCAGAGGCCCGGGAGCTGGTATCCCAGGGTTATAAGGAGATCACCCTGCTGGGTCAGAACGTCAATTCCTATGGCAAGGATGAGGAACACGGCGTGGATTTTGCCGAGCTTCTGCGGCGCATCAACGCCATTCCCGGTGATTTTACCATTCGGTTTATGACCTCCCACCCCAAGGATGCCACACCGGCGCTGTTTGATACCATCGCCGCCTGTCAAAAGGTGTCCCGGCATTTTCATCTGCCGTTCCAGTCCGGTAATAACCGGGTGCTCAAGGAGATGAACCGCCGCTACACCCGTGAGCAGTATCTGGATCTGGTCCGCTACGCCCGTTCGGTCATTCCGGATATTTCCTTTACCAGCGACGTGATCGTGGGCTTTCCCGGCGAGACCCGAGAGGAGTTTGAGGATACCTTATCTTTGGTGAAAGAGGTGGGCTTTACTTCGCTGTTCACCTTTATCTATTCACCTCGGGAGGGGACCCCGGCGGCAGTGATGCCGGATCCCATCTCTGCCGAGACCAAGGGCCTTTGGCTGCGGGAGCTCACGGCGCTGCAGGAGGAGCTGTCCGCCCAGCGTCTGGCGGTTCTGGTGGGCACCGAGCAGCGGGCTCTGCTGGAAAACGCCGAGGACGGCTATATCGAGGCCCGTCTGGCAGATAATAGCGTTGTGCGGGTGGAGGCTTCCCCGTCTCACATCGGCCGCTATGCCACCGTCCGCATCGACGACGCCCGCAGTTGGGTGATGCACGGAACCGTATTATCGATCGAAGACTAATTTGAAAAAGGAGACTTTTATCATGGATACTTTATTGGAAATGGCCATTGATCTGGCCTGTCAGCTGCAGGCGGACCCCCGCTGCGAGGCCGTCGCTGCCGCCGCTAAGGCTGCTGATGAGGATGAGGCTCTGCAGAATCTGATCAGCGAGTTTAATCTCAAGCGCATCGCCATCAATACCGAGGAGTCCAAGGACGAGAGTGAACGCAGCCCTGAAAAGCTCCGCGAGCTCAATACCGAGCTGCGCTCTGTCTATGCCGCTGTGATGGCTAACGAGCATATGATGGCCTATGAGCAAGCTAAGGGCACTTTGGATGCGCTGGTCAACAAAATGCTGCTGGCCATCAACCTGGCTGTCCAGGGACAGGATCCCAATCAGGCGGCCCTGGAAACCAGCTGCTCCGGCGATTGCGGCAGCTGCGGCGGATGCCACTAAGGATAGACTTTCAACGTAAAGGAAGGCGCTGACTATGGCGGAAATGACGCCGATGATGCAGCAATATCTGCAAATCAAAGAACAAAATAAGGATGCCATCCTCTTTTTCCGGCTGGGCGATTTCTATGAGATGTTTTTCGACGACGCCAAATTGGTGTCCAAGGAGCTGGAACTCACCCTGACCGGACGGGATTGCGGACAGCCGGAGCGGGCTCCGATGTGCGGCGTACCCTTTCACAGCTATGAGTCCTACGTAGCCCGTCTGGTGGCCCGTGGCTATAAGGTGGCTATCTGCGAGCAGACGGAGGATCCCGCTCAGGCTAAGGGCCTGGTCAAGCGGGATATCATCCGCATTCTCACACCCGGCACGGTCATCGAGGGCAGTATGCTGGATGAGAGCCGCAACAATTATCTGTCGGTGCTGTATGCCGAGCCGGACGGGTCCGGCTATGGCCTGTGCTTTTGCGACTGCTCCACCGGTGAGGTGCACCTGACCCAGCTGATAGGGGAGGACCTGCCTCTGCGCGTGAGCAACGAGCTGGGCCGTTTCTCGCCCAGTGAGATTTTGGTCAATATCCACGCCTCTGACTGTAAGCCTCTGGGGGAGTTTGTGGACCGCCGTCTGAACGGCCATCTGGAGACCCGTCCGGATGCCGAGTTTGACCTGACCGCCGCGCAGGATGCCGTCCTGCGGCAGTTCTCTGCTGTTTCGCTGTCTGCCCTGGATCTGGCGGATAAGCCGGCGGCGGTGCGGGCCTTTGGCTGTGCGCTGCGGTATCTGCGGACCACCCAGATGAACGGCCTGGAGCGAATGAACAAGCTGGACGTCTATTCCGACGCCCAGTATATGAAGCTGGATCTGACCGCCCGCCGCAATCTGGAACTGCTGGAGACCATGCGGTCTCAGGAAAAGCGCGGCTCTCTGCTGGGTGTGCTGGACCACACCCGTACCGCCATGGGCAAGCGTCTGCTGCGCAGCTGGATCGAGCAGCCGCTGGTGCAGATCGCTCCCATTTCCCGCCGCCTCAATGCGGTGGACGAGCTGGTTAATCACTCTCTGCTGCGTGGCGATCTGCAGGAGATGCTGTCCGAGATCTACGACCTGGAGCGTATTATGACCCGCGTGGTGTACGGCAGCGCCAACGCCCGGGAGCTCCGCTCTCTGCAGCAGACCTTGTCCTATATGCCCGCCATCCGCGGTGCTCTGACTCAGGCGCAAAGTGCAGAGCTGACCGCCATCCGGGAGGCCATCGACCCCTTGCAGGATATATGCGAGCTGATTTCCCAGTCCATTGTGGACGAGCCGCCTTTCTCGGTTCGTGAGGGCGGTATGATCCGTCCCGGCTATAATGCCGAGCTGGACGAGCTGCAGAGCATTATGACCGACGGCAAGGGCATCCTCAGCCGCATTGAGGTCGAGGAAAAAGAAAAGACCGGCATTAAGACGCTAAAGGTGGGATATAACCGGGTGTTCGGTTATTACATAGAGATCTCCCGTCTGTACAGCGACCAGGTGCCGGATCACTATATCCGCAAACAGACTCTCGCCAACGCCGAGCGGTATATTACCCAGGAATTAAAAGAGCTGGAGGCCCGTGTGCTAGGTGCCAAGGACCGCGCCGTGGCGCTGGAGTATCAGCTGTTCTCCCAGGTGCGTCAGACGGTAGCGGAGCAGCTGGTCCGTATCCAGACCACTGCCGAGGCTCTGGCGAAGCTGGACGTGCTCACCTCCCTGGCGGTGGTGGCCGTGCGGCAGAATTACTGCCGTCCCGAGGTGGATATGAGCGGCCGCATCTGCATCAAGGGCGGCCGTCACCCGGTCATCGAGGCCCTGCTGGACACACCCTTTGTACCCAACAATACCGACCTGGACAACGGCTCCAACCGTGTGGCGCTGATCACCGGCCCCAATATGGCGGGTAAGTCCACCTATATGCGACAGACGGCGCTGATCACCCTGATGGCGCAGATCGGCAGCTTTGTACCCGCCCAGAGCGCCACCATCGGTATTGTGGACAGCATCTTCACCCGTGTGGGCGCTTCCGACGATCTGGCCGCCGGTCAGTCCACCTTTATGGTGGAGATGAGCGAGGTCGCCTCCATTCTGCGGGGCGCCACCTCTAAGAGCCTCATCGTTTTCGATGAGATCGGCCGTGGTACCTCCACTTTTGACGGTATGAGCATCGCCCGCGCCGTGCTGGAATACGTGGCCAACCCCAAGCGCATCGGCGCCAAGACACTGTTTGCCACCCACTATCACGAGCTGACCTCTATCGAGGACGAGAGCGACTGCATCAAGAACTACAACATTGCCGTCAAAAAGCGGGGCGACGATGTGACCTTCCTGCGCCGCATTGTCCGTGGCCCGGCGGATGATAGCTACGGTATTGAGGTGGCCAAGCTGGCCGGTATCAACGACGAGGTGGTGCGCCGTGCCAAGGAGATACTCCGCGGTATTGAAAGCGGTGACGGCGCCCCGGTGGTACGCCGCACCCACGAGATGGCGCAGGAGAGCGATCAGCTCTCGCTGCTGGGGGCTGCGGACAACCCTATCATCACAAAACTAAAAAATTTGGACGTCAACGTATTGACCCCTATCGAGGCGATGCAGGTCCTGTATGACCTGGTCAAAGAGGCCTCTACCTACTAATCTCCCGAAAGGAGGTATTCCTATGGCAAAAATCCAAGTGCTGGACAAGCACGTGGCCGAGCTCATCGCCGCCGGTGAGGTGGTGGAGCGACCCGCATCCGTGGTAAAGGAGTTGATGGAGAACACCATCGACGCCGGTGCCCGCCACGTAACGGTGGAGATCCGGGATGGCGGCGTGACCTATATCCGTATCACCGACGACGGCTGCGGCATCCACAGAGAGGACGTACCCACAGCCTTTCTGCGCCACGCCACCAGTAAGGTGCGCAGCGAGCAGGACCTGGCCGCCATCGGCACCCTGGGCTTTCGTGGCGAAGCCTTGGCCTCGGTGGCTGCTGTGGCCAAGGTGGAGGTGATCACCTGCGCCGCCGGCGAGATCGTGGGCACCCGTTACGTCATCCACGGTGGGGAAGAAAAGATACTGGAGGATGCCGGCTGTGCTGAGGGCAGCACTTTTATCGTGGAGGATCTGTTCTACAATATCCCGGCCCGTATGAAATTTCTCAAGAAGGACGTCAGCGAGGGCAACGCCGTAGCCGGCGTGGTGGAGCGCCTGGCGCTATCCCACCCCGAGATTGCGGTCAAGTTCATTCGCAACGGTCGCACCGAGCTGCAGACTCCCGGCGACGGACAGGTGCTCTCCTGCATCCACGCGGTGTTTGGCAAGCAGTTTGCATCCACGCTGATGCCGGTGGAATACGAGATGGGCGGAGTCCGGGTATCCGGCTTTGTATGCAAGCCGGAGAATGCCCGGCCCAACCGAACCATGCAGCATTTCTTTGTCAACGATCGCTACGTTAGGACCCAGACCGCCATGGTGGCTGTGGAGCGGGCGTACAAGGGTATGATGATGGCCGGTCGTTTTCCGGCCTGCGTGCTGTATATCCGCCTGCCCGCGGAGACGGTAGACGCCAACGTGCACCCGGCTAAGATCGAGGTGCGCTTTATCAATGAAAAGCCCGTGTTTGACGCTGTGTATTACGGGGTGCGCTCTTGTCTGGAGACCAGAGGCTCCATTCAGCAGATCACGATGGACCGTGTTCCGGAGCCGAAAAAGGAGATCGCGCCGACTTATGCCTCGCCGGTTGGTACTTCTAAGCCGGTTACTGCTTCGCCGGTCATCCCGAAGGCACAGCCTGCGCAGCCGCCCCGCCGACCCTCCTTCTTAGACCTGGCGGTGGATGACGTTCGCCCGGCTCCGGCGTATTCCATGCAGGATAGCACCGCTGCGCCGCCCCAAAAGAAGGTAGAAGCGGTTGCCGAGATCATTGACATACCGCCGGTGGAGCAGCCGGTCACCAAACTACCCGAAACGCCAAAAGCACCTGACGAGAAGCCCGAACAACTTGCAATCGAGCAGGCTCCTGCCATACAACTGGTGGGCGAGGTGTTTACCACCTACATATTAGCGCAGATGGGGGATAGCCTCTTTATCATTGACAAGCACGCCGCCCACGAGCGCATACTGTACAACAAGCTCAAAGCCCAGTCCCGCAGCGACCAGCAGATTCTGCTCTCTCCGGTGGCGGTGACCGTCAGCCGGGAGGAGCACACCGCACTGCTGGAGTCGGTGAAGGAACTGGCAGAGGCCGGCATTGACCTGGAGGATTTTGGCGGCACCTGCGTGCTGGTGCGCAGTTTTCCGTTGATTCTGTCCGGCACGGACATCGACAGTACCATTCGGGAGATCGCGGCGGGGCTTACCGCCGGCAGCCACCAGGTACAGAGCTCTAAACTGGATTGGATCTACCATTCCTCGGCCTGCCGTGCCGCCATCAAGGCCGGCGACGCCAGCCGTCCTGCCGAATTGTTGGATTTGGCCAAGCAGGTGCTGCTGGACGATTCGGTTCGCTATTGTCCCCACGGTCGTCCCGTCTGTGTGGAGATGACCCGTAAAGAAATGGAAAAGCTCTTCGGTCGCATTGTATAAAAGGAGGTGAGCGCCGTGTCTGCCTATAAACCCTATCCCATCATTGCAGGACCCACCGCATCCGGCAAAACGGCGCTGGCTGTCCAACTGGCAAAAGCCATCGGCGGCGAAGTGGTGTCCGCCGATTCTATGCAGATCTACGATGGTGTATCGGTGGGTACGGCCCGTCCCACTTCCGACGAGATGGAAGGGATACCGCATCACCTGTTAGGGTTTTTACCTTTACAGACAAAATACAGCGTTGCGCAGTATATTAAGGATGCCAACACGGTTTTTGAGGCCGTTTTTGAGCGCGGCAACATCCCGGTCCTCTGCGGCGGTACGGGGCTGTATATCCAGTCCTTTATGGAGAATATCCAGCTGTTTGAGGATGAGCCGAGTCCGGAGCGCCGCCAGTACTATAATGAGATGGCCGAACAACACGGAGCAGAGTATCTGCTGAATAAGCTGCGGGAGATAGACCCGGAGTCGGCCGCCCGCCTGCACCCCAACGACCGCAACCGCATCGTCCGTGCGCTGGAGGTATACGACACCACCGGGCGCACCATAACCGAACAGGCGCGGCTGTCTCACGCCACGCCGTCGCCCTACACTCCGTTTTTGATCGTGCTGGATTTCCGTCAGCGAAGCAATCTGTACGACCGGATCAACCGCCGTGTCGATATTATGTTGGAAAACGGCCTTTTAGAAGAGGCGCGGCGTGTGTTGGATACTGACCGGGATGCTACCGTGACACAAGCCATCGGCTACAAGGAGTTTTTGCCTTATTTTGAGGGAGAGATCTCATTAGAAGAGGCGGCGGATCGACTGCGCCAGCAGACCCGACGCTATGCCAAGCGGCAATTGTCCTGGTTTCATCGTATGCCGGCAGCCTGTACACTGTGGGTGGATGATTACGCCACCCCGCAGGAGCTGGTAGACGGTGCCGTTGATGCGTATACGACATTCTGTAGAGGAGGGGATACTGCTTGAGAACCAAAAAGAATCATGCACTGCGTGCACTTCTGACAGCAGTTTTGGTGTTTTTGATGGTGCTGTATGTAGGCTATCAGGCCTATCGCAGTATCTTCTCTGAGATCGTCACCGAGATGGCCGTTACCCACAGCGTGTACGAGACCATCGACGCACAGGGCTTGGTTTTTCGCTCGGAGAGCGTTATCAACACCACCGGCTCTGGCTATACCTACTATACGGTAGAAAACGGCACCCGTGTGGCTAAATACAGTGCTATTGCCTCGGTGTATGCCGATGCGGACAGCGGTCGTATCGAGCAGGAAATGGCAGAGATTGATGCGCAGATCGCCGCTTTTAATACCATTTTGGCGGATACCAGCTCCGGTCGGTTGACACTGGATGCGATCAACGACCAGATCACCAATTCCATTTACGGACTGGTGCAAAACACCGAGACCGGCCAATTTGGAGCAGTAAACGGTGCTCAATTTGATATTCTTTCGTTATTGAGCAAAAAGCAGCTTGTTACTGGTAAGACGGTGGATCTTTCCGCTAAGGTTCAGCAGCTTAAGGAAAAGAAAGCCGGCCTGAAGGAGAGCTATAAGGCGCCGACTTCGGTGATCAAAGCGCCGGTGGCCGGATATTTTGCAGATCGGACCGATGGCTTTGAAACACTTCTGAGTCCGGACGGTCTGGCTGAGCTCACTACCCAGCAACTTGAGAATTATATGTCTGCAGAGCCGCAGGTTATCACAAACTCCGGTGGTAAGATCGTCAGCGGATACGAGTGGTATATGGCCTGCGTGGTGCCGGACTCTTACTACAACACCCTCAGCGTTGGAAAAACCCTTTCCCTGCGGTTGTCCTTTGTTTTGGACGAGGCTGTACCGGTGACCGTGTATGCCAGCAACAAGGATAATAACGGAAAAATGGCCGTGGTGTTCCGCTGCGATTATATGTCGGCGGAGCTGTCAACCATCCGTCAGGAGCCGATGCAGATCCAGCTGGTCAAGCATACCGGCCTCAAAGTGCCTAAGCGTGCCATCGTCATCGACGAAAATCAGCAGGCGGGCGTGTACGTGCGCTCCGGCAACGTGGTGGCATTTCGCAAGATCAATCAACTGTACAGTGAGCCGGCTGACTACGTTGTATGTGAGGATATATCCGAAAGTGGTTATCTGAAAATGTACGACGATATCATTGTGGGAGGGAGAGATCTGTATGACGGAAAGATCATCCGCTGAATGCTTGGTCGCAGAGAACCTGGCTCGCATACAGGAGGAGATCCACAGCGCCTGCACGGCAGCAGGGCGTTCGGAGGATGCGGTGCGCCTGTTGGCAGTCACCAAGACGGTGGATCCGGAGCGTATCAACGCTGCCATTCACCTGGGAGTTCGCCAGATCGGTGAAAACCGTGTGCAGGAGTTTATGCAGAAGAAGGACGATCTGGATCTTGCGGATACACAGGTGCATCTGATCGGCCATCTACAGACCAATAAGGTGCGGCAGATCGTTGGAAACGTGCAGATGATCCAGTCGGTGGACAGCCTGCGGCTGGCCCAGGCCATCTCTCGCCGGTCGGAAGAATTATCCGTTGTTACACCGATCCTGGTCGAGGTGAATATCGGCGGCGAGGCTGCTAAATCCGGAATTGAGCCGGAGAATCTGGAACGATTGCTGTGTGAAATAGCACCACTACCCGGTATTCAGGTGCGCGGATTGATGACAGTACCGCCCATTTTGCACAAAGAAGAGGAAAAAAGAAAGATTTTTTCGAAAATGTATCATCTGTTTGTTGACATTAGAGAGAAAAAATTAGATAATATAGATATGCAGGAGCTGTCTATGGGTATGTCCGGTGACTACCGCGAGGCCATACTGGAGGGATCCACTATGGTGCGCATCGGCTCTGCTTTGTTTGGAGAACGTCATTATTAAATATACAGGAGGAAAAGATTATGGGTATCTTTGGCAAATTCTTAGGAGAAGTTCCGGAGTACGAGGATGACAACGACCTGAGCATTGAGGATAGCCTGCCTCGCTCTAAGAAAAAGAATGACTCCATCGAGGAGATCTCGATTGATGCCCCCCGCAAGGGCAACAAGGTGGTTAATATCCATGCGACCGCTCAGCTGCAGGTAGTTCTGGTTAAGCCGGAGCGCTACGACGACGCCAGCTCTGTGGCGGATCACCTGAATGCCAAGCGCACGGTGGTGCTGAACCTGGAGTCCGCTAACAAGGATGTGGCCCGCCGCATTCTGGACTTCTTGAGCGGCGTTGCTTATGCCAATGACGGCCAGATCAAAAAGGTGGCGAACTGCACCTTTATCATCACCCCCTATAACGTGGGTCTGATGGGCGATCTGCTGGACGAACTGGAGAACAATGGACTGTATTTCTGAGGGCTCTAACGAAATACTCCGTGCCCGCATAGAGGACACGGTCCGCATGTGTGATAAGCGGGGCGTGCCGTGCTTTCTGGGATTTTTAGACCTGCGTGAGCAGGCTGAGGTACGCCGTATGCTATCCGGGGTACCGGACGGCTCCTGGCGCCTGTTTGGCGGCTACGACGAGGCAGAGCGGGCGATATTGGCGATCTGTCCGGACTATATGGACCCGGCGTATGCAGAGTTTCCTCTGTGCGCCGTGGCCCTTCGTTACCGCGCTATACATAAGCTGACCCACCGGGATTTTTTGGGCACGCTGCTTTCTGCCGGCATCCGCCGGGATAAGATCGGCGACATTTTGTGCGGCGAGGGTCTGTCGGTTGTGTTTCTCCGTAAGGAGATCGCCGATTTTGTGTGCGAGCAGATCAAGCGTGTCGGCGGGGAAGGGGTCACGATCATCCGTGACTACACCGGCGAGCTGCCGATCGCCCGCGATTACGAGCACCTGCGCGAGACGGTGGTGTCGCCCCGACTGGACGTGATTGTTAAAACCCTCGTTCGCTGCTCTCGTGAAAAGGCGGCGGAGCTGATCCGCCTGGGATCTGTGTCGATGGACCATCTGCCAATTGATTCTGTGTCTGCCGTGGTTTCGGCACCCTGTACCGTCTCCATACGGGGCAGTGGTCGCTATTTGGTGGACCAGATCGGACCGGAGACGAAAAAAGGCCGGCTGGCGCTATTGGCGCGAAAAGTACTATAAGACGTTATTGATAGAAAGGGATCCGAATCTATGCTTACTGCAAGAGAAGTGCGTGAAGTTATTTTTCCCCGTTCCATGGGCAACTATCGTAAGGATGAGGTGGACGATTTTCTGGACCGTTGCGCCGATACCATTGAGGAGCTGACCAATCAGAATGACGAAAACGGCCGCAAAATGCAGGTGCTGGCCGAGACCATTATGGATTATCGCAATCAGGAGGATAGCATCCGCTCCGCTCTCATTAGTGCCCAGCGGATGAGCGAGTCGGTGATCTCCGACGCCCGCAAGCAGGCGGATGACATCCTGGAGGCTGCCCGGGCAGAGGCCGCTGCCATGCACGATAAGGCGCTGGAGGACACTGCCGCCGAGCAGGAGGAGCTGCAGCGGGTCAAGCAGGAGGTTGCGGACTTTAAGGCGAAGCTGCTGTCCATCTACCGCGAGCATCTCACCCTGATCGGTGTGCTGGAGGGCGCCCATCCTACCATAGAGACGGCGCAGGCAGAAGAAGCCGCACCCGCAGAGCCAAAACCGGTACCTGCGGCAAAAACCGAGCAGTCGGATTACCACGATATGCCGGATTTTTCTAGCTTTGAACTGAAAGAGGACTAAAATAGAAAGGGATCGGATGCTGACCGGCTCTGATCCCTTTTTTATCATGCAGAAAGGGGGAGCACTATGCTGACTGCATTATTGTTGATATTTGTAGCCCTGTTGGTAGGAGTGGATCAGGCTACCAAGCTGTGGGCTGCCGCTAATCTAAAGGACAGCAGCGCCATCGATGTGATTCCTGGTGTGTTCGAGTTGCAGTATACGGAAAATCGCGGCGTGGCATTCAGTATGCTCCAGGGGCAGAGGTGGCTGTTTATCCCGCTGACGATATTGGTGGCGCTGGTGATCCTGGTGATGATGCTGCGCAGCCCCTTGCGGCGGTATAAGCTGTTCAGCTTCACCTGTGTGCTGATTCTGGCCGGTGCCATCGGCAATCTGATCGACCGCATCGTATACGGCTTTGTCATTGATTTTCTGTATTTCAGCCTCATTGATTTTCCCATCTTTAATTTTGCCGATTGCTGTGTGGTAGTGGGAGCGATTCTCCTATTTATCTTTATTCTGTTTGGGATGAAGGGCGAGGAGGATACACCCCTGCGCTCCCTGCTGTTTGGCATCCCTGTCAAGAAAAAGGAGAATACCGATGGCTGATGTGTACGAATGGCAGATCACCGCTGAACAGTTGTCAAAACGACTGGATGCCGTGCTGGCCGAGGAGATGGATATCAGCCGCTCTGCCGCCCAGCAATGGCTGGAGCAAGGCCTGGTGACTGCCTCCGGTAAGACACTCAACAAAAAGGATAAATGCAAAGAGGGTCTTTTGGTCACAGTCCAGGTGCCGGATCCGGTGGCCTATGAGGTGGTAGCCGAGAACATCCCTTTGAACGTGATGTATGAGGACCGGCATCTGCTGGTTGTCAACAAACCAAAGGGGATGGTGGTCCATCCGGCGGCGGGGCACTATTCCGGAACATTGGTTAATGCACTGATGCATCACTGTGGTGACAGTCTCTCCGGCATCAACGGCGTTCTGCGCCCCGGTATCGTCCATCGCATTGATATGGACACCAGCGGCCTGCTCATCGTTGCTAAGGACGACAAGGCCCACCAGGGCCTGGCGAAGCAGATAAAGGTACACAGCTTTACACGTGTGTACGAGGCTGTTGTGGTGGGGAATGTGCGTGACGACAGCGGCACGGTAAACGCACCCATCGGCCGCCACCCCACCAATCGCAAGAAAATGACCGTCACAACCTCCCACTCAAAAGAGGCGGTGACGCATTACGAGGTGATCGAGCGGTATGCCGGCTACACCCATCTGCGTCTGCGGCTGGAGACCGGCCGCACCCACCAGATTCGTGTGCACATGGCCAGTCTGGGGCATCCGGTGGCCGGTGACACCGTCTACGGTCCGGAAAAGCAGCCCAAAATCTGCCAGGGACTCAATGGTCAGTGTCTGCATGCCCGATGCATCGGCTTTGTCCATCCCATCACTGATGAGGAGCTGTATTTTGAAAGCGATCTGCCGGATTACTTCACGACTTTTCTCAAAAAACTTCAGTAAAAAGAGCCTGCACGGCGTGCAGGCTCTTTTTATCATCTTATTTTGCTTTGAAGCTATCCTTCAGGGATACGGAGCGGTTAAAGACCAGGTGGCCGGGGGCGCTGTCCCTGTTATCCACGCTGAAATAACCCAGGCGCATAAACTGGAATGCGGCAGGAGCATTGGCAGTAGCCAGGGCGGCCTCCAGCTTGCAGTTGTGCAGGGTCTCCAAGGAATTGTCCGCTAGGCAGTCCAGGAAATCCTTGTCGCCGCCATCCGGGTCGGGATCCGCAAAAAGGTTGGAGTACAGGCGAACCTCGGCATCCACGGCCGTAGCCGCGTCAACCCAATGGATGGTGCTCTTGACCTTGCGGCCGTCGGCGGTATTGCCGCCCTTGCTATCGACGTCGTACTCGGCCAGCACCTCAATGACGTTGCCGTCCTCGTCCTTTACACAGCCGGTGCACTTGATCACGTAGGCACCCTTCAGTCGGACCTCGTTACCGGGGAAGAGGCGGAAATATTTCGGGATCGGCTCCTCCATAAAGTCGTCTGCCTCGATCCACAGATGCTTGGAGAAGGTCACCTCACGGGTGCCGTCCACGGGCTTGTTGGGATTGTTCTCCACGACAAATACATCCGACTGATCGTCGGGGTAGTTGGTAAGGGTCAGCTTGACCGGACGGAGCACCGCCATGGCGCGGCAGGCGTTCTCGTTGAGATCCTCCCGCAGGCAGGCCTCCAGCAGAGCTACCTCGACAGTGTTCGGCACCTTGGCCACGCCGATCTTATCGCAGAAGGTGCGGATGGAGTTGGCGGTGTAGCCTCGACGACGCAGACCGCACAGGGTGGGCATACGGGGATCGTCCCAGCCGGACACGTAGCCCTCCTCCACCAGCTTGCGCAGCTTGCGCTTGGACATCACCGTGTAGTTGATGCCCAGACGGGCAAACTCGATCTGACGGGGATACGCCTCGATATCCACGTGCTCCACCACCCAGTTATACAGAGGACGGTGATCCTCAAACTCCAGGGAGCAGAGGGAGTGGGTGATGTGCTCCATCATATCCTCGATGGGGTGGGCAAAGTCGTACATGGGATAGATGCACCACTTATTGCCCTGGCGGTGATGGTGGCAATGGTTGATGCGATAGATGACCGGGTCGCGCATATTGAAGTTGCCGCTGGCCAGATCGATCTTGGCCCGCAGGGTCATACGGCCGTCCTCAAACTCGCCGGCCCGCATCCGGGCAAACAGGTCCAAACTCTCCTCGATGGGGCGATCGCGATAGGGGCTGACCGCCGGATGGGTCAGGTCGCCGCGGTTTTCGCGCACCTGGTCCGGGGTCTGCTCGCAGACGTAGGCAAGCCCCTTTTTGATAAGGCCCACCGCCTGCTCGTACATGACCTCGAAATAATCCGAGGCATAATAGAACCGGTCGTCCCAATCAAAGCCCAACCAATGGATGTCCTCCTTGATGGCGTCCACGAACTCCTCGTCCTCTTTGGTGGGGTTGGTATCGTCCATACGGAGGTTGCACAAGCCTCCGTATTTGAGCGCGGTGCCGAAATCGATGCACAGGGCCTTGGCATGGCCGATGTGCAGATAGCCGTTGGGCTCCGGCGGAAAACGGGTGTGCACAGCCTTGCCGTAGCAACGGCCGCCCTCCCTCAATTCTTCATCAATAATGGCATGGATAAAATTGGTGCTCTCTGCCACATTTATCACCTCAACCTTTGTTGTAGAATTCCGTAAAGAGCAAGCAGATATACTCCGCAAGCCCTCAAAAATGGAAACCTTATATATTTTACATTTATCTATTGAAAATGTCAACGGATGTGTGGTAATATATAGGTAACTTTTTTGTGGATATGAATGAGAGGGAACACTATGGAGAATCAAAACACAGAAATCGTGCGTAAAAAACGGATGCTCAGTCTGATCCAGCCCACCGGAACGCCCACCCTGGGCAACTATCTGGGTGCTCAGCGCAACTGGGTACGTATGCAGGACGAGTTTGACGGCATCTATGCGGTGGCCGATCTGCACGCCATCACCGTGCGTCAGGAGCCGGCAAAACTGCGCCAACAGATCACCGAGATGTTTGCTCTGCTGCTGGCCATCGGTCTGGACCCGGAGAAGAATCTTCTGTTTGTCCAGTCCCACGTGCCGGCTCACTCTCAGCTGTGCTGGCTGCTGAACTGCAATACCCAGTTTGGCGAACTGTCTCGCATGACCCAGTTTAAGGATAAATCCGCCAAGCACGCCGATAACATCAACCTGGGCCTGTTTGCCTATCCTTCCTTGATGGCGGCGGATATTCTTCTGTATCAGGCGGATTACGTGCCGGTGGGCGCCGACCAGAAGCAGCACTGCGAGCTGACCCGTAATATCGCCGAGCGCTTCAACGGCATCTACGGCAATACCTTTACCATCCCGGAGCCCTACATTATGAAGACCTGCGCCCGGGTGCGGTCTCTGCAGGACCCCACCAAGAAGATGTCCAAGTCGGATGAGAACGTCAATTCCTACATCTCGCTCAAGGACGACAAGGATACCATCCTGCGGAAGTTCCGCCGCGCCGTCACCGACAGCGAGGCCTGCGTGCGCTATGCTGAGGGCAAGGACGGCATCAACAATCTGATGGAGATCTATTCCGCCATCACCAATAAGTCCTACGACGAGATCGAGGCTGAGTTTGCCGGCCGCGGCTACGGCGATTTCAAGACGGCCGTGGGCGAGGCGGTGGCCGAGGAGCTGCGTCCCATCCAGGAGCGTTTGGCGGTGCTGATGAACGACAAGGCGCAGCTGACCCAGCTGATGAAGGATGGTGCCGAAAAGGCCCAGTATGTGGCTGCCAAGACACTGGCTAAGGCCCAGAAGAAGATGGGGTATGTGATGCTCAAATAATCAGAGCCCGGTAAAATCAAAATCCGGTATCATAAACGTGCCGGTGCTTTCCCGGTCCTGGACGTACCCGTTTACGATGCCGAGACGGTCCATGTGCTGCCACACCTTTTCACATTCCCGGCGGGTGAGGGCACGGGTGAGTTCTTTGTGCGCGGATACGTCCCCCCAGGGGGTGTACTGAAACATCAGACTGACCCATATACTGTCCTTGAGGGTGGCCAGCCAATTCAGCACCTCAATGGAGTTTTTGGTATGGCCGGGCAGCACCAGATGGCGCACCATCGTGCCGCGTTTCGCTATGCCGTCCTCGTCCAGCACCATTGGGCCTGTTTGCCGCACCATCTCCTGTATGGCCAGCGAGGCGTATTCAAAATAATCCGGCGCGTCGGATAGGGCAGAGGACAGAGTGCTATCCACGTATTTACAATCCGGCAGATACACGTCTACCAAACCCTCCAGCATACGGAGGGTTTCTGCCTTTTCATAGCCGCCGGAATTGTATACAATGGGGATGGCAGGCTTGTAAAGCGATAACGCTTTACAGATAGGAACTGCATAGTGAGTGGGGTTGACGAGGTTTATGTTGTGGGCGCCGGCCGCTTCCAGCTCGCGAAACACGTCTGCCAGTCGTTCCACCGTAATCGGCTTTCCGTGGTTATTGTGGCTGATGCGGTCGTTCTGACAGTATACACAGCCCAGGGAACAACCGGAGAAAAATACGGTGCCGGAGCCACGGGAGCCGCTGATACAGGGCTCCTCGCCAAAGTGTAAAGCGGCTCTGGCAGCCATCGGCGTGGATGGCATACCGCAATAGCCGGTATTGTCTGTTGCTGTGCGCTGTGTACCGCAATTGCGGGGACACAGCCTGCATACGTAAGATGACACCTACGCCACCCCCTTTTTATTAGAGTATTCTAACAGATTGGTTCGCTATTTTCAACTGCAGAAAGGAGTTTTTTCGATGAATGATATGGTTAATACCGTTTTAGAAAACCTGCGCAAAAACCGTATGCTGGCGGATTACGTGCCCACTAAGGAGGAGGTAATGCCGCTGGTTCGGTCGCTTATCCCCGCTGGCTGCGTTGTGGCTACCGGCGGCTCCGCTTCGCTGAACGAGGCCGGTGTGATCGACCTGCTCCGCAGCGGTGACTACGATTTTCGTGACCGCACCGATACCAGCCGTACCCCCGAGGAACGGGAGGCTGCCACCCGAGCCGGAGCCACGGCGGACGTGTATCTCTGCTCCTCTAATGCGGTGACGCTGGCGGGTGAGCTGTACAACGTGGACGGTAACTGCAATCGCATTACCGCCATCGCATATGGGCCTAAGAAAGTGATTCTGGTGGTCGGTATCAACAAAATCGTACCGGATCTGGATGCGGCCATCCGGCGGGTCAAGACCATTGCTGCGCCGCTGAATACAAAACGGTTGGGGTGTAACACCTATTGTCACGAAACGGGCGTGTGCATGGGCCTGGAGGGCAGTATGACCGATGGCTGCTCCGGCCCCGGCCGTATCTGTTGCAATTACCTGATTTCTGCGCAACAGCGCCACCCGGATCGCATTCACGTGATTCTGGTGGGTGAGCCTCTGGGATTCTAAGACAATAGCCTGCACATCGAATGGTGTGCAGGCTATATTTTACGCTCTCCAGCCAATTTCAGCAGTGCTTCCCGCTCGTTTGGACACAGCCCATCCATTACAGCCTCAAGGAGACGTTGCAACGTCTCTCCCAGATAAGGGCCGGGAGTGAATCCAAGGTCAAGAAGATCGTTTCCGCTGATTTTCAGATCTTGAATTCTGTAGCGGCCACTGTAGGCAAGTCTGTTCAGATCAGAAAGAACAGAGTCGTGATCCAGGTCGCGTTCAAAAGCGGAACGGATGTGAATCAAATCTGTGGCGAGCCTCGGTCCCAATCGATTCAGAAGCCGCAGTATGCAGCGTTCGTTAGCCGCAAGCGGGTAGTCGCGGAAAAGAACAAGGCGCTCTACACCGTAGATGGTTTCATTATCCAGGCGTAACTGTTTAAGCGCGTTCACGGCGGTTGCGGCTGCCTCCTGCGGTGTCTTATCCAGGCCTATAAACAACGCCGCCAAACGGAGCAGGGGAGTGGGCTCAACCTTTTCTAACAGATCTGCGTTCAATAAGGATACTTCCAGTTCCGGTACCATCGCCGACAGAACGTCCCGGAATTCGTTAAATACATACCGCACATTCATGCCACACAGCAGCTTCTTTAGTTCCACAGCGATCCGCTCTACAGCGGAGTGGCGCACGGTGGCTGCCAACGTGTGCAGCGCCGATGCGGTTTCAGAATCGATTGTAAAGCCGAGCGTGGCGGCGAACCGCACGGCCCGGGCGATGCGCAGTGAATCCTCGGTCAACCGCTGCACCGGGTCACCCACACAGCGGATGGTATGTTGCAGAATGTCGTTCTGTCCATCGAACGGGTCGATAAAACCTACGGTCGGGTGGTACGCAATGGCGTTGACCGTAAAATCACGGCGGCGCAGATCTTCCACCAACTGTACGGTATACTGCACCTCATCCGGACGGCGGCTGTCTGTATAGTCGCCGTCCACCCGATAGGTGGTGATCTCCAGCGGCATATCGTCCACGATAACGGTCAGCGTGCCGTATTTTACACCGGTTTCGATTGTGTGATACTCGTGAAATACGGCAGCGGTCTGCTGAGGCCGTGCAGAGGTGGTGATGTCCCAGTCGGCAGGTGTACGCCCCATCAGCGCATCCCGCACGCACCCACCCACGATATACGCCTCATATCCGGCCGCATTGAGAGTATCCAGGGCGCATAGAACCGGTGTCGGAATGGAAATATTCACTTTCCGACACCTCCTCTGAATTAAAGATGCTGATTATCAGCCAAAGCCGTACTGGAGCAGCAGCAGGTTCTTCTGATCCCACAGCGGCTGGGACAGGTCCACGTAGTATTTGTGCGGGTTTTCAAAGCGCAGAACCTCATCCCACATGGTGTCCATCTGCTGGGCGCAATAGGTGCGGATATCCTCCACCGAGGGGGATTCGTAGACGCATTCGCCCTCTTTAAACAGTTGCACCATCAGAGGGACAGCCCGGAAATTGGTGACGATCTTACGCTTCCAGATGTGCTCCGGATCAAAAATCTCATAGGGCTGCGTGTCGTCGATGATCTCATCGTGGAGGGTGATTACGTCGGCGATAGCCTTGTTGTTCTCGTTATCAAACAGGCGCCATACCTTTTTGAAGCCGGGGTTGGTGATCTTAGCCACATTCTCGCTGATCTTGATGCGGGGGACGATCTTACCGTCCTGCTCCACAGCGGCCAGCTTGTAGACACCGCCGAATACCGGGGCGCTGGAGGCGGTGATCATACGCTCGCCCACGCCAAAGCTGTCCACACAGGCGCCCTGGCGGATCATATCCTGGATGGTGTACTCGTCCAAGGAGTTGGAGGCGGTAATCTTGCAGTCCGGGAACCCGGCCTCATCCAGCATCCTGCGGGCCTTGCGGCTGAGATAGGTAATGTCGCCGGAGTCGATGCGGATGCCGCGGGGGCGATGACCGTTGGGAACCAGCACCTCGTTGAATACTCGGATGGCGTTGGGCACGCCGGATTTCAGCACGTTGAAGGTATCCACCAGAAGAGTGCAATTATCGGGATAATTCTCCGCATACGCCTTGAAGGCCTCGTACTCGGAGTCGAACAGCTGCACCCAGCTGTGAGCCATGGTGCCCAGAGCCGGAATGCCAAACTCACGGTCGGCAATGGTGCAGGCGGTGCCGCAGCAGCCGGCAATGTAGGAGGCTCTGGCGCCGTAGATGGCGCCATCGCAGCCCTGGGCGCGGCGGGAGCCGAACTCCATAACCGCCCGTCCCTGGGCGGCACGGACGATGCGGTTGGCCTTGGTGGCGATAAGAGACTGGTGGTTGATGAGCACCAGCAGCATGGTTTCGATAAATTGGGCCTGCACGGCGGGTCCACGCACCGTGACCAACGGCTCATAGGGGAACACAGGTGTTCCCTCCGGGATCGCCCAAACGTCACAGCAGAACTTAAAATTGCGCAGATACTGCAAAAACTGCTCGTTGAACAGATTTTTGCTGCGCAGATACGCAATGTCCTCATCGGTGAATTCTAGATTCTTGATATAGTCGATCACCTGTTGGATGCCGGCGATGATGGCTACGCCGCCCTTGTCCGGAACGGAGCGGAAAAACAGATCGAAGTACACAATGCGGTCTCCGTTGTTGGTGCAAAAGAAACCGTTGGCCATGGTCAGTTCATAAAAATCGGTCAGCATGGTCAGATTGTCTTTTCCCAGGTGATTGGTATTGAGCATACAGCACACATCCTTGATTTGTGGAATTTGTTTGTAGTATTATACACTTTTCTTCAGTCAAACGCAACACAAATATGAAAAACGGCCGGGCAAAACCCGACCGTTTTCCTTTACATCATAAGAAAATACGTAAAAACGTTAGAAATGAGGGTGGACAGCATATAAAATAGTATCGCTGCGCCGATGGAGGTACCACCCACAGACAGAAGCTCTGCAGAGGAGAGGTCAGGTGTCTTTTGGCGGGCTGCACGGATCTTTTTTTCGCAATGGAGCTTATACAGATCGTTGCCTCGTGTGCCCAGCAGGATACGGATGATAAACAGAAGGATCATCAGCACCGCAATGGGGACAAAAAACGGATCGTTCATCATCTGGTCCATTGCCTCGTACATAGCCTGTTCGGTGCTAGCCGTGTAGGCAGGTAAATACAGTATCACCGTGGCCAGATTCAGGATGGTCTGCATAATAAACAGAGCAATACCGGTGGCATACTGCTTGCGGTACAATAACCAGAACGGACCCAGCCAAAAGGCAGCCCAGTTCCAGCCACCGGAGCCGGTTTGCTCGCTGCGGTGAAAGCGGGGGATATAATAGCGGGCACCGTTACCCACTACAGCCGCCAGGTCGCTGGCGGAAAAATCGCCGATCCGCTCTGCCGCCGAATAACTCTCTGCTTCAAAGTGGTTGGATTGAAATGGCGTATATTCGCCCACCGGCGGTTGTGCCGCATCCGGGGCGCTGTGCCAGTCGGTGGACCGCAAATGACGACCGCAGTGATTGCAGAATTCTGCAAATTCGGCGTTTCGTGTATAGCAATGGGGGCAGATCTGGCTGTTTTTAGGCTCACCGTCCGGCGGAACGTGGCCCTTTGTTGCCTCCGCCTGGGCCTTTTCACGGCTCCACTGCTCCGGGGTATCGTGCTTGTCCTGGGCGGCGCATTGTCCGGTGGTCACCCAGCAGGCACGGTGATGGGGCAGACCGCAGTGGGGACAGACCACCAGGTCCTCGCCGTCCTCGAATCTCTTTTTGCATACAGGGCAGGACAGCCCTTCGTAAAACAACACGGTGCATCACTTCCTTCATATCAGGTATTATACCTGTTTTAGGTCATAAGAGCAACAGTAGAATGTATGAATTCATAAAAATTTTATAAATAGTGTTTATTTAAAAATACTTGAATTAATTGGGAACTATGTCTTGCTATTTTGATGGAATAAATGTATACTAATTAGTATACTAAATTTTTGATCACAGAGGTGTTCGGCTATGACAAAGGCACGCTCTTTTTTCGAAAGCATTTGCGGAAAACGCGTAGCGATATGCGGCATAGGCAACAATAACGTTCCGGTCATACACCAATTTTTGCAGGCCGGAGCGCAGGTTATCGCCTGCGATCGGCGCAGTGCACAGGAACTGGGAGAAACGGCGCAGGAGTTGATGGCATCCGGTGCGCAACTGCAGCTGGGGGACACCTATCTGGATGATTTAGATGTAGATTTGATTCTCCGCACGCCCGGTATGAAGCCGTATCTGCCGCAGTTCGAGGCGGCGCGAGCACGCGGTATCACCGTCACCTCGGAGATGGAACTTTTCTTCGATCTGTGCGAGGCACCTATTTATGCGGTGACCGGCTCGGACGGAAAAACCACCACCACCACCATTGTGGCGGGTCTGTTGGACGCCGCCGGCGTCAAAACCTTTGTGGGTGGCAATATCGGTCGTGCTCTACTGCCGTACGTTCACGACATTCGTGCCACCGATGCGGCGGTGGTGGAACTGTCCAGCTTTCAGCTGACCGGTATGAAGCAGTCGCCCCACGTGGCGGTGGTCACCAACGTAGCACCAAACCACCTGGACTGGCACACGGATATGCAGGAATACATCGACGCCAAGCACAACCTGGTATTACACCAACAAACACACGACCGCGCTGTATTGAACCTGGATAATGCCGTGACGGCGGGTTTTGCCGCCGATTGTCCTGGATCTGTATGGCAGTTCTCCCGTCGGCAACCGGTGTCTCATGGGTGTTGGTTGAATGATGCCGGAGAGATCGTGGTAACGGACAAGGGCGTGGATACGGTGGTTATGCACGTCGATGATATCCGTATACCCGGTTTCCATAACGTTGAGAATTATATGGCCGCTATTGCGGCCGTTTGGGGTATTGCTTCTCCGGAGTCCATTCGCCGGTTCGCCCGTGCCTTTGGCGGCGTTGCCCACCGTTGCGAGTTGGTACGCGAGCGACGTGGGGTTCGTTGGTACAACGATTCCATCGGCTCCAGTCCGTCCCGGACCATTGCCGGTCTGGTGGCATTCCCGGACAAGGTGATCCTCATCGCCGGTGGCTACGACAAGCACATTCCCTACGATCCGCTGGGGCAGGTAGCCGTGGACACGGTCAAGCACGCCATTTTGATGGGGGCTACTGCGGATGCGATCGAAACAGCTATCCGCACGTACTCGGATCTGCCCATCACCCGGGTTGCCAATATGGAGGAAGCGGTGGCTGCCGCAGCAGAAATCGCCGGTGATGGCGACGTTGTGTTTATGTCACCGGCCAGCGCCAGCTTTGATATGTACAAAAACTTTGAAGTGCGCGGCAACCATTTTAAGGACCTGGTCAATGCACTGCACGATTAAGAAGAGAGAGGAAATACTGCTGTGAACGAAATCAAACGTGATCTTTCCCGTCTGTGTCAGGCGGCCGGTGTGGCTGGTATGCCTGAGATAACCGAGGTGGCAAAAGAATTGCTCAGCCCCCTGGTGGACACCATCGAGGTGGATGCAATGGGCAGTGTGTTGGGCGTACGCAAGGCGGCCAACCCGGATGCCCCCACCATTATGCTGGAGGCCCACCTGGATGAGATTGGGTTTCTTGTTACCTATTTTGATAGCGCTGGCTTTATGTACGTCGCTCCCGCCGGTGGCATTGACGGACGTGTGCTGACCGCCCAGGAGGTACTGGTACACGCTCCTGGCGGCCCTCTGCGCGGTGTGTTTTGCTCTACGCCGCCCCACATCGCCGGCAAGGATGGCGAACTTCCGGAGCTGTCTAAACGAGGCATTGATCTGGGCCTGACCGCCGAGGAGGCAAAGGCGCAGATTCCCTTGGGCACACGTGTCACTTTTGCACCCTCCTTTTGCGAGTTGAACGAAAACGCTGTTACGGCAAAGGCACTGGATGACCGGGCCGGTATGGCCGCCATCCTTCACTGTTTGCGAACTTTGGGTGAGCCGGTTGACGTGAATGTGGCGGTGGCCTTTTGCGTGCAGGAGGAGCTGGGGTGCCGCGGTGCCGCACCGGCGGTGCGCCGTCTGCAGCCGGACGAGGCCATTGTTACCGACGTGAGTTTTGCTCTGACTCCGGATGCTGATCCGCATTCCTGCGGCGAGCTGGGCAAGGGCGTCATGATCGGTATTTCTCCCATTCTCAGCGGCCGTATGTCTGACCGACTGCTCTCGCTGGCTGATGAGTGCAGTATCCCTTATCAGACAGAGGTGATGGGCGGTCGCACCGGCACCGATGCTGACCACATAACCAACGCTCTGTTGGGCGTTCCCAGCGCCCTTTTATCCATCCCGCAGCGGTATATGCACACACCTATTGAGGTAGTAGACGTGCGGGACGTGGCGGCTGTGGGCGATCTGATGGCCGCCTACATTAAAAAGGGAGGTGCTTGTGTATGAATAAGCAATTGCTGACCGAACTATGCTGCATCGACGGCCCCTCCGGCCGGGAGAATGCGGTTCGCTCCTATATCCTGGACAAGCTCAACGCCAGCTCCACGCCCAAAGAGGTGCAGGTGGACGCAATGGGCAACGTGCTCGTTCACCTTATCGGCAAGAACACCGCCTCGAAAAAGGTGCTGTTCGATGCGCATATGGACGAGGTCGGCTTTGTCGTTACTCATATTTTCGACAATGGTATGCTGCGGTTTAGCACCGTGGGCGGCATTCTGCCTCAGGTGCTGTATGGACACCGGGTACGCATCGGTACGCAGGTTGGTGTGATCGGTGGCAAGGCCATGCACCAATGCGGTGGTGACGAGTCGAAGAAAGTTCCGTCTGCGGACGCAATGGCGATTGATATCGGTGCCCAGAATAGGGAAGAGGCAAAAAAACTGGTGAAGGTCGGCGATTTTGGCACCTTTGACGCCGGGCTGAATTGGCTGCAGGACGACTTGTTTGTGGGCAAGGCGGTGGATGACCGCGTAGGCTGTTATTTACTGCTCCAATTGGCCGAGCAGCAGCCAAAGCGGGATCTGTGGCTTTCCTTCACCGTTCAGGAGGAGCTGGGATGCCGTGGTGCCGGCGTGGCGGCAACTGCCATTCAGCCGGATATCGCCATCGCTGTAGAAGCCACCACCGCCGGTGATATAGCCGGCAGCAGTGAGCCGGAGCAGGTATGCTGCATGGGTAAGGGGGCTGTGGTCTCTTTTGCGGATCGTGTCACCATGTACGATGGTGCTCTGTATCAGCGCATCCGCGATCTGGCCGATGGCGCCGGAATCCCTAACCAGACCAAGAACAAAATAGCCGGCGGCAATAATGCAAGTGCTATTCAGGTAAGCGGCACCGGTGTGCATATGAGCGCTGTATCTCTGCCGTGCCGGTATATCCATTCCCAGGCATGTATGGGTCGAGTGTCGGATGTGGAGGCTATGTACAATCTGCTGTCCCTGCTGGCAGAGGAGCTGACCCAATGATCCGCCTGGCAACTGAGGCTGATTTTCCTGTTAATGCGGATAATGAGGTGTTGGTACGGATCGTAGGACTCAAGCGTGCCTACGGGATAGACGTGCCTTTCATCCAGTATTATACCGATGGAGAGGGTTCCTTGTTATCGGTTATGGATGGGTGCGGCGTGTTACACTGCCCCCATACGGTAACAGATGAATGGATTGTATTTTTAGCTATGAATCCCGACATAATCCACCTGCACTGCTCGGCGGATACCGGAAATATGCTGCTGAACACAGGCGATTGGCAAGGTAGGGTAGGGGATGTGCTGAGGTTTTGTGGCGAAACACCACAGCCGCCAACGGATATATGCGAAAGCCCCTATCTGCCGTCGGTGTACACCTTGCTGCAGGCCCATTTTGAGGGTATTTCATCATTCAACGCCTGGTATCCCGACGTATCTCATCGAATACGGCATGAATGCAGCCGGATCGCCTGCGTTATGAATGATAATAAGGTCGTGAGCACCGCTATGACCGTAGCGGAGACTGGGGATGCTTGTCTGTTGGGCCAGGTGGCCACCGATCCGGCATTTCGGCGGCAAGGATTGGCAGGAAAGTGCATAAATTCGCTGCTTTCTAGATGTAAAGGCAAGTTGCTTTACATATTACCGGCCAATAAAAACGCCGCTAAACTCTATCAAAAACTAGGATTTCGCCCCTGCGATGGCTGGGCGGAACTGGAAAAGACCGGGAGGAATCCGTAAACTATGAACACCGCATTTTTTAAGGTTGATCCGCGCCTGGAACAGCTTTCTGATAAAGCAGAGCAGACGGCCGCTGTAGCTTTTGCTGAGATAGAACGTATTACCGAGTTCAATCAGCAGAAAGTGCTGTCGGCGTATATCCGTCACCGTGTCAGTGAAACGCATTTTAATCCCACTACCGGATACGGCTACGGCGATCAGGGTAGAGATGCGCTGGATGAGATTTTGGCTGACATAATGGGGGCGGAGGATGCTCTCATCCGGCACAGCATTGTGTCGGGCACCCACGCCATTACCATAGCTCTGTTCGGCATTTTGCGGCCGGGCGACACGCTGCTGGCCGCCACAGGTGCACCGTATGACACGTTAGAGAAGGTGATCGGTCACGCCGAGCCTTCTGCCGGCTCTTTAGCTGAGTACGGCGTATCTTATGAGCAGGTAGACCTGCTAAAGGACACCGAAACTCCCGATTTGGAAGGTATCCAGGCCGCTTTGGAAAAGAATCCTCGCATTAAAATGGTACATATTCAGCGATCTCGGGGCTATTGCACCCGTCCCAGCCTGAGCATCCAGTGGATCGACCGCATTGTCAAGGCGGTGCGCGCCATCCGCGAGGACGTTGTCATCTTTGTGGACAACTGTTACGGCGAGTTTGTAGAGACCCGTGAACCCAACGAGGTGGGCGTCGATCTGATTGCGGGCTCTTTGATCAAGAATCCCGGTGGCGGCATTGCAGAAAACGGCGGCTATCTCTGCGGCACAAAAGAATGCATTGAGCTTTGTTCCTATCGTATGACCACACCCGGTCTGGGCCGTGAGGTAGGTGCCTCTCTGGGGCACAACCGTTCCTTATATATGGGCTTGTTCCAAGCCCCTCACGTGGTAGGGGAGGCGCTCAAAACCGCAGTGTATGCCGCTGCATTGTTTAGCGAGTTGGGCTACGATGTGTCTCCGACGGTACATGAGAAGCGTGCGGATATTATCCAGACGGTTATGCTGCGCAACTCCGACGGATTGATCGCATTTTGCCAAGGTATGCAGAAAGGCGCACCGGTGGATGCTTATGTGGTGCCGGAGCCCTGGGATATGCCGGGCTACACCAGTCCGGTGATTATGGCCGCCGGAGCGTTTACTATGGGTGCATCCATTGAATTGTCTGCGGATGCACCGCTGAGAGAGCCGTATGCAGCCTATATGCAGGGTGGGCTTAACTATCACAGCGGAAAAATCGGCGTCTTACTGGCTGCACAATCTATGCTGGACGCCGGATGCCTGAATTTATAATCCGTATTACGATAGGGAACACATCTTATTTCATTAATTTTATCCTGTCATAATTCTCGACATAACTATACTAAATTAATATTTAGTATACTTTAGGTGAGGCACAAAATGTGCTTCACCTAATTTTATTTTAAGGAGGTTTTGCAGATGGCAAAACGAGCACCCGTTAAACCCGTCAAGGACGGCAGAGTGTTTTCGCATACTGCGAAAAAGACAAAGAAAATCAACCTTGCTGGTGGTGTAATGAGAGGAGGTACAAGGCTGTGACGAATTTGTATGCTGTTAAGGATGTAAAATCGTCCTATTGGTCACCGATGGCCGTTGTTAATGATGCTATTGCTATCCGTGACTTTTCCGGTTTTGTTAATCATCCGGAGACTGCGCATATTGCTAAAGACCTCGAATTGTGGCGTCTTGGTACTTATGATGAATTGACTGGTATCATTGTAAGTGATATTGGGTTTGTTTGTGCGTATCGTGACGTTTTTGAGGTTAAATCTAATCTTGTTGAATTTCCTGTAAAAAAGGAGGATGTAAATGAGTGCGAGTAAAGTTCAAGAAATTATTATCCACCATCGTTTTAATCGTCCAAAAACTATTCCGTGGCCGATTGGTGATGGTACTGCACCCATCTTCGAGGAAACTATCGAAAATGGTGTTAGAGTTCTCCGAGAGACCGGACGAGACCCTTTGAATGAGTTTGTCCAGGCGTCTTTGCCGGAAACCTTGGTATATAACATTATTGCTCGTTATGAGCGTGGCGATGTAGCTGCGCTTCATCGTACTATGGGCCAGTTTATTGATGTTGTCGGTATGCCCACTAATCTGGCGGAGGCCCACCAGGCTATTCTTGATATTGAGAATAAGTTTGATACTTTGTCCGCTGATGTAAAGGCTTGTTTCAATAACAATGTGAATGAGTTTATTGATGCAGTTGCTAATGGTAAATTGGATGAAAAACTTGCTTCTTTTGTTAAAAAGACTGAGCCTTCTGTTGATCCTGTAAAGGAGGATGTTACTGAATGAGAAACAACGAAAGTCATTTTTCTCAAGTCCCTCATGTAGATATTGAGCGTTCGAGATTTGATCGCTCTACTCGTCTGTTGACTACCTTTAATACTGGCGAACTAATCCCTATTTATGTGGATGAAATTTTGCCCGGTGATACTGTTACTATGGACGTTGCATCTTTGGTGCGTATGTCTACTCCCATTTTTCCCGTTATGGATAATGCCTATATGGATACGTACTTTTTCTTTGTTCCTAATCGTCTTGTATGGGAGCATTGGAAAGAGTTTAACGGAGAGAACAATAGTTCCTATTGGGCACAGCCTACCGAATATAATGTGCCGCAGATTACCGCCCCCGCTTCTGGATGGAATAAAGGTTCTCTTGCTGATTATATGGGCCTACCTACTGACACGGAGAATATTTCTGTAAGTCACCTTCCCTTCCGTGCTTATGTTGCGATTTGGAATGAGTTTTTCCGTGACCAGAATTATATGTCCCCTGCCGACTTTGTAAAGAGTGATGCAAATGTTACTGGTCGTCGGCGTGATTATAGTGCTGGTGCTCGTCTGCAAATCCCTTATACCTCTGCTTTGTATGGCGGTGGTGTTCTTCCGGTATCTAAGACTCACGATTATTTTACGTCTGTACTCCCTGCCCCGCAGAAAGCCCCGGCTACTGATGTGCCGCTGTTTAGTGCTAACCTCCCTGTAACGGCAAGCGAAGATAGACACGAATTGCCTAGTGCACCTATTCATTTCAAGTATAATGGTACTTTGAGTTCTGCTCAAAATCTTGCTTTTTCTCCTGGTGGTACTCTTGTTTCCGGTGGTAATGCGACCATTAATTCTAGTATTAATGGTTTCTATCCGGATAACCTTTATGTGCAGTTAGGTGATGTTGAAGCTGGTACTATTAATCAGCTGCGCCAGGCGTTCCAAATTCAGCGCTTGCTAGAAAAGGACGCCAGAGGAGGAACCAGGTACTATGAACTCCTCAAAGCGCATTTTGGCGTTACCTCCCCTGATAGCCGTCTACAGCGTCCGGAGTACCTCGGTGGTAAACGTATTCCCATTAATGTAGACCAGGTATTGCAGACTAGCCAGACTACTGATACTAGCCCACAGGGTAATACCGCTGCTTTTTCGCTGACTACGGATGTGTCTAGTGCATTTACCAAGTCTTTTGTAGAGCATGGTTTTCTTATTGGTGTTGCTTGTGTGCGTACCGATCATACTTATCAGCAGGGCATTGAACGTTTTTGGTCTCGTACTCGGCGCTTTGATTATTACTGGCCGTCTCTTGCCCATATTGGCGAGCAGGCTGTGTTGAAAAAGGAGGTTGTAGCAACTGGTACGCAATATGATGATGAAGCGTTCGGCTACCAGGAAGCCTGGGCGGATTACCGCTATAAGCCCTCTCGTGTATGTGGTGCTTTTCGTAGTAATTACGCTCAGTCTCTCGATAGTTGGCATTATGCTGATTATTTCGAGCTGCCGTCAACTGGTACTGCAAGTTTTGTTGGAGATGCTGAGTTTATGCGTGAGACCTATGTAAATGTTGATCGCACCTTGGCTGTCTCTAGTGATGTAGAAGATCAGTTCCTCGGTAATTTCTATTTTAAGGCCATTTGGACTAGACCTATGCCTCTGTACTCTGTTCCTGGTCTTATTGACCACTTTTAAGGAGTGGTTTTATGGATATTATTGGTCATAATCTTACCAATAAGCAGTTTAGTCCTAATTTGCAGACTGGTATGGTTGATACTAGTACTCAGTTTAATCCTATGATTACTTCTACTAATCGTTCTAGTGCTAGTGGATTGGTTAGTGATATTCAGCCTGTACAGAGTGATGTTTCGCAGTCTGGTGGTTTTGATTGGCTCGGTACGTTGATTGATGGTTTCAAAACAGCATTTGTCTCTAATGCTGAGTCTGCTATGCAGGCGGAGCGTGATGCTGCTGAAAGGCAAATGCAGTTCCAAACAGATGCTAATCAAAAAGCAATGGATTTTTCAGCAAGTCAAGCCGAATTAGATCGTTTATTTCAACAGAGTAGTGCCGAAAAGGCTATGGTGTTTGAAAAGCAAATGGCGGATGATGCTATGGCGTATCAAACGCATATGTCTAATACTGCGTATCAGCGTGCTGTAGCCGATATGCAAGCTGCTGGTTTAAACCCTATTTTAGCATATTCCCAAGGTGGTGCTAGTTCTCCGGCTGGTATCGCTGGTAGTGGTTATGCTGCGGGTGGTTCTTCTGCTTCCGGTGTATCTTCTTCCGGTAGTAAAGGTAGTATGGCGGCTGCTAAAAGTTCGGATTTATCTATTTTGAATAATGTTTTATCTTCTGCTGTTGATATGATTAACAACTTGTTTTCTAGTGCTCTTGGCTTTGCTGGTAATTTTGTAACTAGGAAATCTGCTTCTAGTAGTTATTCTAAAAGTTATAATGTCAGTAAGCGTATTAGATGAATATTTGAAATCCATTGCGTTGCTTGAAAAGCGAAAGACTGAATTGCTAGATGGTGAAATACCTGGTTGTAAACAAGATTGTCTTTCTCGTATAGCGCTTATAGAAAATGAGTTGGATGATTTGTATGCTATAGTTAGGTATTTAACATCCCCTATCCCCCGGCGTGATATCTTTAACGACGTTGTTCTAAACCCTGTTTACCAGTTACATTAACTGACCAATTGTGCTGCTGCTGTTGGACAAAAGCCGAGTACGATTTCTGTTTCGCCTATTTGTGTAGCTTTTAGGATTGTGTAGTTTGCGTTCTTTCTCATGTTGCATATCTCCTTTAAATTTTATTTTGCCCTTTCGGGCATCGACATGCCTACACAGGCAATGTCAAGGGCGCCGTAAGGCGTGCATTTACCCTTGACAGCCTGTGTAAAATGGAGAGACCGGAAGGCAAATAAAAACGTAGAAGCTTCAATGCGGCGCTGCAGTATTTACGATAAGTGCTTGTTAATGCGCCGCAGTAGTTACTTAGACAATGTACTTAAAAAAATATGCGTGCGCGCGCGTTTCGCGCGTGTACGCAAAAAAATAGGAGTGATTTTATGTTAATTAATTTGTCTTATGGTGAGTTGTTGCAGATCGCTACTGCTCTTGCAACCATTGAAAATGTTTATGGTACTAATAATTCGTATGAGTTGCAAATGAAAGTAAATGATGCTATGGAGTATATGGATAGTGCTCCGGTAACTGATGTTTACCCTGGTATTTTCCGGGGGCGTGGGGACAGTTCTACTTGACCTTAACTGTCCCCACTGACACACGAAGTGTGGAAAGGATGTAGTTTATGCCCTGTTATCACCCTCTTACAGCCTACGGAATTAAAAACCCGGAGACTGGAAAAATGAAAATAGTATTTCTTAAAAAGGAGCCGGACCCGGAACACTTAAAGTCTATCGGTGCCGAAAAATTGTCGCTTCCTTGTGGACAATGTGTTGGATGCCGTTTGGAGTATTCTCGGCAATGGGCCGTCCGTTGTGCCCTAGAAGCCAAGCAATGGAAACATAACTATTTTGTTACTCTCACATATGATGATGCTTTTGTGCCCCTCCGTGAGCATTTTACAGTTGATGAAGAGACTGGTGAGGTTACAGACCTAGAAACTGTAATGACCCTCTTGCCGGACGATTTAAAGGCATTTATGAAGAGATTGCGCACCAATGCTAAAAGACAGTTTGACAATGATAACATTCGTTTCTTTGCTTGTGGTGAGTATGGTCCTAAAAATATGAGACCGCATTATCATTTGATTTTGTTTAACTGTCCTTTACCAGACCTTGTCTTGGAAAAGTATGCTAACGGTTATGCTTATTACCGCTCTCCCCTACTTGAAAAGACCTGGAAAAAAGGTTTTGTTTTGGTAACTGACTTTTCCTTTGAAACAGCTGCATATGTTGCCCGGTATATGCTTAAAAAGCACAAAGGCGAAGATGCTACATTTTATGAAGAGCAAGGTATAGAGCCGGAATTTACTCGGTGTAGCCGTCGCCCTGGTATTGCTCGTTCTTACCTTGACGAAAACGAGGATTTCATTTATAATTATGACCAGGTAATTGTAACTAATGGTAAAGGTACTCCAATTCGCTGTAAACCGCCGAAATACTTTGATCGCATATTCGATGTAGAACACAACGAAGATCTGCAAGTAATTAAAGATAGACGGAAAGAAACGGCTATGAATAGTAGTGAATTGCAGTTATCCCAAACCGACCTACAAGAGCCTGAGTATCTTTGTGTTAAAGAGAACAATAAAATGCTCTCAATTAAATCACTTGAAAGGTCGTTGTAATTATGGAAGAATTTGCATTTTTTACTGGTGTGTTAGCTATTTTTGGTATTGCTTTAGGTGTGTTTTTGTTTTTTGTTTTTGTTCGCTTTCTAATTCTTGTCCCACGTGAATTGGAAAATATTCGAATAATTTTACAAAAATATCTTGACAAATAAACGCATATTTAATGCAGTAAAAGGGAGGGGAAACAGTGAATTCTAAGTATTTAGCAGAATGTCCGCCTATTCTGCGTGAATATCTGGGTTATATGGAGACCGTCAAAGGCCGCTCTGCCAATACGGTTAACGGATATTTTATTGATCTGCGCACTTTCTTCCGTTTTCTTTTAATTCAGCGCGGCATTTGTAAATATTCTCCTGATTCCTTACCGGATATTCGCTTGGTTGATTTAGATTTATTACGTACAGTTACACTGGCAGACTTGTTTGAGTTTATGAATTATTCTAAAAGCGAACGCGATAACTCTAACATTACCCGTGCTCGCAAGGTTTCCAGTCTACGGCAGTTCTTTCATTATCTGACCGAGATCAGTCATAAAATCCCTGAAAATCCCGCCAAAAATTTAAGTTCTCCTAAATTGCCGTCCCGTATGCCCAAACACCTTACCTATGACCAATCCATACAGCTGTTGCAGCTGGCCGGACAAGGCAAATACGCTGAACGGGACTTCTGTATCATTACATTATTGTTAAATTGTGGACTGCGTCGTGCCGAATTGGCAGGCCTAAATCGAACGGACGTTCGCGACGATAACACGTTGCGTGTGATCGGTAAAGGCAATAAAGAGCGAATTCTATATCTGAACGAGGCCTGTCAAAAGGCTTTAGCGGCCTATTTACCCAAGCGTCCGTTGGACGGCACTAAGGATAAGAAAGCACTATTCTACAGTCATACTAAGGACCGTATCAGCCTGCAGGGCGTGCATTACATTGTTAAAGGCTATCTCAAGCAGGTCAGCGGCGCAGAGGAATTTTCGGCTCATAAGCTCCGCCATACTGCGGCTACACTGATGTATCAGCAAGGCGGTGTAGATCTGTTGGTTCTCAAAGAGATGCTGGGCCATAGAAACCTTGGCACCACCGAGATCTATACACACACATCCAACGAACAACTGCGTAAGGCGGCCAGCGCAAACCCCTTAGCCCGGGTTAATCCTCCCGCCCCCAGAGATAATAATGCGGAAAATTCAAATAATCAGGACCAAAAAGGAACGGATTAACCTCCGTTCCTTTTCAACTCGGTCAATTTGTTAGAAATTTCACAAAACAGTCCCGTGGCATCGGCGTCGGTGGTTTCGGCGTCTTCTGCAAGGATGGTCACGACGTATTGAGGATTGTCAGCCGGGAAATAACCGGTGAACCAGCTCTGCACAACCGGTTGTCCGTTATTGTATTGTCCCGTCTGTGCGGTGCCGGTCTTTCCGGCTGCTGTGATATTATCCGGCTGTGCCCGTGTGCCGGTACCGTCGGTTACTACCAGCTCCATCATGCGCCTGAGGGCTGAAATGGTTGCGGCAGTAATAACCGTCTCCCCTCCCCTTTTCTCTGCCTGCGTGAAACCATCCTCGTTTGTTAAGGTGCCGGATATTAGTTGCAAATTCTGCAATGTGCCATTAGCAGCCATCACGGCCGTCATACGGGCTATATGGAGTGGAGAAACCAGCAATTTGCCCTGTCCGAAGGAGAGGTTTGCCAGAGCTGCCGGTGCGACTAATTCTGTTTTAGTTGGTAGAACCGCCCGTGGCGCTATTAATGAATCAGCCAGTTCTATTGCATCGGTCAGTCCCAGCTTTTCGGCTGTTTCCAGCAGCTTTTCAGCGCCTAGTTGTGCCGCCAACTGTATAAAATACAGATTGCAGGATTTCGCAAAAGCTTCGTCCATAGTTAGCGTCTGATGCCCTAATCGTTGGTGGCAGTGAAACACCGTATTCTGCACCGTCATGCCACCGGCACAGTCATAGGTTTGAGCGATAGAAAAACCGTTTTCAAGTGCAGCGACGGCGGTCACGATCTTAAAAACAGACCCGCAATCGTACAGAGAGAGCATACGATTGAGCAGTGCGCCGTCTGCATCATCCATACTGTCCGCCACCTGACCGGGATGGAAACTGGGAAAGCTGGAGCCAGCCAGCACCTCGCCGGAGCGCGGATCAATGATTACAACTGCACCTTTTTCGAGAAACTCCGGTGCCGTATCGTCTACGATCTGCTGGATTTCTTTATCAATGGTCAACACCACGCCACTTGTGCTGTTATTCAGCGTATTAGTCACCTGGATGGGGCTTCCTTCTACATAATCACCTAGTCCATTCACGGAGAAAGTGGCTTTGATTTGTCCCGTATGCTGGTTGAGAAATGAATCAAAGGCTTTTTCAATGCCTGTAACCCCGTACTGCATACTGCCGTCCAAGTGCCCCAGTATGTGTGGGCACGGACAGTAATCGGTATAACGAACAGGCGCGAAAAAGACGCGCATACCGTCAGCAATGGCCGCTGGTCTCTGTAGTTGCACCACGGCTGGCGTATTCCTTTCCAGACGCTCGATCAGTTGATTGTATTCTACCGTATTCATAGCAGTGCGCAGTTGCTTCAACACACCGCTGCTGGGCAAAAACGCAGCCGAATACTCATTGTCTGCATTAACAAGCGGTATGTGATTACGATCGTATATAGTGCCGCGCAGGGATACCACAGTGACGCTGCGCGTACCCTGATCCAGCCCTACTGACTGCACCTCGGTGCTGTTCACTAAGGTGCCGATGCGCACCAATACCAGTACAAAAACCAACACTGTAGCAAAAAAAACAATCCTTACTCGTCTTTTCAAAGAAATCACCGCCCATGCGGTTAGCATAAGCGGTGATTGACAAATTATACTATATGTTCTTATTATAACGCAGCAGTGTACCCGGTCGCAAAGGCCTTTCAAAGGGTATATACACCCTCATCATCGGGTGATTCGCCATTTCGATGGGTTGTTTATCTTCGTTAAGCAGCGCTTTTGGTATAAAGGTGAACGGCTTGCCACCTGGCTCCAGCACCTCAAGTTCATCACCCAGGAAAAACCGATTGCGCTGACTGGTCATGAGCCATCCGTCTGCCCAGCCATCCACTACGGCAGCAACCTCGTAGGCTCGGATGTAGCCACCCTGCTTCAGATGCTGTGCCGGCATGCCGTAATAAAAGCCGGTACCATAGGGACGGTGACTGATCTTATTCATCTCCTCGATAACCCATTCTTCCGGAACGTAGTCAGCAGAGCAGCCGGAGGCCACATATCCGTCCACGGCACGACGATACGCATTCGCGGTGACAGCCGTGTAATAAAAGGATTTTGCCCGCCCCTCAATTTTGAAGGAGGAGACGCCCGCCTGAGCCAACTCAGCCACGTGGGCGATCATATTCATATCGTTGGAATTAAACAGATAGGTGCCATTTTCATCCTGCTCCAAGGTCATAGGCAGATCGGGGCGGGTCTCCTCCACCACCGTATATTTCCAGCGGCAGGGCTGGGAGCACTCACCGTGGTTGGCGTCCCGATCGGTGAGATAATTGGATATGACGCATCGACCGGAATAGGACATACAGATCGCGCCGTGGACAAAGGCTTCCAGTTCCAGTTCCGGCGGCGTTTTAGCCCGAATCTCACGTATTTCATCCATTGAGAGTTCACGGGCCAGTACCACGCGGCTGGCACCCATACGGTAGAGAGCGGTGGCGGTGGCGTGATTGACCACACCAAATTGGGTGGAAACATGTAAGGCGCAATGCGGAGCGTATTGTTTGGCCAGTTCCATGGTGCCAAGATCGCTGATGATCAGCGCATCCACGCCAATCTTATTTAGATAAGCAAAATACTCGGGCAGTTGGTCAATATCCTTATTGCGCGGCAAAACGTTGCAGGTCACGTAGATCTTCTTGTCGGCTGCGTGGGTCTTTTCGACGGCGCTGAGCAGCTCATCCCGATCAAAATTAGCACAAGCCGCCCGCATACCGTAGTCGCGACCGGACACATATACGGCATCAGCGCCAAAGCGCAGCGCGGCCTCCAACCGCTCAGTGTCACCGGCCGGCGATAACACCTCGGGGATCCGATTGTAACAACTCATAGATTCGCTCCTAACGACGTACAAAAAGCCGGGGCGCCTGCTCCGGCTTTCTGTTGGTGAGATTAACCGTACATACCGATTTTATACTTGCGGCAGATTTTTTCATGCTGGGCAAAGGTCTGGGAGAAATACGTAATACCGGTGTTGTAGTCGGTAGCAAAAAAATAACATTTTTCCATGTCCTCCGCCGTAGAGGGATTCAGCGCCGCCGTCAGCGCCTGCAGACCGGGGTTGTTGATAGCACCTACCGGCAGACCCTCGCGCTCATAGGTATTGTAGGCGATGCTGGTGACCTCAATTCCGCCCACGCTGGGCAGTATGGCCTTTACGTAATCCCGGGTGGAGCACAGCTCCAGCTTGGGATAGCCGGAGTCGGGCTCCATACGATTCTGCAGCACTTTGGACACCTTTTCCATATCTTCTTTGCTGGCGGCTTCGCCCTCGATGAGCGAGGCAATGATGATCGCCTCGTCTATGGTCCAACCGCGATCTGCGATCTGGCTGCGAATTTCCGACGTCAGCTTAATATCAAAATTCTCCAGCAGTCGCCCAATGACCGTTTCGCCGGAACTGCCCATATAGAACTCGTAGGTATCCGGGAAAAGGTAGCCCTCCAGGCGATAGATACGTCCGGCATATTGAGCACCGTCAGCGGTCGTAGGGATATCCCGGATAAAGTCGTAATCGTATTGACCGTAGATGACCGCATTGTAAAAACTTTCCGTGTCGCAAACGCCGTTTTCCTCCATCAGCTTGGCGATCTCCTCCACTGTGTATCCCTCCGGAATGGTCACGGTGACCGTTTCGCGAGGTGTCATGGTCTGGAGAGTCTCCACCAACACGGAATACCCCATATCGGGCGAGAGCGTAAAAGCGCCCACCTGCCATTTACCGTCTGCCTTGGTCAATTTGGAATACACACGGAAGCAGAAGGCGTTATCGATCAGTCCTTTTGCTTCCAACTCACTGGCGATACGTTCTGTACCCCAGTTTTCACCGGAGGGAATCTCAAAATCCACCACCTTCTGGTCGCGGTTGATTGCCAGAGAATCCAGCAGGAAAAAGATCATGAAGGCAGCCAGTACACCGGAAACCACCAGAATGAACAGACCGTACAGAATTCGCTTCAGACAGCCGGCTGCGGATTTTTTCTTTTTTTTGGTAACGGTATGCTGATGCTGGACCTCCTCTTCCTGTGCTTCATTAGCAGAAGGTTCTTCCGGCACAGGAGCAGAATTCTCCTGCACAACAGAGGTATCCACATCGGGAATATCGTCAAGAGAGAAATCCACCTTAAAATTCTGCACTTTTTCATTGCGGCGTGCCGTAAGCTCTTCAGCAGACAGCACTTCGTCTGTATTTAGATTCAGTTTGTTCTCATCCATGTGTGTCTCTCCCCTATTATCCGTTCCTTACCGTTCGACGTAAGAATTTTTCGGTCACCAGCAGCTCCACCGGGCGGTCGTACCGTCCGTGCGGCAGCGTGCGCTGCACGCAGTCGCTGTGGCAGATGCCGACGATGTTTCCCTCAAATCGGGATAAAAAGCGGTCGTAATACCCCTTGCCATATCCCAGGCGGTAACCCTGCCAATCGTAGCTGAACGCCGGGACGATGCACAGTCCGCCATCTCGCTCATCGTATAGACGATCCGGGTTCGCCTCCGGCTCCAACACCCCAAACATACCCGGCGCCAATTCTTCGAAGGATTGGATGTAATAGAAATCCATCTGACGGCTATCCGGCACGCATCGCGGCACAGCCACCCGCTTGCCATCCTCCAGAGCGCGGCGGATGATGCAGAACGTGTCCACCTCGATGGCTGTGGATACGTAAATCAGCAGTATACTATTGCTGTTATACTGCCAGAGTCGGCGCACCTGGTTGGCGATGGCCTCGTCTCGCTGTTTCTTTATTTCCGGCGGCATTGATTGCCGCAGGCTGCGATATTTCTGCCGAAGCTCGGTCTTGATCGGCCGGATATCCGTTACAGACATTGGATACCTCGACGGATGGACTCGGCAGTTTCGTCAGATACAAGCCGGCGCACCAATTCCAGCGCAAAATCCACCGCAACGCCGGCACCGCTGGCGGTGGTGATGGTACCATCCGTTACAACACTCACGTCAGCGAGAGTTGCGCCGATCAAATCCGGCTCGAATCCGGGATAGCAGGTGACTTTTTTGCCCTGCAAATAGCCGGCGTGCCCCAGAATGGACGGAGCAGCACAAATGGCCGCCACAGGCAGAGCGTTATCCATAGCATAAGCGAGTGCGGCCTGCACCACAGACGAATTTTCAAGGTTAAGTGTGCCGGGCATACCACCGGGCAGAATGACCGCTTCGCAATCGGAGATAACCAGTTGATCCTCCGTGATATCGGCAGTCACGGGGATACTGTGTGCACCTACGGGGGTGTGGCTGCCCACACCGACCGTGACCACGTTAAGTCTGGCGCGACGGAGAATATCTACTGTGGCTAGCGCTTCGATCTCTTCAAATCCATTAGCCAGGAATACGGCGATCACGGTTCATCACACTCCATTACAAACTGTTATAACAGGCTAAAATGCTCTGGTGGATCACTTCCGGCGGCAGGGGTTCTCCATCCTTGCTGCAGGGAATCACAATCCATCCCAGTTTTTCTGCCGCATACAAAGCGGCCCGTCGACAATTCACCAGATAGGCGTTGTCCCGTTCGTGGATGTCTTTCTTGCCCTCGTCACCCTCATACCGCTTTGCCAGCAGTTTTTGAGAGACTTCAAGAGGCATATCTAAGAAAATGACTGTATCCGGCTTAGGAAGACCTAACAGCCGGTACTCGTAATCCTCCAACCAGGCGAGATAACCGTCCCACTCGTTTTCGGGACATTTGGTCATCTGGTGGATGGCGTTGGAGGTGGTGTAGCGGGCGGCCACGATCGGCACGCCAGCTTCGTAATCCTCTTGCCAGAAGCATTTATAACTGGCATAGCGGTCCACTGCATAGAAGGAAGAGGCGGCATAGGCGTTCACTGCCGCCGGAGAACCACCCAAATCTCCGCCAAGATACATCTTAACCAAGGCAGAAGAAGGTTGCTCATAGTCCGGAAAGCTGATCTGCCGGTAGGATTCGTTACGAGCGGAAAGTGCTTGGTCCAGTAGATCCAGTTGGGTGGATTTGCCGCATCCGTCCAGACCGTCAATCACCAATAGTTTACCCACAACGCTTACTCCTTGTTTTCCAAAATTGCCCGATAATGGGCACGCATTTCGGCTGCCTTACCGCAGCTCATCTTGCCCTCCGGGCAGACGCCGTAGGCGCAGGGCGGTCCGGCGTGCTTAAACAGATGCGGGGCAACCTCCACGCAGAGCTTATACATTTCCTCTGCCAGCTCTCGGATCTCCCACTGAGCGCGGTTGCAGCAGCGATGGGCAAAGAAGTTGTGCAGAGAACGGGCGTTCATGGTCATCATGATCTTAGTGGTGCAGGCATTGGGCAGTACAAAGCGGGCGTCCTCGATGGCCTGCTTTTCGGCAGCACGGGCAGCCTCTTTTTCTGCCATACCAGCGGCCAGGTTGGCGGCCAGATGCTTCTCTTTAAGAATCGCTGCCAGCGAGTCGTAATGGGCCTGGTCCTCCTCCATAGCGCGGCGATACTCGTCGGCCGCCTCGGGGATGGCGGCGATCTCCGGGGGCAGAACGTACTCGAACTGCTTGGCTGCCACGTACCGCTGGCTCTGCACACTGTAGGAGGCCATACGGTGGCGGGTGATCTGCGCCAGCAGCGCGCGGGAAACACCCTCGATGCCGAAGGTGAAGCTGGCATGCTCGATCGGACTCTCGTGGCCGATCTCGGAGAGCATGTCCACAAAGGCAGCCGTTTTTTCTTCGGTCAGGCCCTCCATCACCGTATCGATGCCGGCGGCAGAATAGCACAGCTTGGCAGAGGCTGCTACCAGCTTCTCCGGCAGATTGGTATGGGCAATTAAAGCAACTTTCATATTCCACACTCCTTTTCATACAAGTATAACAGAGTTCGGCATTTTTTTCAATATGAAACTGAGATATATTGGAGGTAATTTGTTCATACAATCCTGCATTTTTTTGCGGAATTTACTTGATTTTTTGAAAAAGAATGGTATAATGTTATGGTAAATGCGTTGATCGAGAGAGTACGTACCCGAACATCGTCCCAGAGAGGGCTGTATCTGCTGTAAGCAGCCTACGATGATGTGTGCTGAAGTTCACTCGTGAGCGGCTGGGCTGAACATACCAGTAGGCCTGGACGGATGTCCCCGTTATCGGACACAAAAGTGTTTGCTTTTGCAAAAATCAGGGTGGTACCACGGAGCGTGTATGCGTCTTCGTCCCTATGGGACGGGATGCTTTTTTTATTTTATAAACCATTCTCACGAAAGGTGGAAACTGAATATGAAAGAACAATTAGAACAGCTGCGCAGCACAGCCCTACAAGAGCTGGAGGGTCTCAACGATCCGAAGCTGCTGGAGGACTTCCGCGTCCGTTATATGGGCAAAAAAGGCTCTGTAACGGCCCTCCTGCGTGGTATGGGTGCTCTCTCTGCCGAGGAGCGTCCCGTGATGGGTCAGATGGTCAACCAGCTGCGTCAGGAGCTGGAGGAGGCCGTTTCGGCCAAGGCTGAGGTGATTCAGGCTGCTCTGCAAAAGGAGAAGCTGGCCGCCGAGACCCTGGACGTGACCATGCCCGGTAAAAAGCAAAAAAGCGGCGGCCTGCATCCGCTGAACGTGGTGCTGGACGATCTGATCGATATCTTTCAGTCTATGGGCTTTGATATCGTGGATGGTCCCGAGGTGGAAACTGACTATTACAATTTCCAGGCGCTGAACGTGCCGGAGGACCACCCGGCCCGGGACATGCAGGATACCTTCTACCTGGCGGACAAGCTGTTGCTCCGCACCCAGACCTCTGCCGCCCAGGCCCGCACCATGGAGGAGCGCAAGCCCCCCATCCGCATCATCTGCCCCGGCCGTGTATACCGCGCCGATGAGGTGGATGCCACCCACTCCCCCGTCTTCCATCAGATCGAGGGTCTGGTGATCGACAAGGGCATCACCATGTGCGACCTGAAGGGCGTTCTGGAGCAGTTTGCCCAGGAGATCTACGGCGAGGACACCAAGGTACGGTTCCGCCCCTCCTTCTTCCCCTTCACCGAGCCCAGCGTCGAGGTGGACGTATCCTGCTCCGAGTGCGGCGGCAAGGGCTGCCGTGTGTGCAAGGGCGCCGGCTGGATCGAGATATTGGGTGCCGGTATGGTGCACCCCAACGTGCTGCGTGCCGGTGGCATCGACCCCGAGGTATACACCGGCTTCGCCTTTGGTATCGGTCTGGACCGTCTGACCACCACCCGCTACAAAATCAGTGACATACGTCTGCTGTTCGAGAACGACGTGCGTTTTCTCGAGCAGTTCGACCGATAAGGAGGGACACGGCTATGTATATTTCTTTGAGTTGGCTCAAGCGGTATGTGGACATCGACGTCCCGGTTACCGTGCTGTGCGATAAAATGATCCGCAGCGGCTTTGAGGTAGAGGATATCCAGGATCTGTCCGAGACCATGAAAAACGTGGTGGTAGGCCAGGTTAAGGCTATGGAAAAGCACCCCGACTCCGACCATCTGTGGGTCTGCCAGGTAGATGTGGGCGGCGAGGAGCCGATCCAGATCATCACCGGTGCTCAGAACGTGTATGAAGGCGCCTACGTCCCGGCGGCGCTGCACAATTCCGATCTGCCCAACGGTATGCACATCACCAAGGGTAAGCTCCGTGGCCTTCCCTCCAATGGTATGCTGTGCTCTGGTGAGGAACTGAATCTTAAGGCTGGCGATTTCCCCAATGCGGAGGTCAACGGCATTATGATCATGGACGACACCTATCCGGCCGGTACGGATATGCGTGAGGTGCTCCATCTGGACGATTATTACATTGATTTCAAGATCACCGCCAACCGTCCCGACTGCAACTGCGTGCTGGGTGTGGCCCGTGAGGCGGCCGTGGCTCTTGGCAAAGTGTTTAAGGAGCCCGTTCCCTCCTACTATGAGGTGGGCGGCGATATCCACGATCACATTGCCATCCGGGTGGAGGACTACGACCTGTGCAACCGCTATATGGGCCGCGTGGTCAAAAATCTGCGCATCAAAGAGTCCCCCGACTGGATGAAGCAGTGTCTGCGAGCTGCCGGCATGCGCCCCATTAATAACATTGTGGACATCACGAACTACGTAATGCTGGAGACCGGTCATCCTATGCACGCCTTCGATCTGCGGGATGTAAAGGGCGCACAGATCATCGTTCGTCGCGCCCGCAACGGCGAGCCTTTCACCGCTCTGGATGACAAGGTCCACACCTTGACAGACGAAATGCTGGTTATTGCCGACGCGGAAGCCCCCTCCTGCCTGGCCGGCATCATCGGCGGTCTCAACAGCGAGATCAAGGAGGATACCCAGGATCTGTTCCTGGAGTGCGCAAAGTTCCGTCGTGACAGCGTCCGCCGCACCGCTCGCGCCCTGGGCGTGCGCACCGAGTCCAGCGCCCGGTTTGAGCGCGGTGTGGACGTCATCGGTGTAGAATACGCCATGGAGCGTGCCCTGCAGCTGATCCACGACCTGGATGCCGGTGATATTATCTCCGGCGTTATCGATTGCAACGAGGGACTGCCGGCTCCCCGTGAGCTGAAGGTGCCTGCCCAGCGTATCAACGATCTGCTGGGTATCGAAGTGCCCTTTGATACCATTGTTTCCATCCTCAACAGCCTGGATATCGAGACGGTGCTGGAGGATGGCGAGCTGACCTGCCGCATCCCCGCCCATCGCGACGACGTGGAGGGCTGTGCCGATCTGGCCGAGGAGATCATGCGAATCTATGGATGCGAGCACATCGTGTCTACCCCCATCCGCGGCGACATTATCCGTGGTCGAAAACTACCCGAGCGCCTGAAAACCGATCGGGTCAAAAAGGTACTGGTGGCCAATCGCATGCGGGAGATCTCCACCTATTCCTTCATCAGCGGCAAGGCCATCGATACGCTGCGTCTGCCCCGGGACGACGCCCGCCGACAGGCTGTGACCCTGCTCAATCCCTTGGGCGAGGAGTATTCCACCATGCGCACCCAGCTGCTGACCAGTATGCTGACCGTGCTGTCCACCAACTACAACCGCAAGACCCAGGCGGTGCGTCTGTTCGAGGTGAGCAAGCGATTTGTGCCTAAGGCTCTGCCCCTGACCGAGCAGCCCCTGGAGATTCCGTCGCTGGTATTGGGTATGTACGGTGCAGACGAGGATTTCTTCACTCTCAAGGGTATTGTGGAGAACCTGCTGAGTGCCTTCGGTGCGGAGGTTGACTATCTCGCCTCCTCAGAGCCGTATCTGCATCCCGGCCGCCAGGCTGCCGCCATCTGCGGTGAGTCCGCTCTGGCTACTTTTGGCGAAGTGCACCCCGACGTGGCTGCCGACTACGATATGCCCACGCGCGTGTATTTGGCTGAGGTGGATCTGGCTGCGCTGTTCGCTATCCAGCAGCCTCGTGTACTGTATAAGGCTCTCCCCCGCTTCCCCGCTGTTGAGCGTGACCTGGCCCTCCTGTGTGATGCTTCTACGCCGGTGGCCTCCATCGAGAAGATCATCCGCAAGGCCGGCGGTAAAACGCTGGAGAGCGTGGAGCTGTTCGACGTCTATCAGGGCAACCAGATCGAGGCCGGAAAGAAAAGCGTGGCGTTCAGCCTGAAATTCCGCGTGCCGGATCGCACCCTGTCCGACGAGGATATCGACCCCGTTTTGAACAAGATTTTTGCAAAACTTAAAGAAAACGACTGTATTCTTCGCACTTAACCCATTGTAAATCCAAAAACTTTGTGATATAATAAGTAAAATTCTTCCCAGATTGGAGGGCGAATGTATGTTAGATCGGACGATGACCTTTTCACTCGGCGATGACAAAGAGCAGGCTATGAAGGTGATTCTCACCACCGTCTACGATGCCCTGCGCGAAAAGGGCTACAATCCCATTAACCAGTTGGTCGGCTACCTGCTATCTGAGGATCCGACCTACATCACCACGCACAACAATGCCCGCGCCCTGATCCGTAAGGTGGATCGGGACGAGCTGATGCGCGCCCTCGTAAAATCTTATCTCAACAACTAAGGAGGTTTCCCAGGATGGCAGAGAACTCCCCTTTCCTGATGTATAAGGGTCGTCCCCTGGTCCGGTCCGGTAATACGCTGTATTACGGCAGCATGGCTGAGAAATACGTCATCGTTATGCAGATCCTCTCCACTAAGGACGAGAACGATATGAAGATGGCCGAAAAGATTCAGATCCAGCTGATGCTCACCGACCCCGAGGTGCGCATGAAGGACCGCATTGTCAAAAAGAGCGAAAAAGTCGGTCTGTACAATGCCATGGACATTGGCAGCATTTGGCTGGAGCGCGCCCTTAACGAAAAGTAATATTCAGTATGGAAATAGTGCATCCTCACAGTAGTAGCGGATGCACTATTTCTCTTTTGTGCCACAGGCTGGAGGATACAATGAAAAAACCGGATGAAAAAACAAATCAATACCTGCGCAGACGAAAATGGTTTGGGGCCATATCGTTGATTCTGTTCGCAGCGGTAATCGTGCTTTTGACGCTGTTTTTTACGAAAATACTGGCTCCCTATATGACGTCCACCGAGCAACTACGTGCCTTTTTGGATGCGTATGGATGGAAAGGACGCTTTATCCTGCTGGGCCTGCAATGTCTGCAGGTGGTGGTTGCGCTCATACCCGGCGAGATCATCGAGCTGGGTGCCGGGTATGCGTATGGTGCTATCGAGGGTACGCTGATTTGTTTGGCGGGCGTGGCCATCTCCTCTTCGCTGATCTTCTTACTGGTCAAAAAAGTGGGAACCCCCCTCGTCGAGATGTTCATATCCCGTGAGAAAATCCACGAACTAAAATTCATCAACAACGAGGCGAAACTAAAGCGTTTGGTTTTTCTGCTGTTCTTTATTCCCGGCACCCCCAAGGACGTGCTGACCTATTTCGTGGGTCTCACCCGCATTGAGCTGCCGCAATTTCTGCTTATTTCTCTGGTTGCCCGGATTCCGTCGGTGATTTCCTCCGCCATCTGTGGCCAGATGCTGGGCGATAAGGACTATGTAACTGCCGGTATCGTGTACGCCATCACCGGCGCCGTTAGCTTACTCGGCTACTATCTGTACAACCGTATCGTAAAACGCCGGAAAAGCAGGAATAATGATTGAACATCAAAACTCGACCGTCCAGATTGGAAGGTCGAGTTTTTTGTAACCGATCTTACTATGGGGACATACATTAGATAACGGGACATACTCAATACTTTCGAAAGGAGATCGGTAGAATGAACGAAAAATCCAAGCCGGCGTTCCCTTGTGAGCCGGCCCTGGCCATCGCCCACGTGCGCTGGCAGGAGCTCTGCGACGTCTATGAGCCGGAAAAAGCTCTGAACCGCGGCACTCTGTTCCCGGAGCTCGATAAGCCGTTCTACGGAAGGAGGGCTCGCTATGGTATGCAAAACGGCCATTGAAAAGCGCATCAGTGCCTATCATTTTGCGCTCTATGATCTGGCTCTGTTTCTGAACACACACCCCTGCGACCAGCAGGCTATGCAGCTACGCCACGTGTACAAAGAGCGGCTGTGCAAGCTGATCGACGAGTACGAGCAGCATTATGGCAAGTATATCCGCACCCAGGATGACGTAGAGCACTCCTGGAGCGAGTGGATCTGTGACCCGTGGCCCTGGGACGTAGCGAAAGGAGATGGGTGTTGTGTGGCAATATGAGAAACGATTGCAGTATCCGGTAAACATCAAAAATCCGAACCCGAAAATGGCACAGCTCATCATCAGCCAGTACGGCGGCCCGGATGGCGAATCTGCCGCTGCGCTGCGCTATCTCAGTCAGCGGTTCAGTATGCCCTATGCGGAGCTTAAGGGTATTTTGACCGATATCGGCACCGAGGAGCTGGCCCATCTGGAGATGGTAGGCGCTATCGTACACCAGCTCACCCGCAACTTAAACGAAAAGCAGATCCAAGACTGCGGCTTTGCTCCCTATTTCGTCGATCACACGGTGGGTGTATACCCGGTGGCAGCCTCCGGCAATCCGTTCACTGCAGAGTATCTGCAGTCGAAGGGTGACCTGATTACCGACCTGCACGAGGACCTGGCGGCGGAGCAGAAGGCTCGCACCACCTATGACAATCTCTTGCGTATGATTGATGATCCGGACGTTCGTGAGCCGCTGAAATTCTTGCGGCAGCGGGAGATCGTACACTTCCAGCGCTTTGGTGAGGGCCTGCGCATTGCTCAGGACCGGCTGAACAGCAAGAATTTCTACGCATTCAATCCTAGCTTTGACTAACACCGTAATAGACAAAGGCTCCCGAGGGTTCGGGAGCCTTTGTTCTGTCATCCTTCAGCGCTGTTCTCAGCCTGCTTATTATTGGAGCGCAGAGAAACACGAGCCTGACGCACCTGGTTGACCTGCTGGCTCAGCACCTCTTCGGTGCGGCGCAGCAGATCCTCAGTGAACTCCTGGGCGCTGCGCCGCATCTCGCGGGCGCGCTTTTGAGTCTGCACGTGGATCTCATTGGCCTTTTCCTGGGCCTGCACCACGATCTCTTCCCGGGACAGGATCTGATTGCGGCGCTCCTCGGCATTGCGGATGATGGCCTCCGCCTCCTTCTTGGCACCATCCACGATCTCGGCACGGTCTTTCACAATAGCGCGGGCCTGGCGGATCTCGGTAGGCAGATTGGCGCGGATGCTATCCAGCAGATCCCGCACGCGGTCACCGTCCACCACTACCTTACCACCGGACAGAGGCATGGCCCATGCCGCATCCAGCATATCGTCCAACTGCTCCAGGATCTCTTCAACATTCATGTTCATAATTCTTATTCCTTTCTGAATTTATCTGCAATATCGGGCAGGATGCACGCCGGGACAAAGTCGGTAACGTCGCCACCAAGTCCGGCCACCTGTTTGACCAGGCTGGAGGACAGATACATATGATCTGACGTGGTGGTCAGGAACACCGTCTCTGCATCGGCATACAACTTACGGTTTGTGAGGGCCATCTGGAATTCGTATTCAAAATCCGACATGGCTCGCAGACCTTTTACGATTGCGGTTGCATTGCGCAACTTGGCGTACTCGGCCAACAAGCCGTCGTAGCAATCCACGATGACATTGTCGATGCCCTCGGCATCGATGGCGCGTTTCAATAGGTCCATACGTTCCACCTGGGTGAACAAGGGGGATTTCGCAGCGTTGGACATAACCACAACGATGACCCGGTCAAATAGCAGTGCTGCGCGCCGGATGATGTCCATATGGCCCAGGGTCACCGGGTCAAAGCTGCCAGGACAGATCGCTATTTTCATAGGTATCCCTCCTCTCGGTGCTCATATCGATACAGCCACACACACACACGGCCAAATCGATAGGTGCGAGCCAACGCAAAGCGATCCACGTTGGCGGGCAGATCGGTTGTGTCCTCGGACTCACACACGATGATGCCCCCGTCATTCACGTAAGGCGCCACCTTTTCTAATACCGGCAGAAGCAAATCGGAAGCATAGGGCGGATCTAAAAACACCAGGTCAAAGCGGTCACCCGGACGGGTGAGATAGCTCATTGCGTCGGTGCCCAGCACCTGGGCGTTGGCCGCCAGACCGGTGTGCTGTAGATTGCGACGGATGATCTGCACCGCATCGGTGTTTTTATCTACAAATACGCAGCCGGATGCACCGCGGCTGAGAGCCTCGATGCCCAGCTGGCCGGAGCCGGCGAACAGATCCAGCACCCGACGGCCTTCAATGTCAAACTGAATGGCTGAGAATAGGCTTTCCTTCACTTTTTCGGAGGTCGGCCGTGTGGCGTCTCCGGGCAGGGTCTCCAACCGCCGTCCACGGGCGGTGCCTGTTATCACACGCACGGTCGATCACTCCTTTCCCGGTATGTCGATCCGGTCCACGCGATAAGTGGTGCAGGACCTAAATTCAGCCCCTGCCGCCAAAATAGCGGACGGAAATTGAGGGTTGTTTACGCTATCCGGGAAGAACTGCGTCTCCAGGCAGAAACCATCATGCTTTTGCCACGTATGACCGTATTTGCCGGGGTTATCCTCCAGAAAATTGCCGGTATACACCTGAATGCCGGGCAGATCCGTACAGCAGGTGACGCAGATGCCGGTGGCGGGGCTATAGGCGCAGGCGGCCTCGCTGAGCGGACGACGGTCGTGGGCCAGCACAAAATTGTGATCCACGCCGCCGGTGTATGCCATGGTGGCATCCTCATTGTGAAGAGCATCACCGATGGCCTTAAATTTGCGGAAGTCCAGCGCTGTTCCGGCCACCGACGCGTATTCACCGGTAGGGATCAACCGCTCGGTCACCGGGGTATACTGCTCAGCGTTGATACGCAGCATAGTGTCATACACTTTATCGCCGCCACAACCGTTCAGGTTGAAATAGACGTGGTTGGTGAGATTGACCGGGGTATCCGCATCGGTGGTAGCCATATATTCCAGCGACAGGGTATTGTCCATAGCCAGTGAATAGGTAACACTCACCATCAGATTGCCGGGATACCCCTCGTCCCCATCCGGGCTGGTGACAGAAAACTGTACCCGGGGCGCATCTCCATCGCACACGATGGTGTAATCCCACACTTTTTTATCAAAGCCGGTCAGACCGCCATGCAAATGGACCTGCCGCTGAGGCTCGTTGCACGCCACCCGGTATTCGGTACCATTGAGCGTAAAACGGCCATCCGCTGTACGGTTGCACACACGTCCCACCGTAGCGCCTATGTAGGCGCCGGACCCCAGATAGTCAGCAACACATTCCGAACCCAATACAATATCCCTGTCCTCAAACAGGAAGGATTGCAGTGTGGCACCGAACGTGAGAACAGATACCGCTGTTCCCACACCGTTGGTCAGCGTTATTTTCTGTATTTCCCGACCGTCCGGCAGATAGTCGAAATGCGATACGGAAACTGCCATACGAACTCCTCCGATCAATGAAAATTTTAACAAAATGATGAAAAAAGGTTGAAATTAGTCCAGGGTTAAATACTCCACCCAACTGTTGTATCGGCCCGCGCCGATACCGTCGATATCCATAAGCTGCTCCAGGCTGGTGAATCCGCCGATCTGCTCTCGGTAGTCCAGGATACGCTGTGCATAGATTTCCCCTATCCCTTTTATGGACATCAGTTGCTCCTTGGTGGCCGTGTTCAGAGGTATCTTACCGCTCTGTTCAGCCGTGGTGACAGTCTGTTGGCTTGTCCCACGTGTGGTCGTTGTAGAGGTTGTCCCGGAATCTTTTGTACCGATCGTGGTGTTGATTGTGGTAGCAACAGAAGTCGTGGTGGTTGTCGTATCCTTGGGGATATACTCAATGTCGCTGGTCATGGTATGAGCCGGCCCCAGCAAAGAGGCAACCGAAACACCCAGTATAAAGAAGATCACTGCGGTGACCATCAGCAGAATCAGGGTAAATCGCAGATCTACGTTACGCTTTTCCATATAGCTTGTACACTCCGGTTAGTTTTGAATCGCCTCAAACGCTTCTCGCACGGTGCGCACACCAATAACTGTGATATCATCACGCGGGACTATATTTTTCAGATTGTGATGCGGGACGATCACACGATCAAAGCCCATACGAGCCGCCTCCGCCACACGAAGGTCTGCATTGGAAACCGCGCGGATCTCGCCGGTCAGACCGATCTCGCCAAAGGCTATGGTATCGGAGGAAATCACGGCGTCTTTGAGTCCGGAGATCAGCGCCAGCGCCACCGGCAGGTCTACGGCAGGCTCGTCCAACCACAGACCACCCACCACATTGACATAGGTGTCCAGATTGGAGAAAAAGTAACCGGCCCGCTTTTCCAGCACAGCCAATATCAACGAAAGACGGTTATAATCAAAGCCGGTGGCCATCCGGCGGGGATTGCCAAACCCGGTGGGCGTAACCAACCCCTGCACCTCCGCCAGCATGGGGCGAGTGCCCTCGATGGTGCAGGCAACACAGGCGCCGCTTACGTTCAGCGGACGGCCGGAGAGCAGCATCAGAGAGGGGTTTTCCACCTCAACCAGTCCCCTGTCCCCCATCTCGAACACACCGATCTCGTTGGTAGAACCGTAACGATTTTTAACACAACGCAGCAGACGGTAACTGGAGTGGCGGTCGCCCTCGAAATACAACACGCAGTCCACGATGTGCTCCATCACCTTAGGTCCGGCGATGGCACCGTCCTTATTCACGTGACCGACGATAAAAACAGGTATATCCATCCGCTTGGCCAAACGCATAATGGCGGCGGTGCATTCACGCACCTGGGTGACGCTACCGGCGGCAGAGGCTACCTCAGCCAGATTCATCGTCTGTATGGAGTCTACGATCACGATGTCCGGCTTTTCATCCTGCATAGATGCCAGAATGGAATCCAGATCGTTCTCGCAGAGTACGTACAGGTTTTCACAAATAACACCCAGTCGGTCGGCACGAAGCTTGATCTGACCTTCCGACTCTTCGCCGGACACGTAAAGAATCTTATGATCACGGCCGAGATGCTCGCAGATCTGCAACAAAAGGGTGGATTTTCCAATGCCCGGGTCGCCGCCAATGAGCATCAATCCGCCGCGGACGATACCGCCACCCAGCACCCGATCCAGCTCCTTCATGCCGGTATGATAGCGCTGCTTGTCGTTAGGGGTAATGTGTGCTATGGACTGCACAGCAGCGCCGCCTGAACGGCTGGAGGATGACACAGCTTGTACGCTTGTCTGCTCCTCCATACTGTTCCAGGCACCGCAGCTGGGACAGCGTCCATACCACTTGGTGGATTCGGCGCCGCACACGTTGCAGGCAAAGATCGTTTTCGTTTTTTGTGCCACAGCGCTTCCCTCATTTCTGAATCGTATAATCCCAATAGCCCAGCAGGATCGTCCAGGCCGTTTTCTGCTGATAGGCGACGTCTTTTAGTCGCTCCAGCTCGTCGGGGTTGGATAAAAAACCGCACTCCACCAGTACGGCGGGTACCGTCGTATGGTGCAACAGATAGATACCGTCGCTGGCTTTTTTTAGCTCGCGGGTGTTCTCCGGCTGCAGCCGCCGGATCACTGAGGCCCGGATAGATGTGGCCAGCAACCGACTATCCGGGTGATTATCGGAATAAAACACCTGTGTGCCGAGGTATTTCGGCACAGAAAAATGATTTTGGTGTATTGATATAACCAGGTCGGCTGAGGCGTACATTGTCAGGCGGTTGCGCATATCGCTGACCTTTTTCTCGCGTATCGAAACGGCGGAGGCGTCCTCCAATGCCGCATCCGTATCGCGTGTCAAATCCACTGCAACCCCGCAGACAGCCAGCATATCCCGCAGCATCAGGCTGATGGATAGGTTGATATGTTTTTCGTTGGTGCCGTCTATAGCCACCGTGCCGCCGTCAAAACCACCGTGTCCGGGGTCTATGAGCACCACCCCTGTATGCGGCTGTGTGGCTGTATAGGCCGCACAGCCCGAAAAAAGCAACAGGAACGCTACACACAGGACACAGCAAAACGCACGTACCATACACCCATCACCCCGGAATAATGTATGAGAACCGGGATGAATCTATGACGGTCGAATAAAATCAGATCTCTCCGTCGTCCTTGGTGTCTTCTTTCTTTTTAGCAAAGGTCAAAAACTCACTGATGGAGAACTGAGTGCCGCCCAAGCGATAGGCAACGCCGCACACGGCAGGCACCACCAGCAGCGTGGGGATCAGCGCCAGGATCCGCCACAGATCCGCATCCACAGCAGAGGAAACCGAACCAAACAGCCAATTCACGTAGGGTAAGAACGGGAACGTCACCAACCGATACAGCTGGATAAAAGAGCCCGGCATCACACCGAATTTCGCCGCCAACAGCAACAGCCACAGCAGCGCAAAAGGCGCATTAGCCAGGGCACCCACCTTTACGCCGCGCCAAGGCTCCGGCTTTTGGCCGCGATAGCGGACGTTGGTGTCGTCCCGGCTGCCGAACTGCCACATAATGCTGTACGGGAAAATACACAAGAGCACAATCAGCAGAATCTGTGCAATAACATCCATGACGGCAGCGGTGGTGTCCGGCACCACACGGATAGAGGTGAACATCTGGTTTTCTTTCAGCTCCAGATCCTCAGCGGTAAGCACCTCTTCATCGTCGGTATAGTAGTGCTCTTCTATCATCTCAACGGACTCATCCTCTGCCTGCTCGTAGATACGATAGCCTACGTTGACGCTGAGCAGACCGCTGCTTAGCACCGAGATGGAAATATACAGAATAGCACACATAATAAGGGACAAGAGCAGTCGCAAGAAAACCTTGCCGGCTACGCTTAAGGTTTTTTTTGTTCTTTTTTTCATGATGTTCCTCCGAGGTTACTCAATTTCTTCGCCGTTTTCAATAGCGGTCATCATATCCAAACGCACCTGATGACGGCCGCCCTCAAATTCGGCATCCAGCCAGGCATTGACGATTTCTTTTGCTAACTCGACGCCGATGACGCGGGCACCCAGAGCCAGCATATTGCTGTCGTTATGGACACGGGTCATACGGGCGGAAAAGGTGTCGCTGCACAGAGCGCAGCGGATGCCCTTCACCTTGTTGGCAACCATAGACATACCGATGCCGGTGCCGCAGATGACAATGCCGCGGTCGCAGTGGCCGGAGGCCACGGCACGGGCGGCTCTGGCACCGTAAATAGGATAGTGACAGCTGGCCGTCGTATCCGTACCGAAATCCTCGTAGTCATAGCCGCGTTCCGTTAATAATTTTTTGACCTCTTCTTTCAGTTCAACCGCAGAATGGTCACAAGCAATAGCAATCATAGTTACCTCCAAATAATTAAATTACAATACCGCCATTAGGGGCTAAAACCTGACCAGTGATAAAACCGGCTCGGTCCGAAACCAAAAATGAAACCGCCGCCGCCACGTCCTCCGGTGTGCCCAAACGGCACAGAGGCGCTTCCTCAGCCAGAGCCTGCAGGGTATTCTCATCAAAACCGGACAGCATATCGGTCTGAATGACGCCGGGAGCCACACAATTGACCCGTACACCGGCCGGTCCCACCTCTTTGGCGAGAGCCTTTGTCAGGCCGATCAGCGCCGCCTTGGCGGTGGAATAATGCACCTCGCAGGAGCCGCCGGTCTGCCCCCACATAGAGGAAACGTTGACGATTGCGCCCTCGTGTCGGCGGATCATATCCGGCAAAAACGCGCGGCAGGTGTAAAACGCACCATCCACGTGGACAGCCATCATCCGCCGCCATTCTTCCCCATCCAGATCGGTAAACAGCTTTTGCTGAGCAAAACCGGCGTTGTTCACCAGCACCGACACCAGACCCAGCTGCGCTGTAATGTCAGCAGCCATACGCTGCACAGCGCCTTCGTCCGTCACATCACAGCAGAAAACGGCGGCTATACCGCCCTGTGCCCGGATCTGATCGCATACCGACTGGGCTGCATCCACCTGCCGATGACAATGGACAGCCACGGCGTAGCCGTCCCGGGCCAATTGGAGGGCGATCGCCCGACCGATGCCACGGGAGGCGCCGGTAACCAATGCAACACCGCTCATATCACAGCTCCATAGAGATGGACCGATCGGTCATCTCGTATTTATCAAAGGCAACGCCGGTCATCTTAAACATCAGCTTGGATGCCTGGACCGAATCGCTGTCGCCGTACTTATCCGACAGATAGACCACCCGCTTGACACCGGCCTGAATAAGGGCTTTAGCACACTCATTACAGGGGAATAGCGTGGTATACGCCGTTGCGCCACGGAGACTGCCGCCGGAATAGTTGAGAATGGCATTGAGCTCCGCGTGACACACGTACAGATACTTGGTATCCATCGGGGCGCCCTCACGTGCCCAGGGCATTACCTCGTCCGGGCAGCCGATGGGCATACCGTTATAGCCCACAGACAGGATCTTATTGTCCGGGCCAACGATGCAGCAGCCCACCTGGGTGCCGGGATCCTTGCTGCGCTCTGCAGACAGGATGGCGATACCCATAAAATAGGCATCCCAACTGAGATAATCTTTTCTTTGATCCATAACCTTTAACTCTCCTCATCCAGTAATCGGGGAAACAGCGCTGTATAGGCGCGAAAGGCGCCGGGTAACGGATAGGCCGTGTGTAATTCGGCCAGAGTTGCTATTTGATAAGAGTCAGGCAGCGTGGTCAGCGTTGGTATGGAATACATACTACCCGACAGACGCCATTCAATATGAGAAAAAAGATGCTTTGCCGCCGGTAGAGCTTCTACCGTCTTGCACATAGCGGCGATCTCCGGTGGCAAGCTGCACAGCGGATCTTCATCCAGGGTGTTTGGCAGTTCCCAAAGTCCCGCCAGCAGACCGGTATCCGGACGGCGATGCAGTAACACGGCAGGCGGGCTGTTCTCCACCCGTACCAGAGCAACGGTGCGGTGCTCCACACGCCGATCAACCTTTTTTATACGCACCGGCAGCTGATCGGCACAGCCATTTTTATATGCTGCACATTCATCCTGCAACGGGCATTGACTGCAACGAGGTGTGCCAGGCACGCAGATGGTTTCGCCCAGTTCCATCAGCGCCTGATTAAAGCGTCCCGGCTCCCGCTCAGGAACCAATTGCCAGGCCAGATCGGTAAACACACGCTTTCCCTCAGTAGACAACACGTCCGTGTGGTTGTCGGTCAAACGGGCAAGTACCCGCATAACGTTGCCATCCACAGCCGGCACAGGAATGGAGTAAGCGATAGAAGCAATAGCTCCTGCTGTATAAGCACCTATGCCCGGCAACGATAGCAGATGGTCGTAATCTGCCGGCAGCTGCCCGCCGTACTCAGATACAAGCACCTTTGCGGCCTTTTGCAGGTTGCGTGCCCGACTGTAATAACCAAGACCTTCCCACAATTTCAGCAGCCGATCCTCGGGTGCTGATGCTAGCGACTCAACGTCCGGCAGCGCTGTTATAAAACGCCGATAATACGGAAGCGCAGCTTCGATGCGGGTCTGCTGCAGCATAATCTCCGATACCCATACGTGATACGGAGTAGGTTCTGTACGCCAGGGCAACGGACGGTAATGGAGCGAGTACCAGCCAAGAAGCAACTGTGCCACGCGATCTGTGTTCAAAGCCGGCACCTCCTCTTCCCTACACTTATTCTCTATTATATCACATATCTACTTGTAAGACAATATAAAAAAGCCGCCTTTGTCGAAAAAATCGAAAAAGGCGGCAAAAATTATTTGGTGCCGAAAATACGGTCACCGGCGTCACCGAGGCCGGGCAGAATATAGCCGTTTTCATTCAGTCTTTCATCCAGGCAAGCGCAATAAATCTGGACGTCCGGATGCTTTTCGGTCAGCAGCTTAAGACCCTCCGGTGCGGCGATGATGCACATAAACTTGATGGAGCGAGGGCTCTTTGTTTTGATCTGATCGATGGCATCTACGGCAGAGCCGCCGGTGGCCAGCATCGGATCCAGCACGATCACGTCACGCTCGTTGATATCCTTGGGCAGTTTGCAATAGTAAGGATGCGGAATAAGTGTTTCCTCATCACGGTACATACCAATGTGACCCACACGGGCGGAGGGAACCAGCTCAAGACCGCCGTCCACCATACCGAGACCGGCACGGAGAATGGGAACGAAAGCAAGCTTACGGCCGGCTATCACACGGCATTTAGCTATGGTCAGAGGAGTCTGCACATCCACCTCGCAGGTGGGCAGGTCGCGGGTTGCTTCGTATACCAGCAGCTCGGTAATTTCTTTAATAAGACCGCGGAACTGATTGGACGGAGTGTTCACGTCACGGAGCATGCTGACCTTGTGCTGAATGAGTGGATGATCTGCGATAAAAGGTGCCTTAGCCATAATTATACCTCCATATATCGTACTATTTTTGTGCCAAACGGTTATTGAGCTCCCGTTCCGCCTGCGGCAAGCGCAGATAAACGGGAAGTAGGTCCTCGGACGCTATGGTCTCACCAAGCGCAAGACGGCGCTCAGCGATTACGGCAGTAGCGGCTGCATTTTGGTATCTGCTTGAGGGCGGCGCCAAAACCAGACCGGAAATCTCGTCCTTGAGTGCATTATAGCACATTTCACTACCATCGCCAACTAAAATTATGGTTTTTCCGAAATTTTTCAGTTTGTTTTTCAAATCAACGACAGATTGTGCCTCGTCCTCCCACAGACGCACTCTGTTTCCAGTCTCATCTAAGCCGAATAGAGCAGAATACACCTGCTGGCAGCGGGCATCCATTACACAGCAGACCACGGAATCAGCCGTAGCTGTGGTGTTTTCCGCCATACACTCCAGTGTTGAGATCGAAATGCATGGGATATCACTTGTAAAGGCAAGTCCCTTTACGGCGGAAACGCCGATACGAACCCCGGTAAAAGAGCCGGGGCCGGCATTAACCGCTATAGCATCCAGCTGATTCACGGTGACGTCGGCAATCCGCAGAACGTTTTCGATCATCGGCATGAGGGTCTGACTATGGGTCAGACCGGTATTTGAATAAAAGGAACTGATGACCTGCCCGTTGCGGACCAGAGCGCAAGAAACCGGTTTAGCAGACGTATCTACGGCCAAAATCAACGCCATATCTGTTCACTCTCTTTCAATCAATCGTGTGCAATCGTCCACACGCTGCAATCTGAGCCGAATCGCATCGGCCGGCAGTGCGTTCTCGATATGTTCGCTCCATTCCACAATCAGAATGGCACCGGCATCTAAATAATCAAAAAAGCCGGTGGAATACAGATCCTCCCATCCGCTGACACGGTACATGTCAAAGTGGACAAGCGGCGGCTGACCACCGTAATCGTGTACCAGCGCAAAGGTGGGGCTGGACACCTCCGCCTCAAGCCCAAGTCCGGCCGCTACACCCCGGACTAAGGCGGTCTTACCCATACCCATACCGCCATAAAGGGCCACCACGGTGCCGGCAGTAAGCGATTCTGCCAATTTGCGGCCATATTCTTCTGTCATCGCCAACGATTCAGAGCGGAATATATCCCCCATGGCGCACCTCGATTCGTAGAAACTCATAATAGACTGTGGTTTTTATTACAATTTCAAGTATTATAGCATATTTTTTCAAATAATGAAAGAGGAAACTTGCAACTAATCAAAAAGTTCGCTATAATAGTACAAGAATCACACGAAAAGAGGCAACCAGGATGCTGCGACGTGAAAAAAGATCCCTGTTGGGCAGTCTAAAATCGTTCCTCCGCTATTCCAATTTACGGCTGATACTTCTGTGCCTGCTGATATCCACCTATGGCTGTATGCTGGTCTACTCCGCCGCCTATGGTGTGGGCGCCGGTTGGAAAGACACTGCGATCCAGGTCGGTGCTTCCTTGGGCGGCCTACTGCTGGCTGTATTTATTTCCCACATCGACTACGAACGGATCTGCGCATTTTGGCCCGTATGGTGCGGTATTTCTCTTCTTTTGGTGCTGCTGACCTATACTCCCTTAGGACTGAATGCCACTGGCACCGACGATACTGCTTGGCTGGCTCTTGGACCGGTCACCTTTCAGCCCTCCGAGCTGCTGAAGATCAGTTTTATTATCACCTTTTCCATTCATCTCGCAAAGGTTCAGGAAAATATCCGAGAATTCAAGACGGTTTTTCTGCTGTGTCTGCATGGTGGTGCGCATATTTTTCTTGTGTTCCTGCAGGGCGATGACGGTACCGCTCTGGTGTTTATCGCCATATTCCTGTCCATGCTGCTCATCAGCGGCGTGAATCTGCTGTATTACGTGCTTGGCTTCACCGGCGTCTGCGCCGCTATCCCCATTTTGTGGAACTATTTTATGGACGAGGATAAAAAGGCCCGTTTCCTGTGCATTTTCCCGCCGTATGTGGAGAAATACCTGGATTCGGTTGGATACCAGCAGTTTGAGGCGCTCAAATCCATCGGCTCCGGGCAGTTGACCGGTGTGGGCTATCTGGAGGGCGCTAATCCTAACCTCTTCGCCCGCAACAACGATTTGATATTCATCGTGGCGGCTGAGGAGTTCGGTTTCTTTGGTGGGATGCTGCTACTGTTACTCATTGGTCTGCTGGTGTATGAACTGTACCGCTGCGCACGCCGTTCGCAGGATAGTCTCGGCACTTATATCTGTGTGGGTATGATGGCGCTCATCGGCTTCCAATCTCTCATCAACCTGGGCATGAATCTGCGCCTATTGCCGGTCATCGGCATCACTCTTCCCTTCTTCAGCGACGGCGGCAGCTCGGTGGCCACACTTTATCTGGGCATCGGTCTGGTGCTGAGCGTCTCCTTCTCCGAGCGCACCCGCAAGGGCGGAGCTCTCTCACGACTATAAGGACGAAAAAAACACCCGCTGCGTGCAGCGGGTGTTTTTTCACTTAATTATTCTTCTACAACAGCCTCAATAGCCTCATCGCACTCGTCGTCAAAATCGAAGCACTCGCAGTCATCCGCATCGTAATCAAAGGCCTCCTGCTCATACCAAGCTCTCCTCTTAGCGCGGGCACGTAGTACAAACACCAGCACAGTGGTCAGGGCAGCCACCACAGCGGCAACAATAGCAACAATGACCCAGCGATTCTTCTTGTCCATAGCCAAATTACCTCCTAATCGGATTTTCGTTTATCGCTACATACAGTATACCCGAACCTGCGCAAAAAGTCAATACCTGACGAAGCAGGACTAAGATTATAAAAATTCCCCGGCCACAGAAAATGGGCCGGGGAATTTACCGTTTATTCTTGCTCGGGTTGCGGGTTTTCCTCCATGATGCGGCGGAATTCCTCACCATCCATCTTTTCGGTTACGATTAGGCGCTCAGCCACCGCCACCAACATATCCATATGCTCCTTAAGCTTGCGTTCGGTCTCGGCATAGCCCTCCGACAGCATACGGTGTACCTCCGCATCAATCTGGGCGGCAATCTCCTCCGAGTGATTGCGAGCATGACCGAAATCACGACCCAGGAACACCTCGTCGCTGTCCGATCCGGCATAGCAGATGGGACCGAGCTTATCGCTCATACCAAACTTGGTGATCATCTTGCGGGCGATCTCGGTAGCACGTTCGATGTCGTTGGAGGCACCGGTGGAGATATCCTCCAGCGTCAGGGCCTCAGCCACACGGCCACCCAGCAACACCTGAATATCCTCCAGCATCTCGTTGCGGCATTTATAAGAACGATCCTGCTGAGGCAGGCTCATGGTGTAGCCGCCGGCCATACCACGGGGGATGACCGAGATCTGGTGCACAGGATCCTGCGTATCGCAGAAATAGGTGACTACGGCGTGGCCCGCCTCGTGATAGGCGGTCAGTTTCTTTTCCTTTTCGGTCATCACGTGGCTGCGTTTTTCGGTGCCCACCACAACCTTGACGGTGGCTTCATCTATCTCTGACATAGTGATGGCGTGGAGGTTACGCCGGGCGGCCAGCAGAGCCGCCTCGTTGAGCAGGTTCTCCAGATCCGCACCAGTAAAGCCGGCGGTGGACTTTGCTACCACGGACAGATCCACGTCGGGAGCCAAAGGCTTGCCCTTAGCGTGGACCTTCAATATCTCCTCGCGGCCCTTCAGGTCAGGGGTGTTCACCACCACCTGCCGGTCAAAACGACCGGGACGCATCAATGCATGATCCAGCACGTCCGGGCGGTTGGTGGCGGCAATCATAATGATGCCCTCATTACCGCTGAAACCATCCATCTCCACCAGAAGCTGGTTGAGGGTCTGCTCACGCTCGTCGTGACCACCGCCCAGGCCGGCACCGCGCTGACGGCCCACCGCATCGATCTCATCAATAAAGATAATGCAGGGAGCGCTCTTTTTGGCCTGTTCAAACAGATCGCGGACACGGGAGGCACCCACACCCACGTACATCTCCACAAAGTCCGAACCGGACATGGAGAAGAAGGGTACGCCGGCCTCACCGGCCACCGCACGGGCCAGCAGAGTCTTACCGGTACCAGGAGGGCCTACCAGCAGCACGCCCTTCGGTACACGGGCACCCAGCTCGGTAAAGCGGCGGGGATCCTTTAAAAATTCCACCACCTCGCGCAGCTCCTCCTTCTCCTCGTCAGCACCGGCCACGTCGTCAAAGGTGGTACCACGCTTATCGTCGGAGGCCTGCTTGATCTTGGCCTTTCCAAAGCCCATGATCTTGCCGGGGCCGCCGTCCATAGAGCCGAGAGAACGGCGCATGGAGAAGAACATAATCAACATCAATACGATCAAAAGCACGATCGGCAGCCAGTTAAACAACCAGGACATATCCGAGATGCGTTCAAAATCGTACTTAACGTCATTATCCGTTCGGTCGTCTTGATTGACCTCTTCCAGAATGGGGTCAATCAGAGACACGAAATGACTGACGTTGGGCACAGTGTAGACGATAACGTAATCCTTTTCGGTTACCTTGCCGTCCTTGTTCACATCGGTGCGGTAGTCGGGGCGCAGGGTGATAGCCATTTTGCCGGTACCCAGATTCAGATGGAATTCCTCCACCTTGTTGTCGATGAAGTACTGGATATAATCCGAATATACCTGCTCCTCTTTTTTGTCTGTGTTCCGGGAACCGATCACAGAATTAAAGGTAAGGAACAGCAGTATGGGAATACCGATGAGCAATAGCACGTTGACTATGGCTTTTCCGGGGAAATTCTTTTTTGGTTCCATTTTTTCACTCCTAACGTGAAGGTGTTGCGGCAAAACCGCAGTGTTGACGTAGTATTAGCCTTGCTTTGTGACGGGCTGCCATACAAGAAAATGTTTGGTATCCTCGGTGACGCAGGCGCGCTGGTCGCAGGTATAGCCGGGGATCAGCAGGACACCCTCGTCGTCACAAAGCAACGGATATGTGTCCCGCAGATGAGACGGTATCCGCAGCTCATTCATCAGCTTTTTGAGGCTCTTCCCCACTCCGCGACCGGCAGGATGGATACGATCGCCTTCCTGGCGGCAGCGAATATACAGACTGCCACGAATTGTATCATAATCTATCGTGGATTTGGAGAACAATTTGTGAACATTTTCGTTGTCCGCCTGCTTTTTATCCACCACAGACAGAGAATATTGTTCATCGCCAAAAGAAAGTGTAGCGGGCAGCTCAAAAACCGTAATCGGCGCAGGATGGGTCGGCTCGATCACATCACGAATCGAGACGATCCCCTGCTCTGCCGCCAATACCTTACGACCCGGCAGAGAAACCGATCCATTTTTGCTGTGTATCACCTTTTCGGCAGCAAGAATATGGGATTCTTCAATGTCGGGAACGCCGGCACGGTCCATTATGGAAAGGATCATACGGCGCCGCACCGTAAAGTGCTGTTCATTGAAAACAGAGCAATCGTAACCGTTTTCTTGTCTGGCCTTATCCAACGCCTGTCCGCTCAGACCGCGCATGTACGTTGAATCCAAACGCACGTGATAACGAAAACGCAAAAGTGCGTCGTCCGCAGCCGGGTTGATGCGCCGCAAAAGGGGTAACACCTCGTGTCGGATGCGATTGCGGGTATACTGCACGTCCATATTAGTCTCGTCGGTAACATACGGAATGTCGTGCTGGGCACAATACGCCTCGATCTCCGCCCGATTGCAGCAGAGCAAGGGACGCCGAATGGCACCACGGATCACCTGAATGCCATCCAAGCCATCAGGACCGGTGCCGCGGATGAGACGCATCAGCAAGGTCTCCACCTGGTCTGAGGCGGTGTGCGCCGTGAAAATATAATCCGCACCCAATTCCTTGCGAATGGATTCGAAAATCTCGTATCGAACGGTACGGCCGGCCTCTTCGACGGATATGTGCTGATTGGATGCCCGTTCTGCCACGTCCACGTGCTGCACCGTCAGAACGACGCCATATCGGTCGCAGATATCCCGGACAAACGTTTCGTCCCGGTCCGCATTGGCGCCCCTCAGCCCATGATGGACATGGACAGCAGACACCCGCAGGCCGGGCACGGGCCAATGCACCAACATATGCAGCAGAGCCATTGAATCCGCACCACCAGAAAGGCCCAACACCACGTGACATGGCGCAGAAACAAGGCAATCCTTGGATGTAAAGGCAAACACCTTTACAGTCAAGTCATCCCTTGTCATACCGGCATCCTTTTATCCACCGAGGTAAACTGGGTGAATTCGCCGGCCCATGCCAGCTCTACGGTCTTTAATTCGCCGTGACGGTTCTTCGCAACGATAACCTCCGCCACGTCCGACGGAGGCGCTTTGGTCGGATCATCGCCGGCGTTGCTGTAATATTGCGGACGGAACAAGAACAGCACCTGGTCAGCATCCTGCTCGATAGAGCCGGATTCACGCAGATCAGCCAAAGCCGGGCGGTGATTCGCCTGCTTTTCGGTGCCACGGGACAGCTGTGCGCACACCATAACGGGTACATTGAGCTCTTTCGCCATAATCTTGAGGCTTCGTGTGATCTCGCTGACCTCCTGTACGCGGTTGTCCGTCCGCTTGGGCGAGTGCATCAGCTGCAGATAGTCGATGACCACGAAACCGAGATTGTGAATACGGCGCAGACGGGCCTTCATCTCAGGTACTGTGATGCTGGCCGTATCGTCCAGAAACATGGGAGCCTGACACAGGCTGCTGGAGGCAGCCGAAATGCGGCTCCATTCATCCGGTGTGAGATTGCCGGTGCGCAGTTTTTGACTGGATACACGGGCCTCTGAGGACAGCAGACGGTTGACCATCTGCTCCCGGGACATTTCCAGGTTAAACACAGCCACCACACGCTTTTGCTGCATAGCCACGTTGCGGGCCACATTCAGCGCAAAACTGGTTTTACCCATACCGGGGCGGGCGCCCACAATGATCAGGTCAGAGCGGTTGAGACCGCTGGTAACCTCGTCCAAAGCGGAGATACCGGTGGGAATACCGATATACTGATCCCGCTCGTCCGACGTCAGCTTGCGGAACATCTCGTAGTTGCTGGCCAGCACCTCCTGGATGGGCAGCAGACCGCCGGTCTGTCTCCCCTGCCGGATATTGTAGATGCGCTCCTCTGACATATCCAACAGATCTTCCGCTTCTGTGGCCGGGTCCATGGCCAACTCGGTAATCTCACGGGCAGCTTTGATCAGACAACGGGCCTCGTATTTTTCCCGTACGATTTTGGCATAATTCTGCAGATTGGACAAAAAGGGCACGATGTTCGCCAATTTCAGCAAATAGGCCTTGCCGTCCTCTGACGAGAAAAAGCCCTCCGATTTCAGTGATTCCAATACGGTGACAAAATCGATACGCTCATTCTTCATCATCTTCTGCAGCATCACGTTAAAGATAGACTGATGCTCCGGAAGATAGAAAAACTCCGGTTTGAGAATATCCGCGATCTCATTGATCTTATCCGGGTCCACCAGCACGGCACCCAGCACCGATTGCTCGGCCTCAAGACTATACGGAAGCCCCAGACCGTCATTCACTTGTGTGGTCTTTTCCGCCATAGGAAAACCCACCTTTCCTTATTTTTGCACTTATTCGCTTACCGTTACGGAGAACGTGGCCGTCACACCGGCATGCAATTTGATCTCTGCCGCATAGGTGCCATAGGCCTTGATGTCATCCATGGTGATCTTGCGTTTATCCACCTGGATGCCGAACTGCTTATTAAGAGCCTCCGCTACCTCCTTGGTGGTGACGGCGCCAAACAGGCGGCCGGAGCTGCCGGCCTTGGCCGAGATCTTAACGGTCTTATCCTTCAGTTTAGCAGCGGCCTCCAGAGCTGCCTCCTTTTCCACGCGGGCGTGGTACTGGGCGGCCTCCTCCTTGGTGCGCAGCTCGTTCATAGCCTGAGCGTCCGCCGGCACCGCCAACTGGCGGGGAAAAAGAAAGTTGCGAGCATAGCCATCGGACACGTTGACCAGCTGGCCAGCCTTACCCTGTCCCTTTACGTCTTGTTTCAGTACGACTTTCATATGAAAAACCTCCTGTGATGATTCATCAGTTGTTGTTTACTTTTTGATCAAAATAGCGGTCGATGGCCGCTTTGAGCTTGGTTTCCGCCTCGGCTACCGTGGTATCCGTCATCTGAGTGGCCGCCATGGTCAGGTGGCCACCGCCACCCAGTGTCTCCATAATCAGCTGCACGTTACACTCGCCAAAGGAGCGGGCGGAAATATTGACCTGGGAGCCTATGGGCGTGACCACAAAAGAGGCCAGCACCCCCTGCACCGACAACAAATCGTCTGCAGCCTGCGCCGCAGCCGTGCGGTAATCGGAATAATCCACCTCACTCACCGCAACGGCGGTGTCACGGTATACCTGAGCCTGAGACACCAGATCACTCTTATATTGATACTGCTCCAGGCTCTCAGAAAATAGCTTTTTCACAGTGACCGTATCCGCACCTAGACTCCGCAGATAGGCCGCTGCCTCAAAGGTGCGCACACCGGTGCGAAGCACAAAATTGCGGGTGTCTAACATAATACCGGCCAGCAACGCCTCCGCCTCGGCGCGGCCAACTTTTTCCTCGAACAGGTACGGCAGCAATTCGGCCACCAGCTCGCAGGCGGAAGAGGAAGAGGGCTCGTGATAGGTGAGCACCGCATCCTGTATGTAGTTAACCATACGTCGGTGGTGGTCTATCACCACCACACGTTCTGCCATATCGTACAAATCCGGTGCATCCAGCATGCCGGTGGAGTGTGTATCCACAATAATCAGCAACGTATTCTTGGTCATACGCTCCCGTGCGGCTGACGGCTCAATAAACAGGTCGGTCACCCGCATATGTTCATACCGGTCGATCAGGCGTCCGGCCATAGTAGCGCCCCGCTGCACAACCACATGAGCCGGTATGTTCATGCGCCGAACAGCCATCGCCAGCGCCGCACCACTGCCGAGACAATCCAGATCGGAATAGCGGTGACCCATCACCAAAACACAGTCACTGTCCCCTATCAGCTCGTGCAGGGCCTGTGCAATGATACGGGTGCGCACCTTAGTGCGCCGTTCTACGCCGCGGGATCTTCCGCCGTAGAAGTCGTAGCCATTGAGCGTCTTGATCGCCACCTGGTCTCCACCTCGGCTAAGGGCCATATCCAGGGCCTGCCGGGCCATTTGCCGGCAGGCGTGGATGGTCTGTCCCTCCCCTACGCCAATGGATAGGGTGATGTTCTTTTCCGCCTCCGGGAATGCATTGCGCACGCGATCCAGTACTGAAAAACGATCCGCAGTCATAGCGTCGAGATGCCGCATCTCAGTAACCACCACAAAGCGCTCGTTACCGTATTTCTGCAGTACACCGCCGCCGGCGGTGATCCAGTCCTCCAACATAGTCTCGATCTGGCCGCTGATGCGGGCACGGTCGCCGGCACGTAAATGCTCGGTAGCTTCCTCCAGATTGTCGATGCAGATGTGCATCACCACCGGACGGGTGGCTGCGTATTCTTCGGCTGTGTTTTTCAGTTCGGTGTTGTCCACAAAGTACACAACATATCTCTGTTGCTCTTTAGCGTTGACAACAGAGATATAGGCCGTCAGCTTATGAGAACCGTTCTGCACATCCACAACCGATTTGGATGTTAATGCATCCGGTTTTAGTTCCGGAAACAATCGGTCAATGGATGTGCCCGCCACCGGTGCAGCGTCGTCCGCCACCTCGTGGACGTAATGTCCGTTGCTGAACAAAACGTCGCCGTTGGTGTCCAGCAATAGCAGCGGCAACGGAAATGATTCCAGCGCCGCTCTACGATCCGGGTCGATGTGGCTGGCCAGGCGGCGGATCAAACGAGTGGCCATCTGCCGAAACCGCACGATGCACACAACCGTGCCCACTACCGCCACAAGCAGAAGCGCCAGCGGGATCCAAAACAGAGTAGACGAATATAAGGACAATACCACAGCGCTGGCTCCGGATAACAGCAATACCACCGCAGCCACCAATGCAAACAGCCCATAATAACGCCTCATATTCGCACCTCCTTAATGATCAATCAAACCTCCATGATGATGGGAAGAATCATGGGGCTGCGCTTGGTCTTTTGGAACAGCATACGGGACAGATCATCCCGCACACGGCTCTTCATCGTGGCCCAATCGCAGCGGGGATTGCGGCAGCAATCCTCCAGAGCCCGACGGGCTACGTCACGGATCTCGTCAATCAGCGTTTCTGCCTCGCGAACGTACACAAAGCCGCGGGTGACGATATCCGGACCGGATACCATCTCGCCGGTGGAGCTGTCCACCGTGGCCACCACCACGATCAGGCCATCCTCTGCCAGGTGGCGGCGGTCGCGTAGCACGATGCTGCCCACGTCGCCCACGCCCAGGCCATCCACCAGCACGCGGCCCGCCGGTACCGACCCGACCACAGCCATTTTTTCGGCGGTCAGTTCGATAGTCTTACCGATCTCGGTGATCAGTACGTTCTTTTCCGGCATGCCCATGGCATGCGCCAGGGCGGCGTGCTTGTACAGATGCTTCTGCTCGCCGTGGACCGGAATGAAAAACTTCGGTCGGGTCAGAGAATGGATGATCTTCAGTTCCTCCTGGCAGGCGTGACCGGACACATGTACGTCGTACATCTTTTCGTATACAACCACACAACCGCGGCGCATAAGCTCGTTGACCACCTTGCTCACCGTCTTTTCGTTGCCGGGGATGGGGGTAGCCGAGATAATGATATAATCGTCCGGACCTACCTCCACCTTGCGGTGGTCAGAAAACGCCATCCGGGACAGAGCGGACATCGGCTCGCCCTGGCTGCCGGTGGTGATCAGCGTAACCTTTTCCTTGGGATAGTGGTTGATGGCATCAATATCGATGAGCAGACCCTCCGGGATATGCAGATAGCCCAGTTCCTGGGCAATATTAACAAAGTTGATCATACTGCGGCCGGAGACCGCCACCTTGCGCCCGTCACGGGCGGAGGCGGACATAATCTGCTGGATACGCGGCAGATTGGAGGAGAAGGTAGCTACAATAATGCGCTTGTTCTCCGCCTTACGGAACAGATTGGCAAAGCTCTCGCCTACCACGCGTTCGCTGGGGGTGTATCCGGGGCGCTCCGCATTGGTAGAGTCCGCCAGCAGAGCCAAAACGCCCTCGCTGCCCAATTCACCAAAGCGGGGCAGATCAATGATGTTGCTCATAACCGGGGTGAAATCCACCTTAAAGTCGCCGGTGTGCACCACGTAACCCAAGGGTGTCTTGATGGCCAGAGCCATTGCATCCGGAATGGAGTGGTTCACCGCCACAAACTCCACAGAAAATTGCTTTCCAATATGAATTACACCGCCGGCCTCGACCACGTGCAGGCGGGCCTTGCCGGACAGGCCGTGCTCTTTCAGCTTGGAGTCGATGAGCGCCACCGTCAGACGGCCGGCGTATACCGGAATATCGATCTGCTTGAGCAGATACGGCAGGGCACCGATATGATCCTCGTGGCCGTGAGTGATGAAAATGCCGCGAATTTTATCTTTGATCTTCAGCGCATAAGAAAAGTCCGGCAATACGACGTCAACGCCCAGCAGGTCTTCATCCGGAAAGGACATACCACAGTCGATGAGGATGGCATCGTCGCCGTATTCCAGCACCGCCATATTCTTACCGATCTCATTGAGACCGCCCAGAATGGTGTAGTGAATGGGCAGAGCCGGTGCACCGGCCGGCTTTTTATTATTGTGGCCTCCTCGATAAGGCTTTTTGCCGGTGCGGGGAGCATTCTCCGCCTGCATAGCCGATGCGTGAGAGGCCGCCTTCGCCGCCGTCATAGGTTTGTTTTTCTGTGCCGGGCGCTGTTTTTGCTCCGGCTGCTTTTTACCTCGATTGTCAGGCTGTCTGTAATTTTGCTTTTTGTTTTTCTCAGACATGATTTTCCTCCATTTCTATAAGGATGTTTCCGAACAACTCAAATAACGAACCTCAGCCCCACCGAAACGGTGAGGCTGCCCGTAGGGATGTGCGTCTGCAAATTAACCGTGTTTTTCTGCCGAAAATCTTCGGCTGACGGGCTCCGCACCCGTCCTTTTCCGCATACATAACAAGGGGGCAAACAGCCGACACCGTTCCACATCCGGCGTTGGCTCATCCGATCACGAAACATCGCTAGTATCATACCGCATATAATAAAAAATGTCAAGTGATAGCTATCGACTACGGGTATGGTTAGTATGGGCACAAATTGCCATATTACCTATTGCGATAACGGAATTTTCTTGCTATAATGGGTTTGTAACGACGGTATTGCACCGCCCATCGGAGGTAATGCTATGAAATTTGTCGAACTATACACCGACGGTGCCTGCTCCGGCAACCCCGGAAAGGGCGGCTGGGGTGCCATTCTCCGCTACGAAGGCTTCGAAAAAGAGCTTTGCGGCGGCGAACGGGAGACCACCAACAACCGCATGGAGCTCACCGCCGTGATCCGGGGTTTGACCGCTCTGAAGGAGCCCTGCCACGTCCGGTTAACCAGTGACTCCAAATACGTTATAGACGCGGTTACCAAGGGCTGGGTATACGGCTGGCAGCGCAACGGATGGCGCAAGGCAGATAAAAAGCCTGCCCTCAACGTGGACCTTTGGGAGCAACTGCTCCCTCTACTGGAGCGGCACAAAGTGGATTTCGTGTGGGTCAAGGGGCATCAGGGACACCCTGAAAACGAGCGCTGCGATCGCATGGCTGTGGGCTATTACACCGCTATGCGTGATTGAAGAAAAAACAGTTGACTTTTTTCGATTTTGTAGTACAATATACAAAAATGAATCCGATCTTCAAGGCGGGGTGCAATTCCCCACCGGCGGTGACAGTCCGCTAACACTCTATGAGTGCCGAACCGGTGAAATTCCGGTACCGACGGTACAGTCCGGATGAAAGAAGATACACAGACGTTTTTTGTGTGCCTTGCGATCGACCTGTATCGTAAGGCACTTATTTATTTTACTCAGGAGGTATTGTTATGCAAAATACAACCACCTGGCGGTTACGCCGCCTGACCGTTATGGCTATGCTGACGGCCCTTTCGTATGCGGCGGTATTCTTTGTCCGCATCCCGGTCGTTCTTTTCCTTAGCTACGAGCCCAAAGACGTGCTGCTGACCATCGGCGCCTTTTTATTCGGACCTATGGCCGGTGCGTGTATGGCGGTGGTGGTAGCGCTATTGGAGATGGTCACCTTCAGTACCACCGGCGCCATCGGTCTGGCTATGAACATCATTTCCTCCTGCCTATTTGTATGTACGGCCTCACTGATCTATCACCGCAAGCGCACGCTGTCCGGTGCAGTGATCGGCCTGATCTGCGGCGCATTGCTGACCACCGCCGGTATGGTGCTGTGGAACTACCTCATTACGCCTTTGTATATGACCGTATCCCGGTCCGAGATCGCCGGTATGCTGCTGCCTGTATTTGCTCCTTTTAACCTGCTCAAGGGTTCCATCAACGCTGCGCTGACCATGCTGCTGTACAAAACGGTTTCCTCTGCGCTTCGCGCCGCACGGCTGCTGCCCCCTGCCGAGGCGGTGGGTAAAAAGAGCCGCATTCCGGTGTGGCTGATCACCCTGTTTGTGCTGGCGACGCTGGTGCTGATTCTGCTATCCTGGAAAGGTATAATTTAATGGTTGACAAATGACCGGGTTTGCATTATAATACAACACGAAAATTACATACCTTATCAAGAGTGACGGAGGGATCAGGCCCGATGATGTCCGGCAACCTGTGTATACCATAAGGTGCTAATTCCTGCGGTGCAACCGAAAGATGAGGATCTTCCAAAACGCTCGGCTGCAGCCGAGCGTTTTTTGATGAATCAAGGAGGTACATAGAATGAATAAGCATTATTTTTCATCCGAATCGGTGACCGAGGGTCATCCCGATAAAGTCTGTGACCAGATTTCCGATGCGGTGCTGGATGCCATCCTGGCTCAGGACCCCAACGCCCACGTAGCCTGCGAGACCGCCTGCACCACCGGCATGGTGATGGTAATGGGCGAGATCACCACCAGCTGTTACGTGGACATCCCCTCTATTGCCCGGTCGGTGGTCAAGGACATTGGCTACAACGGCGAGGAGGGCAACTTTGACAGCGCTACCTGTGCCGTTATGACCGCTATCGATGAGCAGTCCCCGGACATTGCCATGGGTGTCAACGAGGCCATCGAGAGCCGTGAAAGCTCCGAGGATGTCTACGACCGCATCGGCGCCGGCGACCAGGGTCTGATGTTTGGCTACGCCTGTACCGAGACCCCTGAGCTGATGCCGCTGCCCATCTCCCTATCCCACGCTCTGTGTAAGCAGCTCACCAAGCTGCGCAAGGACGGCACTCTCCCCTATCTGCGTCCCGATGGCAAAGCGCAGGTCACCGTGGAATACCGGGACAACAAGCCCGCCCGGGTGGATGCAGTTGTGATATCTACCCAGCATAGCAGCTCCGTGTCGCTGGATACCATCCGCCGGGACGTGATCGAGCTGATCATCCGTCCCATCATCCCGTCTCATCTACTGGACGACGATACAAAGATCTACGTCAACCCCACCGGACGCTTTGTGGTGGGCGGCCCCCAGGGCGATACCGGTCTGACCGGCCGTAAGATCATCGTGGATACCTATGGCGGCTATGCCCGCCACGGCGGCGGCGCCTT